>JAIOHU010000177.1 GCA_019912845.1 bacterium
CTCCATATTTCATCCATGCCTTTCATTTTCACGATTCAACGCTCGCAAAAACACTTTCCTGACACAAATCAAATAAGATCAAAATCCTTTAAAATAAAATTGCCACCAGAGCTAGCGAAACTTGTAACCGTGGGGGGCCGATTACCGGATTGCGCTGACCTGATGGCTGACAAAAATATAGAGTGCAAATTTGAGTTGCGCAAGCGTAGTTAGGAAAACCAAACTCGGTTTGGAGAACAGCATAACTCCCTCCCGCAACCAACGCATTTTGTACTTGAAATCAATTGTTAATAACTCTATTAAATTTATAATCTACAAATAGATAAGGAAGTATTCTTACTCCCATTCCAGCTCGATGCTGCCCATTCCAACCTCCAATTCGAGGATCAAATGAGAGCTCTTGGATTCGTAATCATGGCTCTCGTATGTATCCTCATCCACCAGCCTCATCTCGTCGAGATCAATGCTTGAGAGGAAATTGTTTTCAGCATAAGCACGGACTCCTACATCTCGTGAGATGATCAGCTCGATACTACCCATACCCACATTGAACTGGGCTTCGCCTTCGCCGTCAAACCCACGCAAGTCCAGCTCGGCAGCTCCCATGCCAACATCCACTTTAAGTCGATCAAAACGGATATACCCGAAATGGTCAGTGTTTAGTTCTCCCAGTCCAATTTCGAGTTCGACACGTTCGGCGCGAATAGCATTTGATTTTGAGAGTTTAATTGAGGTTTCCGCGAGCCCGGATTCCAGATCGAGTCGAGCGATTTTCAGATTGGTCAAGTCCAACGAATTTTCAGCAAGCCCCAATTCGCCTTTCAGTTTCAACTCAATATCGGGATTGAAGAGGATTTCATATTGATTTTCCATATCGTCATGATCTCCCCATTTTTTCACCTCATCGATTTCAAAAAGGACAAAGGCAGTTTTACCACTTCGTTCCACATCCAGAATGGGTTTGAAAAAATGGCTGTCATAGATGCCAACGATTTGAATCAGGTAATCTTTGTTTCCGGCACGGAGTTCAGTTTCTGCCATGCTGAGTTCGAATTGGATTTCCGCTTTTTCAGTATTACCAAGTGGCTCCTCAAAGTTCGCCTTCTTAACACGGTCTTCCGCTATTCCATTTGCAACCAGAGCAATCACTAAAATGATGCTAACAGCTAGAAAACGTCTAAGTTTCATATCTTCCTCTCTCATATACTTAATGTGAATCTTCCATTTATTTTAGTTTTTCCGAATAAACAGATTTCCCATTCCGCTTATCATCGTAATGGGAACACTGCCCGAACCGTTCACAATGGAACCGACCAGAATGCCATTCTCCCTCGAATACTCAACTGGGAAATCCGAAATAACTTCGAGACCCGCTAATTTTCCTCGTAGTTCGCCTCTGAGATTAAAAGGGATTGTTTCCGGTACTTCCAGTGTAACATCACCACTCTTGGTAAATAAATAGACCACATTTGTCGGTTGTTCTTTGCTTGTTTCGAGCTCAGTAAATATGTCACCAGATTGACTACTTACCGAAACATTACCAGTATGATCCTGTATCTCTGTTTTGCCGGTTAGTTTTGTGATTTCAACATTTCCACGATGTCCACGCAATGTGAGTTCACCGGATTTACTGTTGATGTTCAGGTCTGTTTTGCAATCACGTAAGCTGATATCTCCCGCTCCAGAAACTATCTTTGTTGTTGAGTGACAGTTCACATTTCTGAGGATGATTCCACCAATCGTGGCATGAATATTGGTGTTTGAAGAGGTGACATCCTTGATCCGTAATTCACCGCCCTCAAGAGAACAATTGAGGTCGCCCTGCAAGTTGGTCAGCGAGATATTTCCCATGGTGCAACGCATTTTAATATTGCTGCGAATCTCGGTGGCTGTCAGATCACCCAGAAGCAAATCTATCGCAAGGTTGCCATATATCTTATCCAACTTCACAGGACTATTTGAAGTTTGGATGAAGAGATTGCCATATACTTCACTTACCGATAACTCACCAAATTCAACCAAAGTTTTTAGATCGCCGCCGATATTTGAGATATTGATTTTGCCATTTCGTCCGGTCAATTCAACATTACTCTCCATGGGAAGGATGATTTCCAGGGAGAACATAATCTCAGAAAAGGTTAATATCGGCAGGTTTTTCGGACCTTCAACCCTCAGCATACTATCTTGCTGGTTGACAATTGGAATATAATTTTTCAGCTCTTCCAGAGCGGTGAGCTGAGTCTTACGTGTGGATTTAAAGGTAGCAGTTACTTTCTGAATGCTGGCATCGCCACGGATGGTTACATGACCCGGAAAATTCAGCACACTCAATAGGTGGATAGTCTCAAGGGGAACATCATACTCAATGGTTGCGATCCAGAGTCTTTTGTTTTGTTCCCAATTGATTTCAGGCTCGATCTGTGCAAATATGCTCGTCTGGAGAAGTAGGATTACAAGCAATGCAAACGAAATTTTCCCATATACAGAAATACTCACCTCATCTGTTAGTGTTAATCCAGTGTAATAGAGGATTTAACACAGAGCAAAGCACAAATCAAGCCTGAGATCGTACAATCTATTCATGAAAGTACAAATCGCTTCTTAAATTCTCCTTACCTGAATATTCCCCGATCCTGTATTTATCCTCAGAGGAATTCCGCCACCATTAATTTTTCCAGTCCATCGCGTAGTATGACCGGGATCATCTTCGACCGGATTCAGGTCAGAATCGACATAGGGCTTGGAGTTTGATGATCTCATGGAGACATCTGCGCTAAGAGATTTTGGGATACGGAGATCAACTGCTCCGACACCGGTTTCAAGTTCGATAGTCGGTTTTTTGCTTTTACTGAGGTCTGTCAATCGAACCCCGATATTGCCGCTGCCAGTATTTGCATGGACTGCACCTTCGAGATCAAATATCTCAATTGCACCTGCGCCAGTTTCAACATCAACATCGCCCTTGTGCTCGCTGATCGAAATGTTTCCACCACCAGAACTCAAGGTCAAATCGCCTGCTGTGTTTTTCAACTGCATGGCACCACCGCTGGTTTTCACGGTATATGGATTCTCGCACTTGATGTCGATAAGATGCATAGAGCCGCCACGTGTGCCCAACTCCAAATTTTCCAGATCGAGATTCGAGACGGTAACCGCTCCACCTGATGTAAACGCCTGCAGGTTACCTGTCACATTGGCAATACTCAGGTTTCCACCGCTAGTGTTAATTTCGATATCACCAAAAGCGTCCTTCAATTCAATCTCCCCACCAGCGGTTTCCGCATTCATAGTCCCTTTTATATTCATTAGGGAGATATTTCCACCGCGGGTTTCCAGTTTGAAGTCACCTTCAATATCACGGCTTTTGATTTGACCACCTCTGGTAAGTATTTCGCAATTTCCTTCCAGCTTCTCAACTTCAATGCTACCGCCTTTCGTATCTGCTTTTACATT
>JAIOHU010000178.1 GCA_019912845.1 bacterium
ATCCCAGTGAATATACCAGGCACAAAGTCAAAGCAATTTTACGCTACCCGATGTGGTGGCATGCCGAAGCGGACATTATCGTGGATGTCTCCGACACCTGGGAAACAAGGATGAAGTCAGTTGCTGCCTATCGAACTCAGTTCTACACAAAGGGAGTCGATGGACCTGAAACCTTTCTATCATCTTCCAAGTTTATCGAATGGATCAAGGGAAGAGGCGCACATTTTGGTGCGATAATTGGTGTCGAATATGGGGAACCGTTTATTCTTAGAAATCCGGTTCCTGTTGATGATCCATTTAAACTACTGGTAGAGGGTGCGGGAGAGGCAAATCCATGAGTAAAAGTGCAAAATTAAGTATCGGTATTGTCTGTTATCCTACACAAGGAGGAAGTGGGATTGTTGCGGTTGAATTGGCACATGGTCTCTCAGAACGTGGTCATGATGTGCATGTTATCAGTTATGCAGTACCAGCGAGATTAGATACTTTACATTACGATGTTACCTTTCACTCAGTACGAGTGCCAGATTATCCGCTTTTTGAGTATCCACCCTATAGTCTCGCTCTTGCAACGAAACTATCGGAAGTGATTGAGAAAGAAAATCTTGATATTGTGCATGTTCACTACGCGATTCCTCATGCTATTGCGGGGTTATTGGCTCGAACAATAGCCAAACGTCCCGATTTACCAATTATCACAACGCTTCACGGTACCGATATTACGATTATCGGTAATGATCCCTCTTATTTGAAAGCAACACGCTACTCACTGGAATCATCAGACCGTGTTACTGTAGTGAGTAGTTGGTTACGTGATCAGGTTTATGAGACCGTTGGGTGTTCCTGCAATTGCAACGTGATTTATAACTTTGTTGATTCAGAACGGTTTGTTCCTGATAGATCACATAATCTTTGCAAAGTTCTTCGTGAGAACAAAAAGCCAACATTAATGCATATCTCTAATTTCCGACCTGTAAAACATGTGATGGATGTTGTAGATACATTCATGATGGTAAGAGAGCAGGTTCAGGTGCAGTTGGTTATGGTTGGGGATGGACCTGATCGCATTAAAGCAGAAGATAAGCTGAAAAATTCAAAGTATGCTAATGACTGCCATTTCCTGGGTATGCAACGTTACGCTGAAGAATTACTTCCTCACGCCGATATCTTCCTGTTTCCCAGCAACGCTGAAAGTTTCGGACTCGCTGCACTCGAAGCTATGGCGTGTGGTGTTCCGGTAATCGGTACTGATGCTGGTGGTTTGCCAGAGGTTGTTGAACATGGAAAAACGGGGTATCTTTATCAACCAGGAGATATCAGTGGCATGAGTGAGGGTTGTTTGACTCTATTAAAAAATACTGACCTGCATGAGGGCTTCCGAAAGGCAGCGCGAAAGAGAGCTGTAGAGAAGTTTCCAATATCAACCGTATTGGATCAGTATGTTTCAGTTTACCATGAAAGTATTGATGCCTTGAACAGGGAAGAGCTACGTGTGGAAGAACCACAAATAGCCGAATGAAGCAATTTACTTGAAGATGCAGAAAATGGGGTATTGATAATCTGAATTGGTGCCCTTTCCAAAACGGTTGGCTTGTTCAGCTACCTCCTGGTTTCCAGCTAAAAACGTACTGGAATGATGTGAGGAAATTGCAACACTTGAATCGATTTTGAATAGCCACTATCATAACTAAAATAATGATTGCATAAGGGAGAAGAGAGTGATTAATCCACACATTTTTCGCCAATACGACATACGTGGTGTAGCGGAGACGGATCTGACTGAAGAAGTCGTGATGATGATCGGTCGTGCATTTGCTTCCTGGGTTCGAGACAAAGGTGGAAGCAAGGTGCTTTTGGGACGTGATGGCAGATTAAGCGGAAAACGTCTGAACGAACAGTTCAAAAATGGCATATTCTCCGCCGGTGCTGATGTGATTGATCTGGGGGTGATCCCGACACCGTTATTATACTTTGCGCAATACAATATCGAGGCGGATGCTGCTGTTCAAATTACCGGTAGCCACAACCCAGCAGAGTTTAACGGTTTCAAGATGTTGATCATGAAAGAAACGTTGTACGGTGATCTCATCCAGGAACTACGTCAACGAATCGAAGCTGGGAAAATTCGTACCGGTGATGGGATGGAGCAGAAAATCGACATCACACCTCACTACTTCAATTACTTAAACGAACATATCAATATCCCAACACCACTGAAGATTGGTGTTGATAGTGGAAATGGAGTTGGTGGACTCGTAGCACCGAAATTGCTGGCGGAGTTGGGTTGTGAGGTAACTGAACTTTTCTCAGAAGTTGATGGAAATTTCCCGAACCACCACCCCGACCCGACAGTTGCAGAAAACATTGAGGAATTACGTAAGACTGTTCTGGAAAAGGGGTTGGATTTTGGCGTCGCCTTTGATGGTGATGCCGACCGTATCGGTGTAATTGACGATAAAGGTCAAATTCAATGGGGTGATCGTCTGCTGGCGTTATTTGCGCGCGATGTCCTGGAGAATTTCCCCGGTGCATCAATCATTGGTGAGGTAAAGTGTTCCAAAGCACTATATGATGATATCGCAAAGCATGGTGGCAACCCGATCATGTGGAAAACTGGTCACTCACTACTGAAAGCAAAATTACGCGAAACCAATGCAAAGCTGGCTGGCGAGATGAGCGGTCACATGTTCTTTAACGATCGTTACTACGGTTTTGATGACGCCATTTATGCGGCTGCAAGACTTGCAGAAATCGTTTCAAAATCAGGCAAGAAATTATCTGAACTTTTGTCTGATCTGCCAATGTATCCATCCACCCCTGAGATGCGTGTCGATTGCCCTGATGATATTAAATTTGAGGTTGTGGAAAAGGTGGCAGCGACTTTGAAAGCGAAATATGACGTAGTCGATATTGATGGTGTACGTGTGAACTTTGATCATGGTTGGGGATTGGTACGTGCGAGCAATACGCAACCCGTACTGGTCTTACGATTTGAAGCTGATAGCGAAGAACGGATGCAAAGCTACCGTAGTGAGGTTGAAGGAATCGTTGCTAAAGTAAGAGAGAGTATGTAACGATGACTTTCGTGCTGACTGACCATTCATCTCTCTACACGAGAGCTGAGATTGAAAGCGCTTACGCATGGTGTGCTCAGTTGGCAAAATCACACTATGAAAATTTTACTGTCGCTGCGAGATTTCTGCCTCTCAAACGGCGCAATGAGTATTTCGCGTTGTATGCCTTTGCGAGAGGTGCTGATGATCTGGCAGATAACGCGAAACATCGCCCTAGTGGTGCAGAACGATTAATCGCATTGGACAAATGGGAAGAAAAGCTTCAAAAGGTGTTTAATGGTTTACGAGTTGAGCATCCAGCGTTTATCGCATTGGGGGATGTTATCAACCGACACAGTTTGGAGATTTATCCATTCGAAAAGTTGCTTTGGGCATTTCGACAAGATCAGTATCGTGGTGCGTACGAGACATGGCGAGATGTGGAGCTCTATGCGGTTGGATCAGCAAATCCAGTCGGTCACTTGGTTTTAAGACTTTACGGAATACGTTCCCCTGAACTTGATCGACTGTCAGATTTTATTTGTACTGGATTGCAACTGGTCAATTTTATTCAGGATGTACGTGAGGATTGTATTGATCGGCAACGGATATATTTACCGCTGGAGGATTTACGGCGATTCAATGTTTCAAGAACTATGATGTTAAGTCGTCCAGCTCCGAAAGCGGTTCGTGAGTTGATCAGGTTTGAATACCATCGTGCGGAACATCTTCTTTGGCAGGGAAGAGGATTAATTGAGGCTGTGCCTGTCGAACTGAAACGGCAACTGATATTATTTCATGGCGGTGGAAGATTAGCCTTGCAACAGATACGGAAACAGCAGTATGATACATCGTCGGGCAGCCACGTGGCTGGTGTAATGAAATTCTTGCTTCTTATTCGCGCATTACGGGGAAAAGCGCTTTGACACATTTACATACAGCATATATCTACTGCAAGGAAGTTGTAAAGCGTTCTGCTGGAAACTTCTTTCTTGCATTCCAACTTCTTCCACGCACAAAACGCTACGCAATTTACGCTGTCTACGCTTTTTGCAGAGCTGCGGATGATGCTGTTGATGAATTACCTGATCCCTCATTACGTAGAGCTGGACTTGAACTTGTGAAGGCTGGACTCGAACGGGTATACAAGGGCAATCCCAAAACTCCTATGGAATATGCCTTAGCGGACACGGTAGGCAAGTACAGGCTTACTAAAAAGTATTTTGATGATCTGATCAAAGGGATGGAAGGTGATATTGAACCGGTGGCTTTGAGCACTCAGCAGGAGCTTGAAGAATACTGCTATCGTGCTGCCGGGACAGTTGGTTTGCTCTGCCTGGAGGTTTTCGGGGTAGCTGGTGAAAAGGCAAAAAAATACGGTCTCGCTCTCGGTCGTGCATTGCAATTGACCAATGTAATACGAGATGTTCGCTCTGATGCCTTGAACGGTCGAGTATACATCCCTCAGGAACTACTGGATCGTCATGGTGTAACCGTGGAAGATATCGCAGCTGGTCGTGGTGGCTATCGTTTTGAGAAGCTGATTCATACCCTGATCGGTTTGGCAAAAGCAGCGTATGATGAGGCGGAAAGGCATCGTCCCCGTTCTGCTGCAGCTCGTTTGATTACCTCTGAAGCGATGCGACGTGTATATTGGGCTCTCCTCTCAAAGATTGAAAGCGATCCAAGTAAATTGTTGCAGGAACGTGTAAGTCTACCACCCTGGAAAAAAGCGGGTGAGGTGTTGGCAGCTCTGGCAATGCGATAGAGTCTCCACTTCATCCTACTCTAGTGCAACCCTCGGGGGGGAAGTTCATCCAATTCCATAGAAACAAGCCTTTAATAAGAACTGAAAAGAGGGGAAGTTTGTATGCCGACATATAGTTACCGTTGCCCGGAGTGTGACCATCGTTTCAACCTGTTCCATTCTATATCAGATAGTGCGCCAAAGCAGTGCCCCGAATGTGGTACTGAAGTTGAACGTCAGATGGGAACTGGAACCGCAATAAATTTCGGAAGTAAGTCAATTGGATCTGGACTGAGCTCGATCCCGCAACCTCCACCAAGATTCACATGAGCAGGCGGATGCTAATCTCACGTGTTGAGAGTTTAAATAATTCAAAATTAAGAAGTAAGAGTTAAATATTGAACTTTATGCCGTTATTGATTTGGTAGAATCACAGATCAGTTTACGGCTTTTCTTTTTCGGGTTACCTCTGCTTTATTTTCCCAATTGAATGGTTTGAGTGTTATATTTTCCAACAAATTGTATGGCTTTTCCTGAACTAAATCTAAAGATGATCATCACATGGAAGAATATTCTGAGCTGGAATTTGGTAGGTTATTTTCTCTTTTCGCTGCAGCATTGGTAATACAGTCTACTGAAAAAGCAAAGTCATTTCTGCAGGAGATTCGGGAGCAGGGAGCAGAACGCGAACAAGTACGAGAAGTAATTCTCCAAACCTACCTTTTTGACGGTTATCCCACTGCACTTGAAGGGATGATACTATTAAGTGAGGAGTGGGAGGGCATACCAGAACCTAAAGATTCTTATAATTTTGACGATTGGGAGACCTGGCGGAAGCGTGGTTTGAATTTGTACAACCAGATCTATGGTGATGTCGCAGATCGTCTACAGGAAAGAGCAAGGTCAGTCAGCCCGGAACTGGCTGAGTGGATGATTGTTGAGGGGTATGGCAAGGTGTTATCACGACCTGGGTTGGAGTTACGCATACGTGAGATGGTCATTGTAGCAATCCTCTTTTGCAAGCAACGTCCCAGGCAACTGCATAGCCATTTAAGAGGGGCAATTCGACTGGGAGTGGATAGAAAACAACTTTTCGAATTACTAAAGGATCTATCGACTGAATTAGATGTTTTCTGGCTGGACGAAGCTCAAAAGATTCTGAAGGATATAAAGGTAAATAAGAGATAAAAAAAGAAAAATTGCATCTGCCAATGTCTGACAGATTGACAGATACGTTGTGGGTCTCCAGTTCATAGTAACATTATTTCCTGAAACATAAACATACTCCACTTTTGATTGTGATTCTTAAATCAGCCATAACTATCTATAAT
>JAIOHU010000179.1 GCA_019912845.1 bacterium
ATTGTCGAGCGAATGATCGAGAATTTGATCCAGATGCTGAATGAAGTCTGGTCGCAGATTTATCCCTTGAACATGAAATACGACTCATTCGAGACTGATCCGCAGTTTGTCCAGATTGCACGATCCAGTGAGACCATTGCGATTATCTTTTTCGAAATAAAGGTACGCGGTGCAGTTTTTCCAATGAATGTTGGCTTCCCCTATTTTGTACTTGAACCCATTTTACAGAAACTCTCGACACAAACTTTTTTCGTCAATGTTCGCAAAGTAACCGAAGATGAACGGAAGATGGTCGAGCAACGCATACGAGCGACAAAATTGCCGGTAAAAACTATATTCTCCGAAACTGAGATTAGCGTTCGCGACTTTCTCGGATTGCAGAAGGGAGACCTGATTCAACTCGACAAATCACTGGATGATGAGGTTCAGGTGAGAATTGGTGAAAAACTGAAATACTTCGCAGTGCCAGGAAGAAGTGGAAGAAAAACAGCCGTCAAGATCACACGTCAAGTCGATGTCCAGGAAAAACTTGCTTTTGAGAAGTAGTGAGGAAGGGTATGGAGATTAAAAACGTTTACAAGCAGATTGAAAATACCAATCTACCCATCATGCTGGATGTGCTCGGACCCTTGCTCAACAGGGATGTCCAACTTGATGTGGTGGCAGTTGAAGAAACAGATATAACCGATCTGAAGAGCACATATCCGAAAACTCCAGTAATTGTTGAAGTTGGAGTTCAGGGTAAGGTGAGTGGATCCACATATTTTGTTTTCAGCCAACGTCTCGCGGCAGCAGTTACCGATTTGATGGTTATGGGTGATGGAACTGCAGAATTTAATGAGCAGGAATCACTTGATGGAATTGCCGAAGCCTCCAATCAGGTGATGGGCGCATTAACAACTTTCTGGGCGGAACAACTCAGCGAAAACCTCGCTGCAACCAGTTCAGAAGCAAGCCTTGTTGCATGGGATGCTTTTCCGGATGATCCAACCAAGCTCGTTCGCGTGGACTACAACCTCAATATAGAAGATTGGGGTGAGAGCCGTTTTACAAAATTGATGCCCGCTGCTTTATTTGACTTGTTGGGAGCGATGCCTGATCTCCACGCAGAGTCCGAATTTGGAGCATCGAGCAAACCAGGGGGTGGCGGTGGTGGACGAGGACCAACAGTGCGACCTGCCGAGTTCGGAGCATTTGAACCCTCTGAAACTGGTGGTATATCAACGGATGATATTAAAAACCTCGACCTTCTCATGGATGTATCGCTTCCCGTGACTATCGAGTTGGGAAGAACTAACATGCTGATTCGTGATGTACTAGAGATTGGCCCCGGTTCAGTCATAGAACTTCAAAAACTTTCTGGCGAGCCCGTTGACCTTTATGTTAATGATAAAAAATTTGCCTTAGGTGAAGTTGTTGTAATCGATGAGAATTTTGGGATTCGCATTACTGAACTTCTCCAATTGGAGGATAGACTGAAAGCCCTCAAATAACATCAATATGTTTTATAGAGATTTATACTTGATTAGATTTTGGATTCAAGTATTTATCTGGTTGCACTGGAGCGACACAGTTGACCCTTGTCAATTTGGAAAGTACCTTCTCTATTATAAATTCCTAAATAATGGATTGTCCTGAACCAGGCTAGTAGAATGAGCACAATTTATCCGAGAATTATATTCCTCGGTTTTTTACTCTTCCCAACCGTATTGCACGCTCAGGCAGTCAATGATTTGACTGAGGGGATGGGTGCAGCTTTTGCGAGAACAATGTTTGCACTCCTTCTGATTCTCGCGCTCTTCTTTGGACTTGTTTACTTACTGAAAAGATTTGGTTCCAAGTGGCTGAAATTTTCAAACAGAATTTCAGGAGAAGGCAACACGATCACAATCCTGGAAACAAAATATCTCAATCCGAAAAGACAACTATACCTCGTAAGAGTTCGTGACAAAGAAATATTAATCGGTTCATCTGAATCTGGATTCCAATTGCTGTCTGAGTTCTCTCCGGGTATTAGTACCTTTGAGGATGAACTGAGTAAAGAAAAGGAAAAACGATAACTTTTATCGTTTCTATATAATCTACAATCAACTTGTGAAACGACCGTGATTGATGAAGAGAAAAATAGTACTGATTCCCCTGATGGTGGAGAAAATCAATCTCCAATATCAGAGGAAGAACTGCGTGAACTGGCGAAAAACCTATATAGTGAAGAAGATGAGGGTGATGTCGTCCGTTTCACTAGCGATGTAATTATATCTGAAGATGGGTACTCTGCTCATATTACAATAGATGCTCCAAAAGGATCACCAATTTCAGTATATCGCATTCATGATGTTCTGGCGCGTGAAAAAATTATCTTCGGTATCAAGAAGGAAGCGTTGACGTTGTTAGCATCTAAAGATGTACCCCGAGGAGTTCCGGTGCTAATTGCCGAGGGTATAAGACCTTTAGAAAGTATGGATGGTGAGGTAGAGTATCTTTTCCAGCGAGACCCAAAACCAAAAGTTCGTGTAGATGCAACTGGGCGCGTGGATTATCATGAAGTTGGTATCATTCAGACCGTAAAAGCTGAACAATTGATAGCAATCCGTAAACCACCTACAGGTGGCAGATCAGGAAAAAGAGTGACCGGTGAGGAAATTGATACCAGTACTGGCAAGGAAATTTTCCTTCGAGCGGGTAGAAATACCTATTTCAAGCCAGGTGATAACAACCGCTTATATGCAAAATCAAAAGGGTGTGTACGTGCGGGACGCGGTGGTGAGATTGAAGTAAACAAAATTTATACCATTGATGGTGATATCGACCTCAGGACAGGTAATATCTACTTTGATGGCAGCGTACATATTAGAGGTAGTGTCCGAGCTGGATTCAGAGTTGTCACAACTGAAGACCTGGAAATATCTGGTGTGGTTGAGGATGCCGCCCTCCATGTTGGTGGGAATCTGATGATTCGACGTGGAGCAGTGGGGAGCGGTAAAAGAATGATCCAGGTTGTCGGGGATACACATATCCGATTCATAGAAAATCAAAAACTCGTTTGCAATGGAGATGTTTATATCGCCGAAGCTGCCCTTAATTGTGAAGTTATCTCAGGTGGTTCAATTATCCTGGAACACGGTAAGGGAGTGATTATTGGCGGTCATATCCGAGCAAAAGGGAATATAATTGCAAGAACCATCGGTAATGTTCATTATACAAGGACATCTGTGTATGCTGGATATCGTCCCCAAATGGATGACTGGATTAGTGAGATAAGTGAAGCATTGGACAGTGAAATTGAAACCAGGCAAAAAATCCAGGAAGCCATCAACATCATGGTCAAGAACAAATATACACAAGAAGGTGAATCGGAAGGCACTGATTATTATCTCATGACGTTACAAAAAATCAGTAGCGAAATGGATGTCTGGGTTGATCAAGCTCGTGCACGATATGATGAATTATTTGAGAAAAGAAATGAGGAAACAAAATTTTGCAGCATTCGCGTAATCAGGAAAGTTTATCCCGGTGTATATGCACATATTGGTGAGGGTCGAAGAAAGGTGGATGAGGAAGTTTCCGGCACTTTATTTGTGTATAGGAACGGCAGAGTCATCATGGAAGAATCTTCCAGGAGCAGGTTGAATTTCTAATTGAGTACCTTGAAATAATCTCAAATATCCTCATTACTCGATTATTTTGAATAGCAATTCAGTATAAATTTTGAAAGGGCAACACCTGGTGTTTTCAACTGTCGGCATGATGAAACGGATCAAGCTACCATCGCGTATGCTAAATTCAAGGCGTCTCATTCTCTGGCGACAGCAATCGTTAAAGAATCTGTTCTGGGCACTGCCACTTGGATTAATACTGGCAGTTGCAGTTTTTGCGCAACAGGCACCAACACTACCTCAGATAACTATTGGTGTCGATTCAGCAACACAACCTGAAGACCTCGCTGTTACCATTCAAATTGTTCTCCTTCTTACAATTTTGACACTGGCACCTTCTATTCTGGTGATGATGACCAGTTTCGTGAGAATTGTAATTGCATTTCACTTTCTACGGCAGGCACTTGGAACCAATTCCTTGCCACCTAACCAGGTTATAATTGGTTTAGCACTATTTCTTACCATGTTTATCATGGCACCTGTTATTACAGAAATCTATGATAATGCCTGGCAACCGTACGCTGCACAAGAGATCAATCTTGATGTTGCCTGGGACAGAGCGCAATCCCCTTTGCGCACCTTCATGCTGGCGCATACAAGGGAGAAAGACCTGGAAGTCTTTGTAAGGATGGCTGATTTAGCACAACCCGATTCACCAGATGATCTTTCAATGCGTGTAATTATTCCAGCCTTCATTATCTCAGAGCTGCGTGTTGGTTTTCAAATGGGCTTCATGCTCTATATGCCCCTTTTGATTATCGATATGGTTGTCGCTGCTGTATTAATATGAGTATGGGCATGATGATGTTGCCCCCAGTGATGATCAGCCTACCATTTAAACTGCTATTATTCGTTCTCGTCGATGGGTGGTACTTAATCGTGGAAACGTTAGTGGAGAGTTTCCGATGACCCCTGAATTTGCCGTCACAATCGTACGTGAAACATTATGGACAGCCTTTCTTCTAGGTGCCCCAATGCTGTTTGCTGGGTTGATTGCGGGTGTGACCATCAGCATTTTACAATCGGCGACACAAATCCAAGAGATGACACTCACTTTCATACCTAAAATCATTGTGGTAGTTGGTGTGATGATTTTTATGATGCCCTGGATGATCAACACCTTACTCAAGTTCACTTTGATGATTTATGGGTATATCGGGCAGATGAGCTATTGAGTCAACAATGCCTAAATCCAAAAATTCACATATTCTTGTTATCGATGACGAGCAGAACACCCTGGATTTCCTTCAGGAGGCACTACAACTGGAGGACTACACTGTTTTTACTGCCACAGATGGTCTGGAGGGGTTTGAGAAGTTTAGAAAGCAGGAAGAGGTCGGAGTCGTTCTTACTGACCTGCTGATGCCCGGCATGAATGGCATGGAATTCCTGGCAAAGGCAAAAGCACTTGATCCCTATGTTGAAGTGATTGTTTTAACCGGAATGGGTGGACATGAAAATGTAATTGAAGCATTGAAAAAAGGTGCTTTCGATTACCTGATGAAACCAACCAATATTGATGAACTGTTTCTTACCGTACGTCGCGCATTTGAGCGTAGACGATTGTATGAAGAGAACCAGGCATATCAGGAAAACCTCGAAAAGCTGGTTGCGGATAGAACTGCAGAACTCACCGAGACGAAAAACTTTCTTCAGACTGTCCTTGATTCATCAGAAGACTATTCACTCATCGCCACCGATTTGGATGGTACAATTACGCTCTTCAACAGAGGCTCGGAAAAATTTCTTGGATATGGCGCCGATGAAGTTATTGGGAAAGAATCTGTTTTACTGTTTACACCTGAAAGTGAAAAAGGAAAAGGTCCCCTTCGTGACCTCGGTGGGAAGAAACTCAAAGCAGAGACCTATGAACGAGAAAAAAGAGTCAAACGCAAGGATGGTGAACTGAGGACTATTAACCTTTCGGTTACCACACTTCGTGATGAAAAAAATAAAATTGTCGGGCATCTTGGAATCTCGAAGGATATTACAGAAGAAAAGAAATTACAGGAAGAGATTAAAAAATACACCGAAAATCTCGAGGGACTTGTCCGTGAGCGTACTGACGAATTAGCGACACAAAATGAGGAACTTCAGAAAACACTGCACAAATTACACGAAACTCAGGATCAGCTTATTCAATCTGAAAAGTTAGCCTCACTCGGTCAGCTTTCAGCTGGAATTGCTCATGAGATCAATAATCCTCTCGGTTTTATACATTCAAATATCAGTTCATTGAGGAAGTATGTAAAACGACTTAGTTCGATATTAGAATTTGTCCGCCAGGAATCTGCCAATTTACCAGAAAATGGATTTAACTCTGAATTAATGAAAAGATGGAAAAAAGAAAAGATTGATTTTATTCTTCCAGACCTGGAAAATTTGCTGGACGAGTCTATGGATGGCACTCAACGGGTCAGGACTATTGTACAGGACTTGAAGAGTTTCAGCAATGTTAACCGTGCGCAAATTACCTATTCAAATATACCAGCTTCTTTGGAAAGCACACTCAACATTGCACGAAATGAGTTTAAATACAAAGCGGAAGTTTTTAAGGAGTTTGATGAGGGGATTCCTGAAGTCCGTTGTAACCTGCAACAACTGAATCAAGTGTTCCTGAATATGATTGTGAATGCAGCCCAGTCGATTGAAAAACCTCCTGGTCGCATTGATATTCGTGTCAAGAAGAATGATGATGAGACCATTCGAATTGAAATAGAAGATAACGGAACTGGAATCAAGAAGAAAGATAGAAAGAAGATTTTTGACCCATTTTTCACGACCAAGGATGTTGGCTCGGGTACAGGTCTGGGACTGTCGATCAGCTATAGGATCATAAAAGACCATGGCGGTAATATTGAAGTTGACACCTATGTGGGACGAGGAACTAAGTTTATAATCACGCTGCCGGTAGATGGTCCTAAAATCGAAGAGGATGAATCTGAAAAATGAATGATGATAGACTTTTAGTATTCCTCGATGATGAACCAAATATTTTAAATGCTTTGCAACGCGTTTTCTTTGATGATGGGTTTATGATCGAAACCTTCACTGATCCTACTGAAGCACTTTCGTTTATCCAGGAGAATGATGTCCAGCTGGTAATCTCAGATCAAAGAATGCCAGCTATTTCGGGTGCCAAATTTCTAGAAAAAGTCAAATATACACGCCCCGAAACAATCAGAATAATTCTCACTGGTTTTTCAGATATTGAATCGGCGATAGAAGGTATTAACAAAGGTCATATCTATAAGTTTATCGCTAAACCCTGGGAAGATCAGCAACTGCATAGCACAGTTCAACGAGCGTTGGAGTATTACGATCTTACAAAACAGAATGAGACCCTCGTCGAACAGATTAAGCTGAAAAATGATGAACTTGAATCCTGGAACGAAAAGTTAAATCAACAGGTGAGCGAACGCACAAGTCTACTACTTAAGAAAAATGTTGAATTGAGCCAGTTTAATCAATCATTGTTGTCCACAGTAACTGGAATTGCACGGTTCTGCGTCTCCTTTATTACCAATCTAGATGATTCACTTGGGATGAAATCGAGACGGCTACATCTTTGGGCTACTCGTTTGGGGAATTCATTACATATTTCGCATAATGAGTATTCACGGCTGGAAATAGCGACGCTTTTCAGCACGCTTGGTGCTACTTCATATTTGAAATCAACTTCAACAAAAGTGAAAGATCTGTCTCATTCCTTGTCCAGAGATCAGCTTCATCTGATGTCGAAGCTCTCTGAATTGAAAATCTTGGAAATTCAGGAATTAGAAGCTATAGCGGATATCTTTAATCACCAGTTTGAGCATTGGGATGGGACTGGAATACCTGCAGGCTTGAATGGAGATCAGATCCCACTTGAGTCTCAAATCCTGGCACTATGTAATGAGATATACTCTTATATTAAATCGGGAGGCAGAACAGAGCTGGATAGTATAACAATTCACTTTGCACCACTGTCCGGAAATCGATTTGATCCAAAATTAATTGAAAAACTACTGCATGTAGCGTCACATGAATTCGATTTTTTCCGTTTACCATGTAGAACAATAAAACTCGCTGATCTTGCTGAGGGAATGGTATTAAACCAGGACTTGAAGGCGACAACCGGCGAGGTATTATTAACTCACGGCATCAAACTCTCGCAACCACAGATAGAACGATTGCAAAAACTGAAACATCATTTTGACCTTCCCGCAGAAATTGATATCTGCGAATACAAATAATCCTGGCAGCTTATGTTGGACTTACTGAACCTGAACCTGGACAAAATTGAGATCTGGCTATTAATGCTGTTTCGTGTAGCCAGCATGATCATGGTTATGCCCTTGTATGGATTCAGTTATTTTCCAGTGGTCGTCAGGGTTGGTCTCGCATTTGTTCTAACCTCCGTACTGTTTTCAGTTCATGTATACGATATTTCTATTCAGGTGTACCCCGATCTGCTGAGTTTTTTCGGGATTATTCTGCACGAGATCGCGGTCGGTCTGGCAATTGGTATGATAGGCAATTTCCTCTTCTACGGGATTCAATTTGCCGGGCATATTATCGGTCATACCATGGGATTTGGGATCATTAATGTCATCGATCCTCAGTCGGAGACTCAAATTCCTCTCATGGCGCAACTCCTCTATTTCCTCACCCTGATGCTCTTTCTGCTCGCCAATGGGCATCACTTCCTGCTGATGGCAATTGATGAATCCTTTATTCGTATTCCGATTGGTGGTGCAGTTTTTCAAAGCGATGTGGTGGAAAGTTTCGCACGACTCAGCGCAGATATTTTTGTCATCGGGATAAAGTTTGGTGCGCCGGTACTCGTGGCGATTCTTGTCACTGAATTTGCACTGGGAATCGTGGCAAGAACAGTTCCGCAGATGAATGTCTGGATTCTGGGATTTCCATTGAAGATCGGTATCGGACTGTTGACTACAGCTTTTTCACTACCCTACATGGTGTACATGTTTGGTAAGGTGTATGCCAACTGGCAAGGGAATTTTATTGACTTCCTGATGGCATTCGCTGGAGTAAGTTAAGCAATCGTCTAACAGAACAGGTGATACAATCAAACAGTTGTCTACCGGAAACACTTGATCTTCTGCGTTCTTCTTTGAACTGTCTTTTGCCCCTGTAAAAAAATCCGCATAAATGAAGTATTACCTTTATTATTACATCCTGAGCTCTCATGGCGAAAGAGAATAAAGACGGACAACAAAAGACCGAACAACCGACTTCGCGTCGGAAGCGGAAGTCTCGGCAGGAGGGGACTGTTGCCAAGAGCCAGGAGTTAAATGGTGCAATGGTAATGATCACAGGCATAGTCACATTGGTGGTATTTGGTAGTTGGATCATGGGCAGATTAAAGGAGGTTGCCTCTGGTATCTATATGAATCTGGATATGTTCACTGTTGATCCCAGCACGATTCAAGGTTACATGGCGATTGCAGTAGTGTGGTTTTTTACGACTCTATCCCCAATATTTGTAAGCATAATGATAATTGGAATTGTAATCAACGTCCTCCAGTTTGGACTGTTATGGACAACCAAACCATTACAGCCAAAATTTGATAAGCTCAATCCATCCAAAGCACTAAAGAATCTTTTTAACCAACGTAACGCCGTTCGTCTTGTGCAGAATGTATTGAAAGTATTTTTCATAGGCTACATCGCCTATGTCGTACTGAAAAGCGAATGGCACAAATTTGTGCCACTCATGGATATGCATGTTGATGCAATCTTTCTCACTCTTGTAAGAACCATCCTTAAAGTGGCGATCTGGACACTTTCTGCATTACTGCTTCTTGCTATCATTGACTTCATTTATCAGAAGTGGAAAACTACAGAAGACTTGAAGATGTCCAAGCAGGAGGTGAAGGATGAACGGAAGATGTCTGAGGGCGATCCGAAGATGCGAGCAAAGATTCGCCAGACTCAGTTTCAATTAGCCTTTAATGCGATGATTCGAGAACTGCCCGAAGCAGATGTTGTGATTACAAATCCTATCCACGTTGCAGTAGCTTTGAAATACAGCGGTGGTGAGATGCAGGCACCCATTGTTCTAGGAAAAGGGTTACGTAAGCTCGCAGAGAAAATCAAAAAAATTGCACGTGAGAATGAAATTCCGGTGATAGAAAATCCGCCGCTCGCTCGTGCACTTTATAAATCGTGTAGAATTGGAGATGAGATTCCCGGTCAATTCTACCAGGATGTAGCGGAAATCCTGGCCCAGGTTTACCGTCTTGAAGAAGAACTAACTTCAGAATAATCAGTTGCTAAACTTCAGGCATAGCACTTGCTGAAGTATGTCTGAATACTCATTATTGAGGAAAGAAATGGCAGAAGCACAATCCAAATCATACCTGTCAACTGAACAACAACTGTCACGGATTCCGTGGCTTGACAAGTTAACCAAACAGAGCGATATCACCCTGGCTCTCGCGGTTGTCGGTGTTGTTGTGATGATGATTATTCCGGTTCCAGCAGTTCTACTGGATGTGCTGATTGCGTTGAACATTACATTTGCATTACTGGTTTTACTCGTTTCGATGTACTCAGAAAGATCACTTGATTTCAGCGTATTTCCTGGAATGTTACTTGTTTTAACCCTTTTCAGACTGGGAATCAATGTAGCTTCTACGCGAATGATTCTTGGTGAGGCTTTTGCGGGTAAAATCATCGAGTCCTTCGGTGGGTTTGTGATCGGTGGCAACTATATGGTGGGTATTGTCATCTTTCTGATCCTTGTAGCCATAAACTTCATGGTTATCACCAAAGGTTCTGGACGTATAGCAGAAGTTGCAGCCAGGTTTACATTGGATGCCATGCCTGGTAAACAGATGGCAGTTGATGCTGACTTGAACAATGGTTTGATCGATGAAGTAGAGGCGAGCACACGTCGTGAAGACATTCGACGTGAAGCTGACTTTTACGGTGCCATGGATGGTGCTGCGAAATTTGTCAGTGGAGATGCAAAAGCCGGATTGATTATCACCTTCATCAACATCCTGGGTGGATTGATAATTGGTGTAGTACAGTTGGATATGCCTATCACACAAGCACTCAAAACTTACACAGTACTGACTATTGGTGATGGTCTTGTTTCACAGATACCCGCACTGTTGATTTCAGTTTCCGCTGGTATCATCGTTGCTCGAGCAGCTTCGGAAATGAACCTGGGACGTGAATTTTCGGGTCAGCTCTTAGTTAGACCTCGTCCCCTGTTTATAACATCTGCAGTGCTGACCTTTTTCGCACTCGTACCCGGTTTGCCAACTGTCCCATTTCTTATTTTAGCCGTAGGTTCGACTTTTATCGGAATAAATTCTGTTCGTTCCAAGAAGGCTTATGAGGATTCTCAAATTGCTGTAAAAGATGATACCAAGAAGCTGAAACCAAGTGAGAAAATTGAAGATTACCTGTATGTTGACCCAATGGAGCTTGAAATCGGGTATGCGCTTATCCCATTGGTAGACAGTGACCAGGAAGGTGATCTTCTAAGTAGAATTACGATGATTCGTAAGCAACAGGCAATTCAAATGGGTGTTGTTATTCCACCGGTAAGAATAAGGGATAATATCCAACTTCGACCCTCAGAATATGTAATCAAGATCAGAGGAAACGAAGTATCGAGTGGTGACTTGAAAATGGGGCATTTTCTCGCTCTCGATCCTGGCACGGCATTTGAAAAAATTGATGGAATTCCAACCAAGGAACCGACTTACGGTCTGCCTGCCTTGTGGGTGAGTGAGAAAAACCGTGAAAAAGCTGAAAACGCAGGATACACGGTGGTGGAACCTACTGCTGTTCTTGCGACTCACCTGGTGGAAATTATAAAGGCGAACGCTTACAAGCTACTCGCTCGTAAAGATGTAAACACTCTCATCGAAAACCTGAGAAATGATAATCCGACTGTTGTCGAGGAACTTATTCCAAACCTGATGACTATAGGTGGTGTGCATAAGATTCTGCAAAAACTATTGCGGGAGGGAATTCCCATTCGTGATTTGGGTACCATCCTCGAAACCATCGCGGATTATTCACCCATGACAAAAGATACAGACCTGCTGGTCGAATATGTGAGATATTCACTTTCCCCGACAATCACCCAGAAATTCCAGGAAGAGGATGGAAAAATATACGCACTTACTCTCGACCCTGAATTAGAGCAAATTTTGATCGAAGCATCACAAAAATCATCTCGTGGTGGTCAGTTCGGGGTCGTAGACCTGCCACCAAATATCGTTAATGCGTTGTACTTTAATCTCTCCAAACATGTAAATGACCTGAATCAGTCGGGTAGACAACCTATTATCGTTACCTCGCCGACTGTACGACAAGCATTTAGAAAGTTGACCGAGCCTGTCTTGCCTCAATTGTTTGTGTTATCTTATGGTGAGCTGCTTGTCAGCTCAGAAGTTGAATCACTTGGGGTAGTAGAGCTGAAGGGACCAGAACAAAGTAAAAAAGCTGAAAGAAACAGTAAGCTGTCGACTACCTGATTTTTGTGAATAGAATTCGTACATTACAATGTTAATTATTCTTATAGCTATGATTTAAGTCGAGCGGAAAATTTTCCTGACGGAATAGACCAATTTAGATGATTATTAAGAAATTTATCGCGCCTACAATGAACGAAGCCCTTCGTCAGGTGAGAGCTGAGCTGGGTGAAGAGGCTGTAATTCTTCAATCCCGTAAGATTGAAAAAAAGGGTGCGCTCTCTCTTAAAAAGCATGTGATGTTTGAGGTAACTGCTTCTACACCTGACCGTTACCCTGCTCCTCCAAAAGAAAAGGTGAATTTTGACGACAGCATTAAGGAAGCCCTGGCAAGAGCGGCTGATAAACTGCGTGAGACCAGCGAAGAGACAAAGGATGTAACAAAATCAGCAGGAAAGCCAGGTTCGAAGGAAGCTAAGGGATTAAGTCAACATTTCACCAAAACAAGCGAAACCGGTCCTCCTGAAAACTCTAATATCGAAGGTGGATTAAAGTCTGACAATTATTCAGTGGTAGACCATCTTCAGAATGATCTTCATGAGTTAAAAAACAGAGTGGCAGACCTTGCGAGTAAGGTCGCAACCGGTACAAAAAACGATATTCCTCGACTCCTTAGGAATGAACTGAACAATCTAATGGAGAATGGCACCAGTGAAGCCATCGCAACAGAAATAATAGAACAATGTGCTGCTAGCGAGATCGAAAATAAGCATAATCCTGAAATTGTTCATGCCTATTTTTTGAAAACACTTGAGGAACGGTTCAAGATTCGCTCCATTGCTAAATCTGCGAAAGTGATTGCGATGATTGGACCAACTGGTGTTGGTAAAACAACAACTGTGGCGAAGCTGGCAACGAATCGGAAAATCTTCGGGAATGATAGGGTCGTGCTGATTTCGACGGACACTTATAGGGTAGCAGCGGTTGAGCAATTGAAGACCTTTGCTTCTATTGCAGGATTGCCCATAGAGGTGATTTATAGACCTGAAGAATTACGAGACGTGATTGAAAAATATAAAGATCGTGATCGAATCCTCATTGATACTGCGGGAAGAAGTCTTAATGATCAGGATGCGATCAGCGAACTGGGTGTGTTTATTGAACATGCTGAACCAGATGAAGTTCTTTTAGGTTTATCCGCTGGAAATCGCCTGGAGGATCAGAAGCAGATCCTAAAGAAATTTTCAGTAGCTCCAATCTCTGGAATAATCTTGACGAAAATTGATGAAATATCATCAGGCGGACATCTTCTCGATCTTGCAGATGTTCTTCCACTTGATTGGATTTATATGACCACTGGACAAAATGTTCCTGATGATATCATGGCTACCGACAGGGGACTATTGGCTGAACTGGCAGGCAGCAGGGCAAGATTTGATAACTTGCGCCTGGAAAATTTTGACTATTAGAAATAATGATACTATTCTCTTACTAGATTACTTTTAGATAGGAAATTTGATGTGGGATCAAGCTCAATCGTTACGAGAACAATATGGAAGCGGACGTCAGTTCGTTTATCCTGAAGAGGATAGAATATCCCTGGCTCGTAAAATTGCGGTAACCAGCGGGAAGGGTGGGGTTGGTAAATCCAACATCAGCCTGAATCTTGCGATAGCCATTGCACGTTTGAATAAAAAGGTGTTGTTGATTGATGCTGATACCAACCTCGCAAATATTGATATCCTGCTCGGTTTGAAAGTAAACAAGACACTCGCTGATGTCGTAATGGGTACAGCGTTTTTTTCTGAGGTACTCTTGAATGGACCCGAGGGTATAAAATTATTACCCGGTTCAAGCGGGATGATTGAGATGGTCGAGCAGGACTCCGCGGTACGAGAAAAACTTACGAAAGCCTTCACTGAATTCGAACAGCATTATGATGTTATTTTGATTGATACTGGTGCTGGGCTCTCGAATGCAGTCCTGGACTATGTAACGGGTGCAGATGATGTTGTGCTGGTTACGAATGCTGAACCAACATCCATAACCGATGCTTATGCAATGGTTAAAGTAGCTTTATACAGAAATCCCATGCTGCACATGCATGTAATCGTAAATCTTGCACCAAGCAGAGATCATGCAATGGGCACATTCGACAAACTTCGTCTGGCTGTGAGAAATTTTCTGCAGGTGGATATTCAAATGCTCGGCTTTGTGCCGGTTGATCCCAATATTCCCATCGCCGTTGCAAAGCAAGAGCCATTTATAACACGTTACCCTCGAAGTGCTGCAACGAACGCAGTGATGATGATCGCACGTAAACTGTTGAAAATACAACCTTCACGTGATAGCCAGAAGAGCGGATTTCTTACTCGAATATTTCAGCAAAAAGGGAGTTGATGCAACCGTCCTGGCGTGAAATAAGCCGTATATTTGGCTTTATTCTTCTTTTTGGTGTCCTGGCGTTTAATCTGTACCAGGAAGCATCGATCTGGACTTCCATATATCGATCTATGATAGTTTTTCTTATTTACAGCATACTCGTGCTTTTTGTAACTTCAGTATTCGCAAAAATATTACACCAATATGAAGTCAAAAAACTTCGTGAGGTTTTAAAAAGGGAAGAAGAAGAACGAGAGAAGAGAAAGAAGGAAAGGGAAGCTGAGTCTGAAAAACGTCGGGAGGAACTCACTTCATGACTCCATCAGAATTAACCAAACTGAAAATCGAACAACTATGGGATTTGTGGTTTGAATCCAATTCTCAGTTGGTAAAAGATGAACTCGTTATTCGATTTATCCCACTTGTCGAACAGGTGGCGGGCAGGTTACGTATGGGGTTACCCAATTTTGTCAATATGGACGAGCTGGTCAATTCTGGTGTAATTGGTCTCATCTCTGCGATTGAAAATTACGACCGTGAACGTGCCAATAAATTTGAAACCTATGCGGTTACTCGGATACGTGGGAGTGTTCTGGATGGCTTACGTGATTATGACTGGAT
>JAIOHU010000180.1 GCA_019912845.1 bacterium
GGAAGAGGACGTGGGCGTTCCAGCGGTGGAAGCGGTGGCAATTGGGTTGGTTTGGTCATGATGATTGTTGCGTTGCTTCTAATGATCCTGGCACCTCTATTCGCAAGAATGGTGCAGATGTCTATTTCACGTAAACGTGAGTTTCTCGCTGATGCAACTGCAGTTGAGTTGACACGTAACCCGGAAGCTCTCGCGAATGCCTTAGATAAAATTGACCATGATATGGCGTCCGTAGGAACCGAAATTTCTAACCGTGCCACTCAGCACCTGTTCTTCGTTAATCCATTGAAGAACTTCAGTATGGACTCTGGCGCTTTGTTCAGCACACATCCACCCATCGAGGCTCGGATCAGAGTGTTGCGCTCCATGGCATCATGATGCCAGTTATCTTGTAGAATTTCTGAATATTGTTTGACTTATCAAACCTTTAACATTTATCATATTATCTAAGGAAATTACGCCTCATCCCTGAATTTTGTACCTATCTAGCTTACTTGTAAGGGAGGCACCTGAGCGCTTTACGCCATTCTTGACAGGGATTAAATGGAACGTGAACCCACTTCATATCGAATTCTCGCTATCGATGATGAAAAAAGTATCCTCGATAATTATCGTGATTTTCTCGAAGATATCGGGTATACGGTATTCATTGCTCAAGATAGCCAGACTGCGCTCAAATTGTTCAAGAATGAAATGCCTGATGCGGTCATTTGCGATCTGAGAATGCCCGAAATTGATGGACTGCAACTCCTCGAACTATTCAAAAAAGACATCCCGAATATCCCATTTATCTTTATTTCAGGCACACGTGATTTTAACCACGTTATTCAAGCATTACGTCAGGGTGCCACCGACTACTTAATGAAACCAATCCTTGAGATGGAAACTCTCGATCATCGTATCAGAAAAGCACTTGAGCGAGCGGAACTTGAAGCACAAAATCAGGCGTATAGCGAATATCTTGAAGATATGGTAGAGCAACGGACGGCTGAACTTCAAAGGAAAAGCGAAGAACTGGAATCGATCAATAAAGAATTGCGTCTTGAAATGGAAGAGCGTGCAATTGCGGAGGATCAGGTTAGACACAGCCAGTCGCTGCTGAGAGAAGTAATCGACAATGTTCCCTATTTCATCTCAGCACTTGACGA
>JAIOHU010000181.1 GCA_019912845.1 bacterium
CATTTAACAGGCAAAGTTTCTTTATGAATTATATCTGGTTTTTATTGATCGCAGTGGGGGTTATCGTCGCCGCGATTACAGGGAGCATGGCAAATCTCACCGATGCAATGCTTGATAGTGTAAAAGTCGCAGTCGAATTATCGATTGGGCTGATTGGAGTCATGGCTTTCTGGCTCGGGTTGATGAGAATTGCAGAAGAGGCGGGTCTGGTCAGGATGCTCTCACGTTTGTTGCGTCCATTGCTGACGAGATTATTCCCCGATATACCGCCGGAACACCCCGCAATGGGAAGTATGCTCGCCAATATTGCCGCCAATATGCTTGGTCTTGGAAATTCCGCTACTGCCTTAGGACTTCGTGCCATGAAAGACCTGCAACAGTTGAATGTGGATAAGCAATCTGCCAGCAATGCCATGGCAACATTCCTCGCAATTAACACTTCTTCTGTGACCATCATCCCGGCAACAGTAATTGCAGTAAGGGTCTCCGCAGGGTCTACTGCACCCACAGAGATTATCGGTCCGGCAATTCTGGCAACTGGTGTTTCAACAATTGTCGGGATATCTGCTGCAAAACTGTTGCAACGCTTCTCGAAACCTCAGGTGCGAAGCGTAGAAGTCACCGGCACGGAGGAAGACAATGGCTGAGAACTTCCGTGAACTGATGACAGTTGTGGGAGCCTGGACCATCCCGGTGGCAATCATGCTCATTGTTGGCATAGGGATGTTTCGCAAGGTAAAAGTGTACGAGGTTTTCGTTGATGGTGCGAAAGAGGGTTTTCAGGTTGGTGTAAGAATTATACCTTACCTGGTCGCAATTCTGGCAGCAATTGCCATCTTCCGTGCATCCGGGGCACTCGATCTTCTGACAACGATCCTTTCGCCATTATTTAAAGCAGTTGGATTTCCTGCTGAAGCTCTTCCCATGGCATTGATACGTCCACTCTCCGGCAGTGGAGCATTGGGGATCATGACCGACCTCATAGAGACACATGGTCCTGAATCCTATATCGGTCGTCTGGCTTCGGTGATGATGGGCTCCACCGAAACGACATTCTATGTGCTGGCTGTTTATCTGGGCAGTATCGGAGTGAGGCGATCTCGTCACACACTTGCAGCATGTCTGATTGCTGATTCAGCGGGTTTGATCGCAGCATTTGTGGTTGTGAAATTGGTGTATGGTTAAATACTTTAGGTGTTTCGTACGGGTAAAACGGGCAATTCCGAGTTGAAATCATTGCGACCTGTGTGAAGCAATTTCTTTTGTCGTCAGTATGAGATTGCCGCGTCACTTCGTTCCTCGCAATGACAATGGGAAAGTAATTAATTTGATATCTACCCACACAGAATAGTGAAAAACCAGAAAAATTAATACAGCAGGAACCAATGAATAAAAGAACGCTTGAACCCAAAGCTTTGATCATCCTGGATGGCGATTTGAGTAAATTGCTTCCGGTTGGAGTTAGGATATCTCAGTATGCCTACACCCTGGCAGTTGATGGTGCTCTCGACAAACTCCTTGAAGTTGGTGTGATACCAGATGCTGTTGCCGGTGATTTTGATAGTGTGCTTCCCGAAACACTTGTAGAGTTCAGGAAGGGTGGTGGTATTGTTGATCACCAGACCGATCAGGAGAGTGGCGACTTCGAAAAAGCCCTCCTGCACATGAAAAGAAAAGGGATATTTAACCTCGATGTGATCGGATATCAGGGCAGCAGATTTGATCATACATTGGGTGTTTTCCATGCAGCTATCAAATATCTCGATGAATTCAAGTTTATCTTTCATACAGATATCTGCGAAGCCTACCTGTTGGGTTCAGGGGAGAAAATGGTTCTGGATGATCAGTATGGCAATATCGTTAGTTTAATACCTCTTCTAAATTGCAAACAGGTTACCCTCGATGGATTTCGTTGGAATCTCACCAATAGTGATCTGGAACTGGGAAAGCATGTCTCTCTTTCAAACGAAGTCCACTCTGCAAACGCAACAATTCAATTAGACGAGGGTGTACTCTTGATCGTGGTTTACCATCAAGGGAAAGATGAATTAGGCTAGTCAAATAGTCCCGTCTGTAGTTAATAAATATTTTGTTTGATTTACCGGATCAATTTACGTTTTCTGACAATTGGCATTGGACTTGTCCAATGTTTAATAATTCTAGCAGGAGTCTATTATACCCTGGATAAATCCAGGGCCAATCTCTCAGTCCAATTGAATCAATCCACTCGAATAAAATCATTACGAATATCGCAAAAATAAATCTCCCCTTATGGAACAAATTCTCTCCTACTCAATAAGCTGAATAGGAGGTTAGGAACACCTAACGTATATTCATTTTTCTTACAGTGAAACAGCAAAGAATTTGAGAGAAGTAGTTAGAAGCGATGAATGATGTGATTTCTTTCCTTAAGACGATTTCGACAATGAAGTAGGGACAAATAGACAAATAATTGAGTGAGATGAGGTGGATATACCTCATCTGATATTTATGGAGGTGGACTTTGGAAACACTTCAAACCGCTGACGCACATGGTTTGGCAGAAATAGGTTTAACACATCTGGGCAATGTTTACTGGAATCCGACCACGCCCTATTTATATGAGCAGGTGGTTCGACGACGTGAGGGATATATCGCCCATTTAGGGCCGATTGTTGTACGTACTGGACAACATACCGGTCGTTCACCCAATGACCGTTTTATTGTGGATGATTCAGTCAGCCATGAAATGGTTGATTGGGGTGCTACAAATCGACCCTTCGACAAAGAGAAATTTGCTGGGCTATTCCGACGTATTCAAGCGTATGTTCAGGGTAAGGATTTATTCGTTCAGGACTGCCATGCCGGAGCTGACAATGACTACCGACAGCCGATCCGTGTGATCACAGAAACCGCCTGGCACAGTATTTTTGCGCGTAACCTTTTCCGTCAATCACATGAACCTGGACAGCATCACCGTCCACGATTCACTGTGGTCAACCTGCCAAACTTCCGTGCTTACCCAAGCTCTGATGGCACCAACAGTGAAGCGTTCATCATACTCAGTTTTGAACAGCGTCTTGTGCTTATTGGTGGCACACACTACGCTGGCGAGATCAAAAAGTCGATCTTCTCTGCGATGAATTTCCTCTTGCCCGGTGAAGATGTCATGCCCATGCATTGCAGTGCGAATATTGGTAATAATGGCGATACCGCACTCTTCTTTGGACTTTCTGGAACTGGAAAAACGACCCTGTCTGCCGATGTAAAACGTCAACTGATCGGTGATGATGAACATGGATGGTCCCCAAAGGGAATCTTCAATTTCGAGGGTGGCTGTTATGCCAAAGTTATCAATCTCTCTCCCGAAGCTGAACCGGAAATTTATGAGACAACACGTCGCTTTGGTACCATTCTCGAAAATGTCGGCTTTGATGTTGATTCACGTATGGTCGATCTGGAAGATGATTCACTAACGGAGAATACACGTGCGGCGTATCCTTTAGCCCATATTCCAAATATCGCTCCTGATTCAACAGGTGGGCATCCAAACAATGTGATATTCCTGACTGCGGATGCTTTTGGTGTGTTACCTCCCATCAGTAAGCTGACCCCCTCACAGGCGATGTATCATTTTCTAAGCGGATATACAGCTAAACTGGCAGGAACTGAAGCTGGTGTAAAAGACCCCAAAGCGACCTTCAGTGCTTGTTTCGGCGCACCCTTCATGGCACTCAAACCGACAGTCTACGCTGAACTACTTGGTAAGCTGTTGAAAGAGCATGGCTCGAATGTCTGGCTGGTAAATACTGGCTGGACTGGCGGACCTTATGGAGTCGGCAAACGTATGCAGATCAAATATACCCGTACTATGCTTAATGCAGCGCTTGATGGTGATTTAGACAATGTCGAGACGACAACTGACCCGATATTTGGCTTGGAGGTTCCTGTCTCAGTTCCTGATGTTCCAGATTCAGTCCTGAATCCCAAAGCGACCTGGGTGGACAAGGATGCTTACGACAAAAAGGCTACTGAGCTGGCGAACCTTTTCCATGAAAACTTCAAGAAGTTTGAAGCGGATGCTTCTGATGAAGTCAGGAAAGCCGGTCCGATTGCCGGACGTTAATCCCAAGTATTTTGTTGATCTACTAAAGCAAAACCCGGAGTATCTTCCGGGTTTTGTTATTTCTAAGGTTACATATTGTCAATGACCCTCATTACCAACCCACATAAATACTCTCTTTGCGAACGACGTGAAGCAAACTCTTCCAATGCATTTGAAATCGCTCCCCCTCTTCCGCCTCTCGATGATAACGAACATCATTTCTTTTCAGTCTGATCCGAATCAGTTGGTTTCTCAACTTCCTCGCTATCATGCAAATCGAGGATATTCATATCTCCCTGGTAATGTGTCTCTCGGATTACGGTAATTTTCATTAGCTTTTCTACCAATTCTGACATTCGAGCGACCATACGAGAAAGTCGATCCAGATTTTTCGGTGTCGAAGCAAAGTCCTGCCTGGCTGCCTTTAATTTCATTAGTTCGAGTGATCCTTGCATCACTTGCAATGGATTGTTGAATTCGTGCGCTATGGTGCCTGACATCTGCTGAGCGGTACGTAAACGTGCAGCTTCAACCTGGGCATCCCTCGATTTTTCAACCTCATCCAGAGCGGATTCCAAATCTGAAGTTCTTTCCTGCACAACAGTTTCTAGATAGTGATTCCGCTTTGCGAGGAGACGCAATCGTACGCGAAGCAGGAGAAATATCACCAACGCTACGAGTATTAGAACTAAAGCGCGAAAGAGCGCAGTCTCAAAAAAATGTGGTAGCACTTTTATTCTTATGGGATGGGAGAGTTCTGTCGTTCGACCAACCCCATTCCAACATACGAGTCTGAAGGTATACACACCTGGTGGAAGTCGTGAATAGGATGCTTCAGCAGCTCTGGATGGCACTGACCAATTATCTTCGAGACCTTCCAGTTTCCAGGAATACATGTTGTGTCGTTCATTCAGAAAATCTGGCAACGTAAATTCAAATTGGCAGGAACGAACTTCTGGACCTAGCACAATTGGTTGTGTATGGTCAATGGATTTTCCGCCCGAGCTGAATCCTGTGAAAAGCGGAGCGATGAGCTGATTTACCTCGTCAGGTGGGAAATTCAAATCAAAGCTGAAGATGCCATTGGGTTGCATTGCGATCAATTTACCGTTTTCCAGCTGTTCAACACGTAGAATTCTATCCTCACCAACTCCCAGCTCTGAGTCAATAGAATAGTCTACTGATGAACTTATTATTCGGAGTCCCATTGAGGTAGCGAATGCATAACTCCCATCATCCAAAATTTCCATATCATAGAGACGGATGCCTCTTGGAAAAGAGATGCTTAACTGTTGAGGCTCTTCTCTATCTACTGCAACCACTGAATTATTCCCAATAAAGTACAAGGTGCCATCTGTACCCTTTTTCATTGAATTGTATTGATCTTCGGGAAGTCCATTACGACTGTCATACACTCGAAGCGAATCACTGTCAAGTTGAATTATCCCGCTGGAAAAAGTGCCAAACCAGTAGGTGCTGTCCCTGGCAATACCACCACATTGTACTTGAGGATAATCCTGCAGAAATCCTACTGGAAACTCACTCAGTGGAGAAATTAATTCCGGATACTTCTGGATATCGCGTAAAGGATCAATCGTTCCAGATTTTGCCTGTAATGCTTCGCTTACATGAAAAAGAGTGACTTCATCCTGTTTTATCCGATACAATCCTATCCACGATCCTGCAAACAATTCACCGTTAAGTCCGAACATCAACGAGAGTGGACTGATAAATGAGGCGGTCTGGAATGGATGCAGGCTCAATTTCTTACCATTCCATTCGTATAATTTGCCGTTTGTGATGAATACCAGCGTTCCATCATCTCGGCGAGCGTAGGGGAATGTTATGGAGGGATTACTATTTTTGACTAAAAGTTCACTTTTATTGTTTAGAGAGTAGCTTACCGTTTTTTTAGTTGTAGATATTAAAAAATCATCTTCATCGAAGGGCGCCAGAGAAAGTTCATTTTCTGATGTTGAAATCGGTATTGGGAATTTAGTCAGCTCCTCATTGTCAAAACAGAAAACTCCCTCACCTCCACCAATTATTATTTTTCCGGAATCGAGCTTGATCATCTCAGTCAATGCTTTCAGAGCACTGTGATCATTGCTTGAATAGTACTTAATCCCATCGGAGACATGTTTTGCAAGGGTTCCGTGTTCTATGGCAACCCAGAGGATATTCTGCCTATCAAGCAACCAGGTACTTATACGTCCATCCACTCGGGAAGATTGTACTGAATAGACTCGAGTCTCTTTTTCGTCTTGTATAACAACTTCACGGTTATTCTGGCTGAGCCATTTTCCGTTGCCATAATAAAACATGTTGATAGGCGAAGAACTCAGTAATTCTTGACCGACCTGAATTGGAAGAAGTTGCTCATTATTAATTTCAAACAGACCGTTTGGGCCGAACATGTAGATCGTTCCATCTTCAGCAATAAATATTTCTCTGCTGATCCATGTATTGCCTAAACTTTGAGCGTCATACCAATCAGTTATCTTATCCCAATAGTCGAATCTATCTTGTTTACTGGAAATGACGAAGAGTTCCAGCGAATCCAGTATTGCAGGCTTTTCGGTGAGATGGGATATTTCCAGACCTTTTTGTTCATACTTTGTTTGCAATTTTTCATCTTTGAATTCTAGTATTTCGTCAAGATTATCCAGGTCAAGACTCCAAATCCCACGCTCTACCGACGCTACCCATAGTTTTTTATGATCACGATCTATTGTTAATGAAAATGCTGCTACATTATCAAAGATTTCTCCATTCGGAAGGTTTATCGAATAAACTCCTTTACCTCGAAGTAGAAAAACACCACCATTCCATGCGAGAAATGCTTTGTCTTCGTAGAAGACAAGATCACGGATCGGTTTTTTGTTGAAGAATGGGTGAAAGGATACTATGCTGTCGTTTTCCGCAAGGTATTTCCAACAACCTCTTACGGTACAAAAAATGATCGAACCATCAGCAGCTTCAACCACCTTATAGGTATAGGGATGCGCGAGTCCATCCTTCTGTGAGAACTGTCGAAAACGACTGCCATCATAGCTAACTACACCCAGTTCTCCCCAGAACCAGATGATTCCACGGCTGTCCTGCATCATTCCGTGACGCTGTCCGATATCCGGAACATCTTCATCAGGATAGATGTACCAGCTTTCTCCTGAGTAACAAGGGTAAACACTCAGTGCTATTACAAATATCACGCTGAGTTTGATGACAGTCAGCGATTGGAGAGTGAGAATTAATCCAAGATGTTTTTTGATAAATTTCATGAATAACTTAATCAACGATTCCTTCTGTTGGCAATTCCAGCTTAGATGCGCCTACCGGATTCTCCCCCACCAAATATAATAATCATTGGGAATAACTCAAACATTGAGTTCAAAATTAGCATACACTAAACCGACTTTGTATAATGGCGAGAAATTGCTCACCTTGAAGTTAGTATTTGCATGAAAATGGGTGATATTTTAACTGTTCTCTGAATTCGGATACTATGCTCTACGCTGAAAAAGATGCCAGGTAATTTTACTTAAACTCTATGGGTGGAACTTATGACGGGTTAGAAGGATACAAAATCAGCGAAAGTTATTGGGTTTCAACATATAACAATATCAATACCTTGCCTGGATGCCAGCTAACACCATGCTGGCATGATGTGGTCGGAAACTGTGTTCTTGGACAGAGAGTATTGTGGAAAGCTGAATCCCGAGCATTGTCAATTGCAGACGTGCACGTGTTTTTGACTCTAAGGATCATTTTCTACATCTTACCCTTTGAAGAATGGCAACTTTTGAGATAAGTTAGCACTTCCTAATATATTGGTGCTATTCTTTTCTATCTGGGCTGGCGAGTTCACAGCAATGACTGGGTGGCTCGTGTATGAAAAAAGAGGTCAATAGAAATACTGGAGAAATTACCTGACATTGGAATAGTCTAAAACCGATATGGAAGCAAACAGAACTTGGTACGATACCATTACAGAAATTCATTTTTAAAGAGGAAAAATATAGAATGCCACTGAACAAGAGAAAGTCACGTGAAGAGGAGAGGTTGGAACTGGTCCAACAGGAGAATGAAGAATGGTTGGAGTCGCTTGAGTTTGTACTGCAGAGTCAAGGGCCGGACAGGGTACGTCAACTACTTAAAAAACTAATGGTACACGCCCGTCTTGCTGGTGTTGTGCCAGATTTTCAAGCTACCACACCCTATATCAACACAATTCCCCGTAAAGAACAGCCTCCTTTCCCCGGGAGCCGTGAAATAGAACGACGGATTAAATCAATTATCCGCTGGAATGCCATGGCGATGGTGGTACGTGGCAATATGGAGAATCCGGGGATTGGTGGTCATATTTCTACTTATGCTTCCGCAGCAACCTTGTTGGAGGTTGGATTCAATCATTTCTTCCGTGGAAGGAACGCTGAAGGTGGTGGTGATATTGTCTATTTCCAGGGACATGGCTCACCAGGCATTTACGCCCGCGCTTTTCTCGAGGGACGACTTAGTGAAGAGCAGTTAAACAATTTCCGTCTCGAGCTTAGAAAAGAAGGAGGACTTTCCTCGTATCCCCACCCCTGGCTGATGCCTGATTTCTGGCAGTTTCCAACAGTTTCGATGGGACTAGCGTCAATTACAGCGATTTACCAGGCGAGGTTTAACCGTTACTTGCATCATCGTGGAATTGTAGATACCTCTCAGAAAAAGGTCTGGGCATTTCTCGGCGATGGAGAAATGGATGAACCGGAATCACTTGGAGCCATAACTCTGGCGTCACGGGAAAAACTGGATAACCTGATCTTTGTTGTGAACTGTAACTTGCAACGGTTGGATGGACCAGTACGTGGTAACTTCAAGATCATCCAGGAGCTGGAAGCAGCATTCCGTGGCGCAGGCTGGAATGTGATCAAAGTGATCTGGGGTGATGATTGGGATGAACTCCTGGCAAAGGACACCGATGGTTACCTTGTCAAACGGATGGAAGAATATCTTGACGGTCAGGCACAAAAATATATCGTGGAAGATGGTGAGTACATCAGAAACGATTTCTTCGGAAAATATCCTCAGCTATTAGAGATGGTGAAAAACTATTCTGATGAACAAATTCGAAAGCTCCGCCGTGGTGGTCATGATCCTGAGAAAGTTTATTCAGCGTATAAAAAAGCGATGGAGACAACCGGACAGCCAACTGTTATCCTGGCACAAACGATTAAAGGTTACGGTCTCGGTGAAGCTGGTGAAGGCAGGAATGTAACCCATCAGCAGAAAAAGCTGAATACTGATGAACTTCGCAGTTTCCGTACACGTTTTGGGATTCCACTTTCAGATGACGATGTTGCAAAAGCACCATTTTATCGTCCCGCCGAAGACAGCGAGGAGATCAAATACCTCAAGGAAAGACGTGAGGAGCTTGGCGGCTACATACCTGTTCGAAGTGAGGAGCATGAAGCGTTGCCAGCACCATCGGAAGAGATCTTCTCCGAATTCTACACTGGTAGTGGCGATAATGAAGTTGCTACAACCATGGCAGCGGTGATGATGCTGTCAAAAATGCTGAAAGACAAAGAGCTTGGAAAATATGTAGTGCCGATCGTCCCGGATGAGGCTCGTACTTTTGGCATGGAATCACTCTTCCGGCAGGTTGGAATATATTCCTCAGTCGGGCAATTGTATGAACCGGTAGATAGTGGAAGCCTGCTCTATTACAACGAGCTCAAGGATGGTCAGGTACTCGAAGAGGGAATTACTGAAGCTGGATCAATGTCCTCCTTCATAGCCGCCGGAACATCATATTCCACACATGGTCAGGCGATGGTGCCGTTCTTCCTGTTTTATTCGATGTTTGGTTTCCAACGCATAGGTGACCTGATCTGGGCTGCTGCTGATGCACGAGCCAAAGGTTTCCTCATGGGTGCAACTGCGGGGCGCACCACATTGAACGGTGAAGGTTTGCAGCATGAGGATGGCAACAGCCATCTGCTGGCGTACCCGGTGCCAAATCTAAAAGCCTATGACCCTGCATTTGCTTATGAACTAGCTGTCATCATCAAGGATGGTTTCCACCGTATGTATATCAAAAAGGAAACCTGGATTTATTATATCACTATCATGAATGAATTCTATAAAATGCCCGCTATGCCTAAGGTTGATGGTATTGAAGAACAAATTTTAAAAGGGATATACAAATTCCAGGCTTCATCCAGTCGTGCGAAGAAAAAACGAGTTCATTTGTTTGGATCCGGTACCATCTTGAACGAAACGATCAAAGCTGCGGAAATTCTTGAGGAAGTTTATGGAGTTGCTGCTGATGTCTGGAGTGTTACCAGTTACAAGGAACTATATACCGATGCAGTTGAAACAGAACGACTCAATCGACTTCATCCAGGCAAGCAGAAAAAATCATACCTTGAAACAACTTTAGAAGGTGAAGATGGCGTTTTTGTTGCTGCTTCCGATTATGTAAAAGCGTTGCCGAACAGTATTGCGAAATGGATACCGGGACGATTCGAGGCACTCGGCACCGATGGGTTCGGACGAAGTGAAACACGTGAAGCACTGCGTGATTTCTTTGAGGTTGATGCAAAACATATTGTCCTGGCAGCTTTAAGCGGGTTGGTTAGAGAAGATCGTATAAAACCAGATGTTCTGAAGAAAGCAATGAAAGATCTGAAAATCAATTCAGACAAATCGAATCCATTAACCAGTTAATGGGCTGATCGCCTGAAATTGCTGATTGGTGTTGGAAATAGCCCAAACCACACAGCAAATTAATAAGTGTAATATAATCAGATTTGTACTGATGGCTGCCCGATGAAGGTAGTCTGAAAGGATAGATACAATGTTAAGAGAAGTAAAAATCCCTGAGATATCGGAAAATGTAGATTCAGGGGATGTAACAAAGGTATTTGTCAAAGCGGGAGATACTGTTTCCAAAGATCAACCGCTGCTGGAACTCGAAACCGATAAAGCTGTTGTTGAACTTCCTTCGCCAGCGTCCGGAAAAGTTACCGAAATCCTCGTCAAAGGTGGCGAGAAGGTAAATGTTGGACAGGTAGTTGCGAAAATCGAAGTCGTGGAAGGTGCCGAAGAGGATGAAACCACAACCGAGTCACAAGTTGATGAATCCTCTGATGATGGTGATCGGGAAGAGGTTTCTGATTCATCAAAGGACATCGAGTCGGAAAATGAAGAACTGCATTTCTCAGAAGCTGATTCGTCTGGGAATGAGCACGATTCCGAGAAGACCACAATTGAAGATGAGGATAAGGCAACAGCTCAATATGTCGCTGATTCTGCCAAACCTTCAGGTGGCGAACCGAGGAAATCACAAGGCTTAATAAGGAATGGACGACCTCGTCCCCTACCGCCCGCATCTCCGACTGTCCGACGACTGGCGCGTGAAATCGGTGTTGATATTAACGAAGTGAGGGGTTCTGGTCCCCGTGCACGGATCACCAAAGAGGATGTCAAAGCACACGCTAAAGGTATCCTGCTCACAAAACCTGTTCCTGAAGCTGCTGGATTTGCGCACAAACCCTTACCTGAATTTCATAAATGGGGGAATGTCCGACGTGAGAAGATGAGCAAAATCCGCCAGATTACCGCGGACAGCTTGAGTTACGCGTGGACTACCATTCCTCATGTTACCCAACATGATAAAGCGGATGTAACCCAACTTGAAGAGTTCCGTAAAAAATATGGGAAGCTGGCAGAAAAACAAGGTGGCAAACTTACTGTTACTGCGATTCTTATGAAGGTTATTGCTGAGGGGCTGAAAAAATTCCCACAGTTTAACAGTAGCATCGATATGAGATCGTACGAGATCATCTATAAGGATTATTATAACGTCGGAGTCGCTGTAGATACTCCCCTGGGTTTGATCGTTCCAGTGATTCGCGGTGTCGATAAAAAGAGTATGATTGATATCGCAGTGGAGATGACTGAGCTTGCCTCTCGCACACGTGACCGTAAGGTAAAACCGGAAGAATTAGAAGGTGGTAATTTTACCATTTCCAATTTGGGTGGCATCGGTGGAACCTCCTTCACGCCAATAGTATATGCGCCTCAAGTGGCGATTCTTGGTGTGTCCAGAACACAGGTTGAACCGGTATGGAAGGATGGTACGTGGGAGCCACGGATGATGTTGCCACTGAGCCTTTCATACGATCACCGTATTATTGATGGTGCTGATGCGGCACGTTTTGCACGTTGGATCGCTGAAGTTCTGGAGAATCCATTGACGCTGTTTTTGTAGAAACAGGTTTCTCGAAAGTATTGCCCAAGCTCGTCATGCCAGCATGGTGTTAGCTGGCATCCAGGAAGGTACTAATATTATTGATTTCAGGTCTGATTGGAAGACTGTAATCCGAACAACACAACCATATAGCAGTTTAGCATGAGACAATAATTCCAAGAATCGGTATATACGCCAATCTTACTTATTTGAGATCAGTTTGAAATATTGTAGCATTGTTTCACGTTCCGCAACATCTTCGGATGTTGCGGAACTTTTTAGTGTCCGTTTAATTCGTATACGATTTAATGGTGTCCGAAAATACACATCTGTAGCGAAACTGGTTTCAGGACACCTGCAAACCAGTTCGCCAGAATAGAAAACAGGCATAAGTCTTATATTATCAATTGTATACCCCTGAAAACCCCACTTAGTCTGTGAAGACAATATCATACTGTCCGAAAACATCTGTTGTAACCCGGAGTTTCGATACACTTATCGCTTATCGCGTTACTGTTCTAACCTATTGTTTAACTTCGTTTTACTTCTATTTCTGGAGATAATCAATTGTGGCACAAGACTTGCAATTTATGTTATTGCAGTCACAAAGTGAATCTGAATAACAACCGAATTCGATATTGAGCAAAATGATGACCCCAGTAAATGAAAACCTGCTTAAAGTTCTTCGTCTCACACAAGAGATGATAGACCTTGCTGATACTGGCGATCAATTCAGGGATGATTACGGTTGCGGGGTTATTTACGGCACCCTTCGTGACAGCGCATTCAAGCTGCGACGAATGGTAGAAGAGGAACGATTACACCATATCGAAGTTGGGATATGGAAGTCAGAATCTGAGGTTCATAACGAACATCAGGCACGTTTGTAGAACAATGATATTCATTTATCAAACTTTGTGATTAATCGCACAAACTTACATTAAAACAAGATGGAAATACAGGGTAAGATCATGGCAAGCAGAATAAGCAGACGGTCTTTTCTAAAGCTGGCAGGAATGGCTTCCGCTGGGGTGGCAGTTGCTGGCGGTCTGGGTGGAGCGGCAATAAAAGCGGCGATGAAGGAGACTGTCAGGAGCGGAGAGGTAAAAGAGGTTGCAACATTCTGTGAACTCTGTTTCTGGAAGTGCGGGATGATTGCCAAAGTCCAGGACGGAAAAATCGTAAAACTGGAAGGCAACAAAAAACATCCACTCTCTAATGGCAAGCTCTGCCCACGTGGCAATGGTGCAACCGGATTGACCTATGACCCAGACCGTCTGAAAACTCCTATGATCCGCACGAAAAACCGTGGTCAGGAGATGTTCCGTGAGGCAACATGGGATGAGGCACTTGATTATACCGCTGAAAAGATGACAGGGATAAAGGAAAAGTATGGTCCCGAGTGCCTGGCATTTTTTAATCATGGTTATGGTGCATCTCAATTAAAACATCTGCTTCAAGCGTACGGCACACCGAATATCGCAGCTCCCTCTTACGCCCAATGCCGCGGACCGCGTGAAGTGGCATTTGATCTCACTTATGGCGAGGAGATCGGCAGCCCGGAACGTGTTGATATCAAAAATACACGCATGCTGGTGCTTCTCGGTTCACATCTGGGCGAGAACATGCACAATACTCAGGTGCAGGAGTTTGCAGATGCAATAGACAATGGTGCGAAAATTGTCGTTGTCGATCCCAGGTTTTCAACCGCTGCCGGAAAAGCGGACTGGTACCTGCCCATCAAAGCAGGGACAGACCTCGCCCTGCTGCTGAGTTGGATGAATGTTATCATCAACGAAGGATTGTACGACAAAGAGTATGTTCACTCTTATGCATTCGGATTCGAGCAACTTAAAGCTCATGTGCAGGCATATACACCCGAACGTGTCTGGACGATCACCGGCATTAAACCAGAACTGATCCGTGCCACCGCACGGGAGATGGGTCACCAGAAACCTGGCGTGCTGATACATCCTGGACGGCATGTGACCTGGTATGGGGATGATACGCAACGTGTACGTGCTATTGCCATGCTTACAGCGTTACTGGGCGCATGGGGCAGGAAAGGCGGTTATTTTTACCCCGGTTCTGTGGATGTGCCGAAGGTAAAAACAAAAACCTATCCGACACCCAATCGCAGTCGTGCTGACCTGATGATAAAGAACTATCCTCTGGCGAGTCATGTACTTGCTTCCGGTTTGTGTGATGCCACCTTCCCGATTCCAAATTCGCAGTGTCATATACGTGGCTGGTTTGTCTACGGCACCAATCTGGTTCACAGTCTGCCAAATCCGGAGCAAACCCGGCGAGCATTGTCTGAGCTGGAATTTGTGGTTGTATCTGATGTTTTACCCATGGAAATAACTGGGTGGGCGGATGTGATTCTCCCCGATGCAACTTTCCTCGAACGTCATGATGATGTTCATGTTGCCTCCTGGCGTGAACCCTTTGTGAGTCTGCGTCAACCGGTCATCGAACCGATGTACGAGAGTCGTCCTCCCTGGTGGGTGGCAAAGGAACTCGCAAAACGTCTCGACCTGGAGGAGTATTTCCCCTGGAATAACATGGAAGAATACCTGGGAATGCGTCTTGAAAATGCCGGGATCAATTTTGAACAATTGAAAAAGGATGGCGTAGTCACTTTCCCACGTCAACCGATGTACCTGGAGGAGGGGGTTCCACCAGCATTTTACACACCTAGTGGTAAAATCGAACTCTATTCACCTCGTTTGGCTGAACAGGGTCAGGATCCCATGCCAACTTTCCAGCATCATGGTGATCCGCCGGAAGGGTATTACCGTTTGCTGTTCGGCAGGGCACCAGTTCACACCTTCGGCAGAACCACAAACAACCCAGTCCTGAATCGGATTATGGATGAAAATGAAATCTGGGTGAACCGTCATGTGGCAGATAAATGGGGATTGAAGAATGGTCAGAAGGTCATACTTCAAAATCAGGATGGTGTGAAATCAAACCAGATCAAAGTAAAAGTGACCGAAAGAATCCGTAATGATTGCGTTTACATGGTGCATGGATTTGGTCACAAGTCACGTGGTTTGTCCAACCACAAAGGTGCCGATGATAGCAGCCTGGTCACCAAATACAATACCGACCCGATCATGGGTGGGACTGGAATGAATGTCAACTTCGTAACTTTTATAGCCTGAGGGTAGAATCATGGCAAGATATGGAATGGTAATAGATACAAAACGCTGTGTGGGTTGCCATGCTTGTGTGATCTCCTGCTTCGTGGAGAATCAGATACCTGATGGCTATACGAGATCATGGATAACCGAAATCACGCAAGGTGAATTTCCGAAACTGCGCACTGAGATATTTTCGGAACGCTGCAACCACTGTGAAAATGCGCCATGCGTTTCTGTTTGCCCAACCGGTGCATCCTGGATTGATGAAGAGACCGGGATCGTCAATATCAACACCAAACTATGCACTGGCTGCAAAGCGTGTATGGCAGCCTGCCCTTATGATGCACGATTCGTTAATCCAAAGGGATACGCAGATAAATGCAGTTTCTGCGAACACAGAACTCGTAAAGGGCTTGCTTCGGCTTGTGCGACAACGTGCCCGACTTCAGCAATCACATTTGGTGATCTCGACAATCCGGCAAGTGAATTACACAAAAAACTAGCTGGACGGCAGGTTGTTACACGTAAACCGGAAAAAGGTACGAAGCCGAAAATATTTTATTTGAAGTGATAATTTCGACAGCTCAGGCTGTCGCATAACGCCGTTTCCAACTGCGTCATGCCAGCATGGTGTTAGCTAGCATCCAGGAGGGCACTGATTTTATTAATGTTAGATATCCGATTTAGACATAGTTTTCCAAAAAACAACTGAAATATTTCGTTCTAGGACAGATTGATCTGGGAGAACGGAGCATCATCCACAAATTGATGATATCAATTGGAAAATTTAGTTATCAAGGTCAACCACAGTGCTTCACTGAAAATTGACCGATCCAGGAGCTGAAAATGACAGAAATAGTATCAGGGAATGTTAACCCGCACATTTCACCCCACATGGAAATCTGGGAGTGGCAGATTCCCGCATACCTTTTTCTGGGTGGGCTTGTAGCCGGGTTGATGGTATTGAATGGAATATGGCGACTGCAGGGAAAGCAACTTGAAGGGCAATCTGTGCTTCGTCTTGGTGCCATATTCGCACCAGTTCTCCTGTCACTTGGGATGCTTTTTCTTTTCCTGGACCTGACTTACAAAGTTCACGTCTTTCGTTTTTATACAGCATTCAAACCCGCTTCCCCCATGTCGTGGGGTGCCTGGATTCTTTTGCTGGTTTATCCAGTTCAGATACTTGCACTCGCCTTACCAGGTGGAATAGATCGTTTCGGATGGAAACTGGAATTTCTGAATCCTCTATGGGAAAGGATCAAAGGAATAACCGCAAAGTTTGAAAAACAGATCGCCTGGATATCCATAGCAAGTGGGTCGGGACTGGGCATTTATACAGGAATTCTGCTTTCGGTAAATGCAGCTCGTCCTATCTGGAATAGCAGCATCCTTGGACCTTTGTTTCTGGTGTCAGGATTAAGTGCTGGGGCGGCTTTTGCATTGTTACTGAATCCATCAAACAAAGAAGAGCGCAAACTGGTACGTCTGGATACAGCATTCCTCGCTGGGGAGTTAATTCTTTTGATTCTGTTTGTGATCGGTCATCTGTCTGGTGTCCAAGCAAACAGAGAATCACTTGAACTCATTATGGGCGGTGGATTTACCGCACCATTCTGGGGATTTGTCGTAGGTCTGGGGATTTTACTTCCGCTCTGGCTGGAAGTTCGGGAGTTAACCCACAAGCCAACTCCCTTCTGGATAGCACCTGTTTTCGTACTCGCTGGAGGACTGGCATTACGATTTGTGTTTGTATTCGCAGGACAGGCGGGGTGATAAAAGGCAATTAAGAATTAAAAATTAAGAATTTTTTAAAACAACGAAAAAACAATATATCGCTTTTCTCGAAAGTATTGTTCGATCGCGTCATACCAGCGTGGTGTTAGCTGGTATCCAGGAAGGTATTGATATTATTTGTTTTAGGACACATTGAAGATGGTAATCCAGATATTATTAACACTTTGTAATTTATAATAAGACAGTAATTCCAAGAATTAGTATAGCATACGCTGTTACTACAGATAGAAAGGTTTGGGGAGATGAGAAAAATTGAAAGTAAACCATACTGGTCACCCTATGCAGCAGGACTCGGACTGGGAATCGTCCTTTTGCTTTCTTACATGCTGATGGGGACTGGATTGGGTGCTTCAGGTGCTTTTGCACGTGGGCTGTATAGTGTAATGCATCTATTTGCTCCAGAGAATATGGAAGCTCATTCTTACATGGGAAAATACTTTGCGAATGGCGCAAATCCACTGAATAATTCGCTCGTATTTGTTGTGATTGGAGTTTTTGCGGGTGGATTAATCAGCGGAGTATTAAGCGGCAGATTCAAAAAAACAGTTGAGAAAGGTCCGAATATTCGTACCAGCGGACGTTTCATCATGGCGTTTGCCGGTGGAACATTAATGGGGTTCGCAGCTCGTCTCGCACGCGGTTGTACATCCGGTCAGGCACTTTCTGGTGGTGCCACGCTTGCTCTGGGTAGTTGGGCATTCATGTTCGCTGTTTTTGCAGGTGGTTTTGCAGCAGCGTATTTCGTAAGGAGGCAATGGCAATGAGATTCCCAATCGAAGCATTTGGCGGTTTTTCTGCTGGCACAGGTATGTTGGTCGCACTTCTGATCGGCGTTGGATTTGGCTTCTTTCTCGAACGTGCTGGTTTTGGCAGCGCACGTAAGTTGACCGCCCAATTTTATCTGAAAGATTTTGCGGTCTTAAAAGTAATGTTCACCGCAATTGTTGTTGCCAGTGTCGGTTTCTGGTGGTTGGTAGCATTGGGAATGCTCGACCTGAGCGTAACCTTCATCAATCCAACTTACCTGGTCTCACAAATAGCAGGTGGGTTGATTCTGGGAATTGGCTTTGCAATCGGAGGTTACTGCCCGGGAACTTCCTGTGTGGCAGTTGCGACTGGTAAACTGGACGCACTCTGGTATGTCGGCGGAGTAGTCTTTGGCATTTTTGTCTACAGCCTGACCGAACCGCTGTTCGACGGCTTCACCAAATTGGGCTCTATGGGAGAAGCGTATGTCTGGGACTGGCTTGGAGTCGCCCCGGGAGTGGTCGTATTAGCGGCAGTTCTGATGGCAGTGGGTGCATTCAGCCTGGGTACATGGGTTGAACGACGAAGCGGTAATGTGTTGAAGAACTAATGGTCCGTCTCGTATGCTCTGACTGTTGGCATTGGACTTTTCCAATGTTTAATAACTCAAGAAATGGATTTATTAGACCCTGGATAAATCCAGGGCCAATCTGTTATTCCAGACGAATCAATCTAAAAGCTGTTTATCGTTCAAATTACTTTAAGTAATAGACATTTTAAGGGCGAATATTCCAAACGCCCTTCGAAAATAGAATTCTGGAGAGATAAGATGAAATCAAACTGGCTTCCAAAACTTGGTGCTGCGGTGCTGATCCTGTTCGCTGGCGTACTCGCACTCATGGGAAATCCAACTTACCTGACTCCTGTGCAATCGGTAAGCGAATGGGGAGATATGGTCACCGCAGGGATGGACAGAGTCAGCCCGTTGACTGTTTCTGAGTGGATCGTGGAAGATGTCCCCGGGATGAGGATCATTGATGTTCGACCGCAAGAACTGTTTGCACGTTTTGCTCTACCCGAATCAGAGAATATTCCATTTGATCAGCTCATGGGTAAAGCTGGTTTGAGTCAACTTTCCAAGCATGGTAAGCATGTATTGGTGTGCAAAGATGGCGTACGTGCCAGCCAGGCATGGGTTGTATTACGAGGAATGGGGTACGAATGTTATGTTCTCGATGGCGGAGCAAATGCATGGGTAGACCAGATTCTTGAAGGTAACGCCGTAGATGAAAACCCCGATCTGGCGTTGAAAGTACATGCCTTACGTGAAGAATTTCTTGGCGACGGGGCTGCTATTGGTTCAGCTCCTCCCCCACCGCCAGCACCTGCTCCGGTTTCAATACCTGCGGGTGGAATGAAGAAGAAAAAAAGTGGTGGATGTTGAATCAGAGACTTGTTTGAGAGGATTGGCTCTGGGTTTATCCTCTGTCTAATAATTCTTAGATAGAAGTTTTAGACTTTGGAGAAATCCAAAGCCAGTACAAAACACGTGAGTTGATTCACTAAAAAAGAAGTAAAAACGAATTATACCAGTCGCCTTTCCAAACCAGCGGGTTTGATGGCATATTTACCTCCTCGACCCCAGGCGACAAATGAACATAAGACGAGTAGAATCAGGGGAACAAACATAAGATTGGCTTCACCGTTTAATAGGTGAGTACCAGCAGCCAATAGCATCACAGTCGCAAGACCAATCGCTGCTCGTGGGGTGTACTCTGGGGAGAACCTGAAAAGTGAAGGGAGAATCAAACCAACGGCACCAACAACTTCTGCGAATGCAGCAAGTTTTACCAGTGCGGAAGGGACATAACCAGCATAAGCCATTCCCATCTCCACTAAACGTTCCGGGGCATAAAGAAGTTTTGTCCCGCCAGCAAGCAGGAAAACCGCTGCAAGAAGTATCTGCACTACCCAAAGTACAATGTTCATAGTTTGCTCTTAAAAATGATTATAAAATGTCAATGCATGAGCTACACACTGTCCAGGTAATATATTGTTCCTTACGTTGGGCGATTTCTTATGAAATAATTGGCTTCAACCTTCCTGTCTCTCAGTTCTATTCCACTCCTGGATCAAGTAATAAAACACTCATGTTCTCACGCCATCCCAGACTGCGGTTTCCGCCCGCGTCATTCCAGCAGGGTGTTAGCTGGAATCCAGGAGGGTGTTAGCTGGAATCCAGGAGGGTTCTGATTTTATTAATGCTAGAATATACAACTAATCAACCCATTCGGCGATGAACAGATTCGTATCTCCCGGCTTTTTCGCATTTCTATTTGAAGCAAAAACAAGGTGTTTGCCATCGAAGGAGAACATTGGAAATCCATCGAAGTCATTAAAGTGAGTAATTCTTTCCAATCCTGAACCATCCTTGTTTACCATCCAGAGGTCAAAATTGGGTTTGCGTTTATCCTGTTCACCTAATGGATCATAACTGGTGCTGAAGATAATTCGCTCCTCATCGGGGTGCATATAAGGTCCAAAGCTGGCAGCACCTAAATCGGTTACCTGATGCTGTTCGCTGCCGTCCGCATTCATAATCCATATTTCAAGACGCATTGGGGAAATTTCCGCACGATCCATGAGTGCACGGACTTGCTTTAATTCCTCGGCGGATTTGGGGTGGTTTGAACGGTAGATAATGTAGTTCCCTTTAGGGGAGAAAAATGGTCCGCCATCATATCCTACAGTCCAGGTCAAACGTCTTAAATTACTGCCATCGATATTCATTTTGTAAAGTTCGAGATCGCCCGTACGTAGCGAACAGAATACAATTTCCTTACCATCCGGGGATACAGCGCCTTCCGCATCATAACCAGGGCTATCGGTCAATTGCTGCTTGATCCTGCCGTCGAGGGAAGCACGATAGATATCATAACCTTCATAGAGTTTCCAAATGTATCCTCTCGACATATCTGGTTTCGGTGGGCAATCAGCATCATCCCTGTGGGTCGAAGCGTAGATGAAATCTTCAGTTCCTGGTATGAAGAAGGAGCATGTGGTTACACCATCTCCGGTTGAAACCATCCGTTTCTTTCCTGTCTTGATATCCATAAGATAGATCTGATCACACCCACCCTTTTCTGGTGTTGACTGTAAAATCAGATGTTCCCCATCAGGGTGGAAATAACCCTCTGCATTTTCTCCTTCAAAAGTCAGTTGACGTATGTTTTGAAGATGAGTTTCACCAGGAAGTAAAAGTTCGCTGTCATTTGAACTTGCGGGAGAATGTGCAACAATCAAGCTGATGAGCACGAAAAAGGATAATTTTATGAAATTCACAGCTACTCCATATTGTTTTTGTTGTTAAGTTTGGAATATAAGCAAATGAGTCATTGTGTACCACCAGGTAAAGAATATATCCATGAAGGGGAGTACGAGAAAACGTCCGGTTTCCCGGACGTCGAAATATATACTACGAAGTTGAACTTATTAAAAAGTCAATGATTCGATTTAGCGTTGTGATCTTACTTCACGTGCCGACAGTCCTTTGGGACCATCTTCCACTTCGAATTCAACATCGTCACCTTCTTCAAGAGATTTGTAACCATCACTGCTGATCGCACTGTAGTGCACAAAAACATCTTGACCATCATCTGTCTCGATAAAGCCGAAGCCCTTCTGAGCATTAAACCACTTCACTTTTCCTACCATCAGAAACTACCTTTCAAAAAAATTAATACTTAATTACTGCGGTACAACTTTGTTGACCGCTACGACAGAAATGAAATATAAAACATCAAATGCTTAATAATACTACTTAAAGTACTCCTGGAGACAGAATAACCTGTTTGATAAATTATTCTCTACTGATAAAACCTGGAATTTTGTTCTCTTTTATTAAGTTTGAGAAAGAGCTACATTAAAACACTTGTTTCATAAATCTTTGCGGATTTCATTGCTTACGAATGAGAGGTTTGAATTCAGGAAAGGAATAGGTTCATGAAAATTCTGGTGGTTGATGATTCGATTACCATGAGACGGATAATTGTGAATCATCTTAAGCAGGGCGGTTACAATAATGTAATTGAGGCTGGCAATGGAGTGGAAGCCATTTCTCATATGGCTGGAGTAGACCTTCTCCTCACCGATTGGAATATGCCGGTCATGGATGGACTTACTCTCGTTAAGGAAATACGAAAGAGTCCGACATTTTCATCGGTACCTATCATCATGATTACAACAGAAGGTGCAAAGGCTGAAGTTCTTGAAGCATTAAAAAATGGCGTAAATGATTATATTGTCAAACCATTTTCAAAAGGAACGCTCGCAGAAAAAATCCAGAAGGTGATGGAATAGGAGACAGTTCATGGAAGTACAATATATCAATCCCTTTATCAGTGCGATGAATAAAACACTTGAGACTATGCTTGGCATATTACCCAAACGTGGTCAGCCATACCTGAAGAATAACAAAATCACTGAGGGAGACATATCAGGTTTGATAGGGTTCGCTGAAAAAAATATTATAGGCTCTGTTGCCATCAGTTTTCCTCAGGAGACTGCGTTATTTGTGTATGAAAAAATGACTGGCGATAAACTGACCACACTGAACAGAGATGTACAGGACAGCATCGGTGAACTTGCTAATATTGTCGCAGGGAGCGCAAAGACCATACTTTCCGGCAAGGGATTGTCGTTTCACATTTCAATCCCAACAGTTATCGTAGGAAAAAATCATCACATTAGTCATAAAGCGGAAACTCCCATTGTGGTTATTCCATTCCATTTACAGGATTTCACGTTTATAATGGAGGTTACAATGAAAATCTCCAAACAACTATCAGATTAGCTTCAGAACTGTAACATTCAGGCAATACATCCCATGGACAAAAAAAAAATTGAAGAGGGGGTACGTTTAATTCTTGAGGGAATCGGTGAGGACCCCAAACGTAGTGGATTAATTGAAACACCTGCGCGTGTCGCCAAGATGTATGAAGATCTCTTTTGTGGAGTCACCGAAGACCTCAGCCAGAATTTTAAAACTTATCCTGTAGAGAACCAGGATGAGATGATTTTAATGCGCGACATTCCCTTTTACAGTTTTTGCGAACACCATCTGCTTCCATTCTGGGGAACAGCATCACTGGCATATATCCCTAACAATAATCGCATCGTTGGCTTTTCAACGTTGATTCGAGTGGTTGAACACTTTGCCAAACGACCTCAGATACAGGAAAGAATGACCACACAGATTTGTGATTTTCTGAATGATCACCTTGAACCACGAGGCATACTTGTTACGATTCGTGCTCACCATCTTTGTATCGCCATGCGTGGAGAAAAAAAGGAGCAATCGGAACCCGTAACCTCGGCAATGCGTGGTTACTTGAGACGTCAGAGTTCCCGTATGGAAGCATTAATGTTATTGGGGCATAGGGCAGGTTGATGAACAGTTTTGATCGATTTTATTCTGCGATTTCAGGGACTGTCCCAGGGGGTGCAGTCCCTTTCATTGTTGCGATGGCAGTGCTATGGTTTATTTTGAGCTTTATTTTCTTCACCTCAAAAAACATGCAACGCAGCACCTTTTTCAAAAGTGGGCTTCTGGGGACAATGATTATATGCACAGCCTGGATATGGCTGCTATTTCGTTTTCCTGCCCCGCAACAGCCATATCGGTTCTGGGTACATCCCTTCACCGCCCTTTCCAAGTTCCAGAACGAAGCTGATATCGCTCAGTTCAGTTTTGAGCGAACCCTTGAAGAGGTAATTGATGGTGGAGTAGCTTTTCAGAGCAAATATATTGATGAATCAATTTACAGCGATGATCGTTATGATACCTCACGACCGCCTGAAACCGCAGTTGATTTGAATCTTGAATTTGCTGTAACTGGAAACTTTGAAAAGACACAGAATTCATTTCTAGTTCGACTTATTGTGTATGATTTGCAGAAAGGCAAAAATTCGGTAAAAACGATATTACTGAGTGATGATTCACCCGACCCTTCGCAGCTTGGAAGAAAGTTGGCATTGACCTTTTGGCAACATTTGAAATTACCACCTTCGCAGGCGGAAAATCTGGAACAACTTTCTCCCGAACTACTGGATGTTTTGTTTGAAGCCTCAGAAGCATCAGCGAAAGAGGACAAAGAACGAATATTATTGAGCGGATTTCGTTCAGAAGATTCATCCCAGGTGAAATTGTGGGAAGAGTTGGCGCTGCTTTATCTCGGTTGGAATTACCCTGAGTACAAAGTTGATGCCCGTTATGCTGCCGAGAAGGCACTAAGTCTCGACAGACGATCCTCCGAAGCCTATTACGTTCAGGGAGTAATAGCGTGGCGCGAGGGTGGAAAACTGGATGAAACAGAAGCAAATTTCAAGCTGGCTTACCATTATGATAGCAACCACACTCCGACTTTGCTTTCACTGGCTCAACTGCCGGCGAGACTACTGAGACGTCTCAGGCTTTGGGATCGAGGTCTAATCCTTAAATATGCTGTAAAACAACGTCCCGGAAGTCCTAAGCCAATTGTCGCCCTTTCAAAATATTATCGCGATGGCTTGAGCTACGAAAAAGCAGTAGAGATAATTGAAGAGGGACTCAAGTTGAATCCCAATGACACCCAACTAATCAACAGCCATGGTGTGTTGGAAATTATCGCTGCAAATTGGAATTCAGGTGAAGAGGATTTCAAAAAACTCTTGAGCATCAATCCAAAACTCGCCTCAGCGTGGTACAATCTCGGAATTGTCTACCGAGGTCAAAAGAAATATGAAGAGGCACGAGAAGCTTTGGATAATTGTATCAACCTCGGCGGACCAATTGATGCTTATTACCTGCTCGGATTAGTATATGAGGGGATGGGGGAGCATGATAAAGCGATGAGCCAATATCGCAAACGATGGGCGTTACGTGATAAAGGTGAAGATGATATGGCGGCGAAAGCATCCCGTGTGCGAATCAACCTGATCCTTCAAGGAAGAGATGAAGGTGTATTACAACCAAATGCTGCATGGGAGGAATTTGTCCCTAAACAAGAATTTAAGATTCTTGATAATTAACCGATCTACTTGTTTCTTATATTCAGACAGAATTTATTCAGGTATAGCTATGATTGTTTTTCGGTTCATAATACTGTTTTTCCTGTTTTGCTCAGTTGGTTTTATAAGTTTCGTTGCTGATGTCAGTGCAGGTGAAATTGCTGGTACGGTCAAGGTGCAGGGATCTGTGCAAACCTACTCGCCTCCTCTCAGCCCGTATGCGCGAATTCGCTACCTGGGGACTTATGAACCTCTGGATTCTGAAATGTTAGAGGATCCAGTTGCCATCGTTTACCTGCAGGGCGCACCCCAGTTGAAGTTGTCACCTCCTCCTGAGAAACCCGTGGTGATGAAGCAGGAGAATATGCAGATTGTACCCCACTTACTTCCAATCCAAACAGGTACAAAAGTTCGTTTTCCAAACAAAGACAATGTTTTCCATAATTTATTCAGTCTTTCTCCCTCAAAAACCTTTGATTTTGGTCGATATCCGAAAAATGAATACCGCGACCTCGTCTTTGATGAATTAGGCGATGTCCGTATCTTTTGCGATATTCATCCCAGCATGAGTGCGGTGATTCTAGTTCTTCCGAATTCTTATTTTGCAACAGTGTATGCCGATGGCTCATTCAAAATATCAGATGTACCGGATGGTGAATATAAAATACATGCCTGGCATGAAAAATTTCCGGAGCAATCAAAAAACGTAAAAATCGCCGGAAATCAGATTGTCCCCATTAACTTTGTTTTGGGACCTAAAAACTGAAAAGATAGAATCGTGACTTTTCGCCTGAAAATTTTCCTCCTCTTTGCCAGCTCAGCAATCATTATCCTTTTGATAGCGATTCTGGCGGTTAACGCCCAGTTCCAGCGTTTCTCTGAGCAGCAGGTACAAAAGGAATTTTCGGGGATATCCAGCCGTTTTGAGTATTTCCATCATATCGAGATGGACAACCTGATTTCACTTGCTGTCAATATTTCCGATGCACCACGTTTGCGGGGTAGCTTGGCAACTGGTGATCGTGCGACAATTTTACAAGCAGCAGAGCAAACTAATGTTAATTATTTAACCGATCTGTTCTGGGTAATTCAACTCGATGGTACTATTGTTGCAAAAGTTGACGCTCCGCAGGATTCTGGTCAGGTTATGAATAACCTACCTGTTGTGCAGGATGTGATGAAAGGTTTTGATTCTGGTGATATCTGGCTGATGGACAATATGCTCTATCAGGTATCGGCTGTTTCCATTGTCAGTGGCGATGAACAACAGGGCATTTTATTGATTGGAAATGATTTTGATGAGGGGATAAGTAATAAATTCATCAGGCTTACTGGGTTGGATATTGCTTTCTTTAACGAAGAATCCCTTATTTCAACCTCACTTCCCGACACCATGGAAGCAAAACTGAAGAACGTCCTGGATGGTCTATCTGTAAATCAGACATTTCAAGAGATGGATATGCCTCGTATTCCGGATATTTCCGATGATACTGGTTCTACTGAATATCCTGTGCAACGGTTCAGTCTTGCAAATATTCCCTATGCTGGCTCATTTTTTTCTGTAGTTAATGTAAATGGTGACGAACTGGCGACGGGGATGATCTTTCGTTCCCTCTTGCAGGAAACTCAACTTCTCAGTCGTATTCAATCAACCCTGATAATCGTGGGATTGATCGGCTTTACCCTGGCATTGCTGGCTGCGTACCTTTTAACAAAACAAATTACCCGACCTGTTGATGAGTTGGTAAATTCTGCTGAAAAACTTGGTGAGGGTGATCTGGAAACTGCTATCATCCCACGAGCGAATGATGAGATCGGCAAGCTTGCGGTCGCAATGGATGAGACACGTAAATCGTTGCGTGCCACACGTGAGGAACTGATCAGGAATGAAAAATTATCAACCGTAGGACGTATGGCTTCTATGATTATCCACGATTTCAGACAGCCAATGTCTGCTATCAATGGCTATATGGAATTGATGGTTGTAGATTCGATCAGCACAGAAAAACGGAAAAAATTTGCGGAAAACATCACTCGTCAATCTGATAGAATGCTCAGCATGATCAATGAACTCCTGGATTTCGCTCGTGGTGAAATACGTTTGAGTCGAAAAACAGTGAGTCTGGCGAGATTTCTTGATGAAATCACTCACAACTTTGATCACGAATGTCGCAGGAACAATATCTGCATCAAGAGTGATCTTTTCTGGGATGGTGAGGTAACTATTGATGAAGGTCGCCTCCAACGAGCAGTAGAGAATATTATCAGAAATGCAGTGCAGGCTATTAAAACAGATGGCAACATTTATCTGACTGCAGCACAGGAAAATGGTACACTTAGAATAAAAATTAAAGATGATGGGCCGGGCATTGATCCAGAAATACGGGAAAATCTATTTAAACCATTTTTCAGCCATGGAAAATCCGAGGGAACCGGATTGGGGCTGGCGGTAGTACAAAGAGTCATCAAAGAACATGGGGGACAAATCACAGTTGATAGTAAAGTTGGTGAAGGTACAATATTTACAATTTCACTTCCGCTTACTTCCTGATGCAAGATAAAATACCTCTGGGAGATCGCAAATGAGCAGATATTGGTCGGTTTGTTTCGTCTTCTGTTTGATTCTAATTGGAATCAACACTACTACCTACGCCTACCAGTTTACCGGAACTGGCGTAAACCTTCACGGCGATCTAGCTCTCACATTCACGACACTCGACGACAATACCGGATTGAATGCAAATAATCGAGGAGACAACGCTTTCTCTGTATGGCGAAGTCGACTTTTTATTTCTAAATCCTGGTCACCAAAAATATCAGCGATTATGGAAATCCTGCTGGATGAAAATGCCGATCCACGCTTGAACGGTGCTTATCTGGTTTTTATGAACTTTCTTGGACCATGGAATGCTAAAGTTGGATTCATGGGGACAAATTTCGGCAATTTTGCGTATCGCTCAACCTACTTCAAACAAAATCCAGTGATTGGTACCCCCCTGATGTGGAACTATCATCTGGGAATGACGACCGATGGCAATTTTTCTGCTGAAAGCCGAATAACTGATAGGGGTAGAGTTGGCTCAGGTGCTGTGCTTACCTACGATGTCTGCTGGGATAATGGCATTGAAGTATTTACCGACTGGAAGGGTTTGGAGGCTTCCTTTGCGGTAACATTGGCATCACTTTCAAACCCACGCGCTTATTCAAACGAGGGATATAACAAAATCGCCAGACTTGGTGTTCAACCTGTGCAGGGAATGAGACTCGGGGTGTCGGGGTCAGTAGCACCCTGGTTGAATAGTCCAACAGATGAAACCAGTGCGGAAAGTGCGACTCGTTTGAATGGTCATATTACAGAACACTACAATCAATATGCTACTGGATATTATTACGAACACCTCTTTGGTCACTGGGAAATCTACTCAGAGGGGATGATCAGTGTATGGGAAACTCCCCAAATCGAAGAGAACCTCTCCGCAATGTCAGCTTACGTTGATGCTCGTTGGACTTTTGTACCTTCATGGTTCCTCGGAGCGAGACTGGATTACCTGACAACAAATGAGATTGAGTGGATGGATGATGATGGCGTCACTCAAAATTCCCGGTGGGCCTATCCAGTATCACGCTATGAAGTTGCTATCGGAAAACGGATTATCCGTGAGGGGATTATCCGTCTGAACTACCAGAGTACACATTTTAGAGAAGATGATTTTAGCGGTGATCTGGAGTCGATCGACATACTGGCACTGCAATTCCATTTTGTTTTCTAACTCTTACGATTTCTGTAGAGAGATGGATCCACCACTTTTACCATAGCTTCTGTATTCATTGTTATACCTGAAAATTCAGGTAGTATTTGGATGATTGATTCAGGATGCTGCAGCATCTCATTGTAGCTGACAAACAAAACCTCAATATGGTCCTGTTCAGATAACCACGATTTTACATGCTTAAGGTGCTTCCCGAACAACATCCTCATTTCATCGTCAGAAGCTCCCCGTTCTTTTCCGAGACGTTTTAACATCTTTTGTTCAGAAACCAGGATTTCGTCGATCTGCCTCTCCATAAAGACCACTTTGTACTTGTATTCCTCTGGCAAATACAACAGAAGCATCGAGACCATCTTGAATACTTTGCCAACCGCTTCATTCAGCCAGGAGGAATCCTCACGAATCGTCTTCACTTTTTCAAGTTCGTAGTACCCGCCAGGATTGTCGATATCAGCTTTTCGTATATTGTCGCTAAGTACTGGAATGCCACCAGCTTCGAGGATACGCATCATCATTGAAGTGCCACTGCGTGGCAGACCGGAAACGATATAGATTAACTTTTTATTCATTTTCTTGTCAAAGTAAAGAGTTCCGCAACATCTACGGATGTTGCGGAACTAATTTATCTGGATCCCGGCCCAACTCATCACCGGGATGACACAGCGAAAATTCTTTCAATTCTTACTTCATACCCACTTCAAATCTGACTACTTACTCCACTATAACTACTTCACCAGCATCAACTTCCTGCTGTCACTGAATCCAGGTGCCTGCATCTTCGCGAAGTAGAGACCTGAGCTGAAATCGCTCATGTCAATCGTTACTCTGTGGCTTCCAGCGGTCACCTCACGATCCAGAACCTTCAGAACTTCACGTCCCAACACATCAAACACGGTTACTTGAACCATTGCATTTGTCGGAACAGTGAACTTCACTGTTGTGCCCGGGTTGAAAGGATTCGGGTAGATCGAATCCAGTGAAAAACCTGCAGGAAGTTCATTGGACTGTTCAAATACAGCAAGCTCATTGGTCGCCAGAAATTCGACATCGTCGAGGAACACACCACGGTCAACATCAGTCCCGTCCGTCTCAATACGCCAGCGAACATAAACATTGCCATCCATCACCAGCTCATCTGTAAGGTCATAGAAGAAAGGCTGCCAGCGGTTGGGAATGTAATTCTGGTAGCCATTCAAAGTGTCCAATGGCATCCAGTCTGTCTCATCGAAAGAATATTCGACGTAACAGAAATCGAAATCAGGTTCAAGTTCGTAACGATGCATACCACGTATCGCATAACCCTGGCTGCCTTCGGGAATACGATAGCCAACTCGAGCATAGCCTGTTGAGTTTGCAGGAATAAAGTCACCGGGATGACTTTCCAGGGAGATATCACCACTGAACGCTTCCATGCCACTGCGTCCCCAGGCGAACCCTTCCTGACCGCTACGCCAACGTGCAGGAACTTCATCACCCTCAAAATCATCGAGCAGGTTATGCTGGAACTGAACCAGACCGGCACGAACTGTCAGATCATCATCCTCGATAGTAAATTCAAACTTACTGGGGATATAATCACCTTCCGCCCAGACCTCAGCGGTGTACATTCCCTGTGGCCAGTCCTGGACAAACATGCCGTTATCGACGGATACAGTATCAACCCACCACTCTTCATGATGGAAGATCACATGTCCTGAAAGTGCTTCTTCACTGTCCAAGTCCATAATTTCAAGGGTCAGGGTGTGTGTTGGTTTTGGATTAAGTGTCACATTATGGGGTGTTTCTGCGCCTTGACCGACATAAGCGAGTGCCTCATAAGTTTCATAGCCAAACTTCCGCACGACGATATCATAGGCGCCTTGCAGGAATGCGCGACGGTGTACGCCAAATGTTGCATCGGAGTAACGGGGCAGGAGATAGCCGTTATGACGTTCGGGGAACAACACC
>JAIOHU010000182.1 GCA_019912845.1 bacterium
CCTTCAATTACCAAATCGCGTTGATATAAACCCGACCCTACCTTAAGGTCGCTTACAGGGTCGGGTTTATATCAACGCGATTTGGTAATTGAAGGTAACTGGGCATTGTTGAGTGCAACGAGCAATTTTGTTGCATATGATATCACTGACCCCGATAATCCGGTTCATCAGACTACATTCCCTATTGGTAGCCAGAATAAGGGTATCTCCTGGTACTCAGATCACGTATATATCACCAACTACCCTTCCAATGCAGTTTATGTTCTGGATGTAGTTGATCCGCTGAATCCGGCAATTGTGGATACAGTTGATAACGCACAACCACCGGGTGAATCTCTGGTTGATGGCACTTATCTCTATGTCACCGGCTCAAGTGCTACAAATATATATGATCTTACGGATCCTGCCGCTCCAGTTTATTCTGCCGATGCAACTGGTATCAGCTATAGTATTTTCATAGATGGAACCGATCTATTCGTGGCTAAAGACAGCAACGCGATGCGTATTTTTGATATTACTGATCCATTGAACGCAACTGAATCTGCTAAATTTTATCCAACCGGACCTGCCAACTCCATCGTTATTGATGGTAATTATGCATTCCTCGGATCGAATGGAATTGGTGACTCATCTCGAGTTCATATTCTGGATATCAGTGATCCTCTCAATCCAGTGCAAGTAAGCACCTATAAGGTCAATCATGGATGGGCTCAGGAATTGGCTATCTCTGGTGATTACCTTTATTCATGCCAATCACAGTGGCTTGAAATTATCGATGTTTCCGATAAAGCAAATCCAGTGCAGGCACTGCTCACACAAGCGAACGGTACGACGTATGATATGGTAATCGAGGGAAATATTGCTTTTGTTGCCAGTGGAAACCATATGCGAACCTTTGATTTGACCGATCCAGTTAATCCTGTGCAACTGCGAGATGGGAATTATACCTATTCAATCGATGCAATTGCAGTTTCTGGTTCGTTTGCTTACCTCGGTCTTGGATCAACTGCAATCCGTCTGGTTGATGCTTCCGCTCCCAATAATCCCTTTACAGTTGGGACGATATATCCTCCATCCCGTGTATACAGCCTGGCTGCTGTTAACAACAAACTATATGTTGGTACGAATAGCGATGGATTAATGATTTACGATGTTTCAGATCCCACAACTCCTGTTTTTCTGGGTGATATCACCACAGGTGCACGAGTATACGACATTCAGGTAGAGGGTAACGCAGCCTTCTGCTCAGTATATGATGCTGGTCTGCGTGTATATGATGTATCTGATCCTGCAGCCATAGTTGAGTCCGGATACTATGACCGAGGAATTCTCGAAGCCTGGGAGACAGTTGTTTCAGGTAGTTATGCATTTACGGCATTTCAGTCTGATATGAGCGTATTCGATATCTCATTGGTGGCTGGGGTTAACTATCCTCCCGACAGTTTCAGTTTGCTGACTCCTGCGGATGGTTCAACACACACAACTGCCGATGTCGACTTGACCTGGGAAACCGCTACCGATGCTGAAGATGCGGTTACTTACGATGTCGAAATCAGTGATGATGGTGGCACTACCTGGAATACAGAAGCGACAGGTCTGGCAACAACAAATTATACTTTCGCAGCTTCTCCAGGTGTTGACTACCAGTGGCGTGTTCAGGCACAGGATGGTGAAAACACAACCGAATCCACTGAAACATGGAGCTTTGAATCTCTTACAGGTTTCAGTGTTTCAGCATTTATCAGTGCGAACATTCAGGATACCGGTATTTATGGTTTCCTCGATGACGCTGCGACTGATGATTATGATATCGGTGTTGATGTCCCTGAACCTGCAAACCCCGCAGATTCATACCTGACAGTCTATTTTGATCATGATGACTGGGATCCATTACCCTCACGTTGGCTGTATGATTACCGTCTACCGGACGATCTTACCACCACTCGTGAGAATTTCCATTTTAATTGCCGTACTGATCAGGTAGGTCAAGAAGTAACACTCACTTTCACGTTGAATACAGCGAATGATCTACCAACCTTCTTGTTTGATGGTACTCGTTATTATGACCTCACTGGTCTAGCGACTTATGATCATAATTTCACTCCAGCGGTCATGGATCAGGATTATGGATTTGTTGTGATCTTTGGTGAATCAACTGCTCCGGTGCTCGATGTAACCTACCCGACAGCAGATATCACCCTGGATACTGAAACTGAGTATACAGTTACTTTCACAACTCAGGATGAACTTCCGATTTTGGATGCAACAGTTTATTATTCCATGGATGATGGCGTTTCCTGGGTTGAGATCGCAACGATTAATAATGCGCTTGATGATACCACCAATCTTGTTCAAAGTGGCACCAACAGCCAGGCATGGACAACACCGAATGAGTTCTATTCCTATACACTGATTCGTGTTGTTGCCAATGATTTTGCTGGCAACACTGGTGAGACCATCACAGCTTATACCTTTAATGTTGCGCCTTCAACCATGGCACAGGACTATAACCCGGGTTGGTATATGTTTGGGTTGCCAATGTTGCCGAACGATTTAACTATAAGCAGCATCTATGGCAGCTTTACTAACTATTTCTTCCTCTATGACTACACCCAGGCGACAGATTATATCTTCCTGGATGCAGCCGATGAGTTAGAATTCCCACGTGGTTACTGGATGTATCTGACCGGTGTTGCGACTGAAACCCTCACACTTGATGGCGCGAACTCAGCACCACAGGTTGATGGCACCAGCCTAGATCTGAACGAAGGATGGAATGTGATTGGTTCTGGTTTGCCGGCAGAATTCCAACGTGACAGCCTCTCCTTTACCGATGGTGTTGATACCTGGTCGTGGGCAGATGCGGTTACAAATGGTTGGATAGCCAATGCGTTGTTCGATTATGATGAAGTAACAGATGCTTATGCACTTTCGACCTCAATGTTCGCACGTGAAGGCTATTGGTTATATACCAGTGTTGCTGGAATTACGATGAATGTTGTTCCGATGCACAATGGCGGTACAATCATCTTGAATGACGAGGATGAAGAAGGCTGGTTTGTTCCGCTTACACTTTCGCAGAACGACCGTGTTGAGAACATTGCTGGATTTGGTATGCATCCAGATGCTTCCGTTGAATTTGATCAACTTGATGTTCCTGCACCACCAACCTCGCCGACTGATGAATATCTGCGGGTTTCCTTTAACCATACTGAGTGGGAAGGTATCCGTAAATTGAGTCGTGAAGTTGTTGCTGAATCCGATCAGTATCAGTTCGAGTTGACCATTGAGTCCAGTGAAACTGGTATGGTTACACTAAATTTCAATGATATCGCGAATCTGCTGCCCGATGGCTTCGAAGCCAACGCCACATTCAATGGCAGCACTTTCAATCTGATTGAGCATGCTGAGATCACATTTGATTACGCTGATGTAACAGCTATCCAGGTTACAGTTGGTGCGTCATTGAATGCGATTGATGATCTTGCAACCTCACTTCCTGCTGAGTTTGCCATAACAAGCATCTATCCGAATCCATTCAACCCGAGCACAGAGATTTCAGTTGCACTTCCTCAGAGTGCTGAGCTGAATATCCATTTATACAATGTGATTGGTGAAAAGGTGATGGATGTTTTCAATGGCAGAACCGAAGCTGGCATTCAGACATTCACATTGAATGCAAATGGATTTTCCAATGGAGTCTATTTTGTACGTGTTTCTGCTCCTGGTCAGTTTAGCCAGATAAGAAAGATTGTACTGGTTAAATAATCCATCTTTTATATGGCTGTGTGTTTGTAATCATCAAGCACACAGCCTTTTTTATCTTGCAGATTTTATATACACTTCGAATTGTTGGATTCTATGAAACATCGATTTACTGTCCTGTATGCCCTGGTATTGCTGGTGATTTGTCCTGTACTCACTTTTTCACAGGATGACTGGCAGATTGCAGTTCGGCTGCAACAGAATGATCGTATAGATACCCTCAGTCATTTTGGTGTCCATCCTGAAGCGTTAGATGGGTACGATCAGTATGATATTCCCAGCCCGCCAATTCCTCCAAATGGTAATTACCTGCGAGCCGCTTTTAATCATCCGGAATGGGGAATACATGGGCTGAGTCGTTTCAATGATGATATCAAAGCTGGATTGGAGTTGAATCAAGAGAAAGCATGGGCTTTTGCGGTTATGTCATCGTCGGATGGGGAGGTGACAGTTTCGGTAGGTATACCAATCAATCTGATTCGTGAAGTTTACGATGGCTTTCTAGAGTATGATGGAGAACAAATCGAACTATTCTCAGGTGAGTCCCTTGTATTTGAATACACAGGTCAGGATACGGTACATGTTACCCTCGAAAGGATAGGAATTACAGATACCATTCCACTTC
>JAIOHU010000183.1 GCA_019912845.1 bacterium
TGGAGTATTTATGAAGTGGCACAAGGAGCTGATTTTCAGTTTGTCGATAGGTGCCGTTGATGGCTTGATAATACTCGGGATTATCGGCAGAACGAGCATGGTCATGCTTGCAAAGAACACTGGTCATGCAGTAAATCTCTCGTCTCAAAGTGTGCTTGAAGCCTCGCTCTTCGGATTGATAGCTGGAATAATCGGCGGCGGATTGCTTTTTGGGATGCGTCGTTTAATGAATTTGAGAGAAGTATTTTATGGCTGGATACTGGGAATCCTGCTATTATTGCTTTCTACATTCCCGTTCTGGTTGGGGATAATACAGTTCGATTCCTTCAAGCCAGTTTTGCTGAACACACTGCTTTTGGCATTGGCACATTTTATCGCTTACGGACTCATCTTAAACGGTTCGCTTATCAGGATTTCCAGACTGCAGAATAAAAAGTTGAAGAAAACTTCCAAATAACAGATTAATTCTACTGGAAATACCAGGTATATATATTAGATACACTTGACCAGATGTGAACCACCAGACAGGGAGATGTCATGCAGGAAATCATCGATCATGTATCTGCATTTATAAGTTCTCTATTAATTCTACCCCTCATTGGTACAGGTATCTACCTGACCATTCGCATGAAACTCGTCCAACTTCTTCATTTCGGGCACTCCTGGAAAGTTATTGCAGGTGTGTATGACAACCCCGAAGACGAAGGCGATATCAACCATTTCCAGGCACTATCCGCTGCTCTGTCTGCAACTATCGGCATCGGTAATATTGCGGGCGTGGCTACTGCGATACATTTCGGTGGACCCGGAGCGTTATTCTGGATGTGGGTAACTGCATTTGTTGGAATGGCAACAAAGTTTGGGGAAGCCAGTTTAGCACTGCTCTACCGTGAAATCCATGAGGATGGTTCAGCTTCAGGCGGACCGATGTATTACATCGAAATGGGACTGGGAAAATCCTGGAAACCACTTGCGATGATCTTCGCTTTCTGTGCGATTATTTCCAGCTTTGGCTCGGGGAATACAGTTCAGGCGTTTACCGTAGCAGACAGTTTCCGAGGTGAATTCGGTATACCCGCATGGTTAACCGGTATTGTGATGTCCTCACTTATCGCGCTTGTTATTCTCGGCGGTATCAAACGAATCGGAGTCGTCGCAAGCCGTCTCGTGCCTTTCATGGCTCTGGTCTATGTCGTATCTGCGGTTGTTGTTCTCATTTACAATCGTGCTGAAATTCCAGCCGCGTTCAACCTCATCTTCTCATCTGCGTTTACTGCGAAGGCAGGAATCGGAGGCTTCGCTGGATCTACTTTCGGAATGGCTTTACTGTGGGGAGTGAGGCGAGGGTTATTCTCTAATGAGTCAGGGCAGGGTTCCGCACCAATTGCACACGCTGCTGCCAAAACCGACGAACCAGTCCGTGAGGGTACAGTTGCCATGATCGGCCCATTCATCGATACCCTGGTCATTTGCACCCTCACGGGTCTCACAATTATTACCAGTGGTGCCTGGAACACGCCATTTCCCACACAACTCAGCATGGAACAACCGACAATTGTCCACGTGGATACTCAGCTTGAGAAGGGAGGAACTGTCGCTGACTCGTTTGTCCTTTCAGGCGATTTTGAGGTTCGTGATGGAACACTATCCAATGCCAGGCTGGTCTTTAACAATGGCTTTTTTCTTGATCCAAAATTTGGTCTTTTCACTGAAGAGGGAGTTGTACGTCCCATCAGCGAAGCAGTGCTGAAGGTCGAAGGCGGAAGCATCATTAGTGTCATGGCTCCTGATGGTTCACAGATTGAGAATCTTGCCATTGATGGCAAGGGGTTACGGAATGGCTCACTACTTACTTCGCAGGCGTTTCAACGTGGGCTGGGTAGTCGTTGGGGAAGTTTGATGGTAACACTTGGAGTATTTCTTTTTGCTATATCCACTGCAATTTCCTGGAGTTATTACGGCGACCGTGCAACTGTTTATTTGTTCGGATTAAAGGGAGTGGTCTACTATAGGATTGCATTTGTATTGGTGAACTTTGTAGGTGCGACTTTAGCTCTCAAGACAGTCTGGGGGTTTGGCGATATTGCTTTATCCTTTATGGCGTTCCCGAACCTCATTGCGCTCATTTTCCTGGCACCCAAATTGCAGAAAGCAAAAGAAGAATATTTCAGCCGTAAACATAAACCGTACGGTAAAGCACATTGGTAATTATTTTTTCTGACTTGATTTTTCACGATTCAGATGTTGCACTGCCATGAGAACATCGCAGGGTTCCGCTCTGACACGGTAATCAGCATCGAGAAAAGCATATCGAATGATCCCCTTCCGGTCTATCACATAGGTAGCCGCAAGGGGTAATTCATTTGAATGATCATCATTGTACTTTGCAAGACCAAAACCGTTGTTGTAAGATTCAGCAATAAAATCTGGCAGAGTAAATACAATCCCGTATTTTCGCGCTATTTTGTTACCAACATCACTGAGAACCGGATATTTCAAGGTCGTTTTATCTCTCGTAGCCAGAGAACTGTCCACTACTTGTGGGCTGATCGCGACCAATGTCGCTCCAGCCTTTTTGAATTTTGGCAGATATTCTTGAAGCGTCTGTAACTCAAGACGACAGTACGGGCACCATCCACCACGATACCAGTTCAACACCACCGGACCATCTTTGAGAAGATCAGCCAACGATACCATCTCACCATTCACATCTGGCAACGTGAAGAGTGGAGCCTTATCGCCAATGTTACACGCCGATTCCAGTATTCCAGTAGCTCTAACATCAGCAATTCCACGCTCATACTGCTCGATTTTCTCCTCGGAAGCCTTTTCCAGGAAATTCTGTTTTTTCTCCTCTAACTTCCTTTCTAGAGGACGATTTGTCTGTTTGAAAGGAGCTTCTTTCGTGCTGAACTCATCCGGATTCTTACTGGTCGTACACCCTGCAAATGTGTAAGCAGTAATTACAAGCAACAGAAAAGTTTGTACCATCATCAATTGCATTTATCCCAATCCGAATTTTGTCTTAGGTCGAGTCAAAACAACAAGATGATCATATTGCTGCAGTTTTTACTAAAAGCAGACGAGATCACCGATTATGAAGATGATCTCGTCTTGTGATTCTCATCAAGCAGTTGCATTAAACAACGAGGACTTCAAGATCATCTTGTAGTGTTTTCATTTTTTCAATAAACTTCCTGTCCGACGTGAAGTCATTCACCTCGAAAAGTACCCAGTAACCAACCTGTCGTTTCCACACACCAAATCCCAGCAGTGAGTTATTCATATCAGGAACATTCAGGTTTAATTGGAAACCCTCAGTGTACTGGAGAATGTCAGCTTGTAAACTGGTACCATCCTTGAAACTGATTTCAGCCCTCCCTTGTTCCCGGTTAATCTTGAGGATTTGCCTGTCTCCAAGAATCGTACCCCAGCATTCTTCACGACTTTTCTCTGATTTCACATCAATACGTTCGAAATTTCTTCTTTCACCACGATGGTAATTCAGCAGGTGCAGCAGTGAAGTGAACTGGTGACGCCAGCCGTAGAAGTAGGAGTAGAAATCATCCTCCCAGTTGTCGGTGCCGAAGATTCCGGTCTGAACCAGTTTGAGGGTGGTATAGCCCTCTTTACCTTCGAGAGTGAAGTCCATCTTATAACGATAGGGTACCTGCAGATTTACTGGCATACCGTCCAGAGTTTTGCTTTCCATCTTTTCCATCGGCACCAGTGTCAGTTGTTCACCCGGCTTCCATGTTTTAATTCGATCCACCCAGGAGTACTGATTATCCCAGGAAATTGCCCACACTCCATCCTCCCCTTCTCTAATGTGAGCACTCGCGGGGAACCAATTGCTCAGCTCTTCTTTGATGGTGAGCATCTTCCAGATTTCCTCGGGAGTTGCTGGATAGTCAAACTCAGCAATGAGAAAAGGCTTGCCATTGATATCTTCACGTCTGACTTCTTTTTTGCCTTTGAACTTCATAGAACTTTCCTTTCTTCAATTTTTACTCAATTCTCTTCTTTCACTTTCGGGTAAAACCCCAGGGTTAATGAATATTCACGTCCACCCGGCTCTTTATCATTATTGTATTTAACAACCAAACCAGCAATTTGAGAGGTCAACTCTTCAGCAAATTGACGTCGTGCTGACGCATCCTTGAAACGAACTTCAGTATTAATCGTCAGCGTGCTTAATCGCTTTTTCGCTTTTGTAGCCCCCTTCATCAGCAACGATATATCTCGAATAATTTTTGTCGCTGAAGCAATCAGGTATGAAGCTGTGAGCTGATCGGTTTTCTCCTCTACTAGCGGAGTCAGTTTCCCAAGCAAATCGGGACTGATCAGCCAGGACTCTGCTTTGCTGCGATAGACCACCTCAATGAAGTTTCGTCTACGACGTTCTTCAGCAATTTCCAGGAATCCCTGTTTCTCCAACTCACGTAGGTGGTAGTTCAACTTCTGACGGTTCCGTCCCAACCGTTCACCAAGTGTCGTAGAGGAGCCCTCCTCAACCTTCAATGCCTCTAGGATTTCCAGACGCATCGGATTCATCAAAGATGCCGCTGCTTCCAACTC
>JAIOHU010000184.1 GCA_019912845.1 bacterium
TGTATACGCAAGTGCGGTGCATGCGAAATGGATTTGGAACGATGGAAAATCACTAATATCTGCCATGGCAGTTGCATCTGAACCTGAGATATTTTGGGATGGTAACACCGTAGAAGCCCAAAATATCATTAGCGGTATTAAGCTACCTGAAAACACAGGAAGTCTAATACTCCCGAATGGCAATTTGAATGGACCTTCTGGTAAAGTTCTAGACGAGATGTATTTAAAACCACTTGGATTCACAAGAAACGATGTTTGGCTATGCGATTTAGTACCCTACAGTTGTATGAATGGAAGACAAGAGAAAGCACTTAAAACTAAGTATGACCCAAAAGTTAAATCCCATGGACTTCCAGAATATAATTGGACTGAAGTTCCTAAGGAATTAACAAATGAGACACGTCGAAAAGAAATTGTAGCTGAGATCGAGTTAGCTACCCCTGATGTGATTATCACTCTAGGTGATCAACCTCTAAAATGGTTTACTAGGTATTTCGGTTCGTTTGCGCGACTCAGAACCTATTGCAAAACAGATGAACAGTATGGTCAAAAACATACAATTCAGGTATCCGGGAAAAAGATTGAACTTCTGCCATTGGTTCATCCAAGACAAGCTGGCGGGTTAGGTCTACACTCGCCAAAGTGGAAGAAAATTCATGAAGATTGGGTACAAAAATTGTAGCCAACAGGAAAATATTCTTCTGGAAATCAAATGGGGATTCTAGCTGTATTCCTTGCCATAGGCATAACCTATTTCTATATCAATCATCTCAGAAAACTTGATAAAACAGCAGAAAAATGGAAAGCGGAATACATTGCTTCAAAGTCGTTCGATGTGAAATCACTGGATACATCGTATGGAAAAGTGAAATTTCATGAGTGTTTGATTTCAGTGCTTGCACCACTCATTGCTGTCATACCGGTACGATTTCTTAGCGATTTCGGAACAATTTCGAATTCGACAGCAATTTTCCTCTTTATTCTTATTTATTCTCTGGTTGGCACTCTCTATAATCGCTTTGCTTTCGGATTTGAGTTGAAAAATCTTCTGGTGCTTGTAGGATTACAACTGGGGTCTATGATTATTGTTGGAGTATTGTTCAGGATAGTACTGAGGTGAGAAGATCAGCCCTCAGTGGACTCTTGAGAAAGCAGGAGGGAACTGGGATAGAGAAGGGATTTTGCTCCCCGGGTTCCGCTTCGCTACACGCCAGGGCTACATAAATCTCACCACGCTGTGGTGATCTGCTTTCTGCAACTATGTCGTTTGACGGGACACTTATATAGCTCTAATCGTGCCAACAGGTTTTGATCAGAGGATTATCAACAACTAAAAACTCAAAATATTGAAATTCGCTCATCTTTGATTCTCTCCAGAAATTCCTGAATTATCCAGTAGGTTATTGTGTTTTTTCGGCTGTGAAAGTTGATTCATCTCCCAAATGAAAATAGATGATTCCTTCCAGCTTACCATCGATAATTTCTATTCGACCAGAACCGGACGCTGGATCCATTTCATCTGAACCCTCCCAGGTAAATTCCATTGAAGGACTTTTAATGTCGGAGGAATAGTGACAGTCCATAAAACCTCGTACCAGACCAAATTGAAAAAAACTGCCTCCAGACTTCTTAAATGTAAAATGCCCTTCTACTGGTCTGTCACAATTGATTTGACTGATGGCATTGGACTTGTCCAATGTCTAATAGCTCTGATAATGGACTTATTCTATTCGACCAGAACCGGAAGCTGGGTCCATTTCATCTGAACCCTCCCAGGTAAATTCCATTGAAGGACTTTTAAGGTCGGTGGAATAGTGACAGTCCATAAAACCTCGAACCAGACCAAACTGAAAAAAACTGCCTCCCCCTTCCCTGAATGTAAAATGTCCCTCAACTTCCATATCAACAAAGCTTTGATCCCATTGCGACATTTCAGTGATACGCCATTTACCTGTAAATGGATTCATAGTTCTCACACAAATAAAAGTATGGTACCAGAAATCTTCTTCTGATACCATACAGTATGAATGAAAAAATAAACTTTCGCATACAACTTATTTCAGGAGCAATACCTTCTGGCTCGATATGTTCTCGCCGTATGATACCCTCAACAGATACAACCCACTGACGAAGTCGTTGTTCGTGGCATCGAGCAGGTATTGATGTTGTCCTGCTTCGAACTGCATGGACTGTTGATAGACCATTTGACCGAGCACATTATAAAGCGCTATTTCCACTTTACCTGCCTCAGGCAACGAGAATGGAATTGTTGTAGATGGGTTAAACGGATTCGGATAAACCGATCCGACAGCAAATTCCGACGGTTGCTCGAGGACACGTACACCAGCGGTGCCGTACGCGCCTTCACCGAAAGCACTGGGCGATTCACTTACTGTGAATGGTAGACGATTTCCAGCTTTATCCTGCAACTCGATACGGATTCCATGACCTTCTGTAAATCCATCGAGATCATATTCAACATTCTCTTTCCAGGTGACTACTGGAGTAAGTTCGGAATTATCCGTGACCACCGACTTACCAACCAGCTTATCGCCATCGTACAGAGAGACTGTTGCTACTTCAGCATCAGCTGTTCCCTGCAAGTTTACCAATACAATCCACGGCTGACCTGTTGGTGCAGGTGCGTCCACAGCTACAGGTGAGTCCATGACAGGATCGTTGAACTGAGCAGTTCGTTGCGCTTCGTTATGGAAGAAGAAGTTCTGATCAATATCAGTGAAATACATGTAACCATATCCCGGCATCAGGTTTACAATCGTATTAACCACACCCGGAATCCAGAACTGACCCGCAGAATTCATAACGATATTCAGGTTATCTTCGATTTCTGACAGAGCAACTTCAACTGGTACTGCTTCAGCATAAGGGAAGCCAACCATATTCCACTGTCCCGAACTGATGCTGTATGCAACACGGTCATCCATGGGGACACCGGAAACAGTCCACTCTTCATTTTGAGTGCAGAAGACCATGAAGCCATTGCGGTAATCAAGATCACCAATGGTATTGATAAATGGTGGAATATACACACCACCATCATCCTGGTAGGCGATCTGAATGGTTTCAAGCTGATTGAAGAAATCGGCGGGTTCGATGTCGCCATAATCAGCAAAAGATGAGATGATATTCATCATTCCACCGTTGACAGGAATTGTAACATCAACAGGTTCGCCCTGGAATTGTTCGCCGACTACCACGGTGCTGCCCATATTCGACCAACCAGAGACATCACCATGCTCGTCCGTACCACGCACAACATAACCGTAAACAGTTTCTTCACCCTCTTCAACAAAACGGTTCACCGTCAAACTGGTTTCGGTATATTCCTCTTCAATAACATAACTTTCTTCGTATATGGAAACTGGGGTGATGTTATCAAAATAGATACCCTCTTCGATGACTCGTCTGTCAGTAACATAAGCGAGACGAAGCCTCATACTTTGTCCAGTGTACTCATCCAATGGGAAAGTCGCTTCAACCCAACCATCTGAGGAACCTGAAATACCATTGCCGAGATTACGATTTCTCGGATCATCATTTGTGGTGAGGTTGCCTTCCAGGTTGATCCATTCACCGCCATCAAAGCTCGCCTGGACATAGGCGAAATCCCACATGTTTTCAAGGTCATACCAGACCATGCATTCGAGACCATCACCTTCCTGGACACGATATTCGGAAATTACTGTAGCTGTATTATAGCTATTATGGTCCATACCAGAGTAAAAGCTGTGATCACCTTCATAGGCTCTAGCTGTTGAACGTGAAAAGCCACTCAGGTCCCAATGCTCATTCTCTTCTTCAACATCTTCGCCGATGGTTACCGAAGCAAATTCTCGAATTTCATAGCTCACAGGCATATTGCCATGACCATCATCTTCTACTGTCCAGGAGACAGTAAAATCGGCGAATGCTGTATCGGGAGAAGTTACAAAAGCGGTATTAGGTGGAAGCAGCATAAAGGGATCACCACCTACTTCACAGAAGCGAAGCAATGGCTCTTCCTGGGATTCAGTCAGGGTTTCAATACGGTTTGTATTTGGCCAGAAGCCATCATTTCCTGTGCCAATTTCAAGGGTATAAGCGAAGACATTATGCTCTGCGCCACCTTCCATCCAGTCATTGGCATCACCATTTACTGGATAGAGAAGTTCGGGTGCTGTCCCCATTTCCCAGTCCAGGGTTTCATTGATGTAAGCACCGAACAAACGATAAACCTCAACATCCTCAGGAAGAACATCAGGGTCATAATCATACGGCCACATGATATAATTGCCATAAGAATGGTAATTAATTACGGATGTGATTCCTGGATGATCATTGACAAAGCTTTGGATTACCTGTGTTTCAGGTTCGGATGCTGCGTCAGGACCACGATAGGTTTGTGAATAGACCGACGGTGAGGAGCCTTCATTGTCATAACCCCACATGAAATCGAAGTTACGATTAAGATCAACACCACGTACCTGGTTTTGATATACATACTTATTCTTCCGCCACATTCCACCGCCGTTTGGATCGGTCTCTTCATTGTACGTATACCCATCAACATTGATTACAGGCATAATCCATATTTCACGGGTGTTTACGATCTCGGTGATGCGGTCATCTATACCATATCCCTCTGCCAGCAATTCTGCGAAATTCATCAGAGTGAGCGGGACAATTACCTCGCGGGCGTGGATGCAGCCATTCAGAAATATCTCAGGCTCATCCTCATCCTCGTTGGGATTGTCAGATATTTTGATCACCCACATGGGACGATCTTCGAGTGTAGAGCCAATGTTCATAGGTTCTGAGACAATGTCGCCGTATTGAGCGACAAACTCATCCCGCCACTGTACGATTTCATCGAAGGTTGGATAACCACCCATATCATCAAGTTCATAGTTGAGACGGCTGCGGTAGAACTCTTCAACGTTTTCAATTTCAACCTGATATGCAAGACCAAGGTTTTCAAGACGTTCCAGATCGCCTTCCCATCCGACCACTCTGGCGTCATACTTATCCATATCTGCGATGTCGAATCCATTGGTCATCAAACGTGTTCGTGCCAGTTCATCAGGCAGATATACTTCCACTATCGGAGTGGATACCGCCACGGCAACCATCGCCAGTAAGAGCAAACCTATCAAAGATCCACGAGTCATTTTTTTCTCCCCGCCAGTAAACAGAGCTTGTTTCCAAAAGCTATGAGGTTATTTTAGAGAATCATCTTAACTGGATAATGTAGACGTGATCACAATGAGAAGCAAGTTTTCAAGGGAAGAAAGTATTATTTATGCCTACAAGTAAAGACGATCTCAAGCAGTTGACTATCCTGGGACACGAAACAAAGAAGAGTGATGTAATAGAAGTCTTCCCAAATCACGCCCCGGGAAAATTGAATGTGAGCCTTCATGTCCATGAGTTTACCTGCCTCTGCCCGTTAACTGGTCAACCGGACTATGCGACTATCGATATTAACTATACACCCGACCAATGGCTTGCAGAGACGAAATCGGTAAAACTCTTCTTGCTTAAATATCGTAACACAGGTATTTTCCACGAACATCTGGCAGTCGACCTGGGTGAAGAATTTGTCCGTTTTGTGCAGCCGCTCAAAGTCGATGTCGTTGTCCATTTCAAGGTTCGAGGTGGAATATCAGTGGATGCTGAATTTTCAAACTCTAGTACCTCTCATTGTTAATGATCAATAATTAAGACACCACATGGAAAATTATCATTCATTAAAACATGAGCATTATAAAGAAGTTAATGATTTGTATTCTTTAGCTTTTAGTAAGAATAGATCAACTGAAGCCTTTGAGTGGGAATTTCTCAACGCTCCTGCAGGTGAGGGAGGATTTGGTGGATCGATTCACGACGATAAAATTACCTCAACCTGTGCATATATTCCCATAGTGTTATCCAATGGTAATGAGATTATCCGTAGTGGAAAAGTTGATAACGCTGCCACCGATCCGATCGTTCGTGGGAAAGGGATTTTTGGAAAAGTAATGAAAGCATTCATCACTGAAATTTCAAATTTTCCCGACCTTAAAGTACTTTGGGCATTTCCGGTACCATATCTGGTCAAAACTCATATCAACAGTGGAATCCAATGGGCAGGAAAAGTTGAGAAAGGCATGAAAGTTCTACCTGGCAAGAATTTAGGAAACTACATCAGCGATAATACTATCATAAAATTTATTGTCACGACCGGAGTTTATTTACAGCATTATTTCTGGAAACTTACATCATATCCCCTCAAAAAGGATGAAGGCAAATATTCAGTTAGCCTTACTGATCATATTCCCGAGGATTGGGAAGCTTTCTGGGACTCAATCAAAACAAACTATGGAATTACCTTACACAGATCAAATGAATACTTGAACTGGCGCTGCGTAAACAATCCTTATTTCAAGTATGAATTTATCTCATTGAGGGATGAGCAAACCAAATTACATGGTTGGATTATCATCACTCATATGGTTCTTAAAAAAGGAAGTAAGCAGCTCAAGTTGGGATTAATAGATGATATAATTGCAGATGAGTCCACTCATGTGATTAATACGTTATTGGAGAACGCCATAAACCGACTTCAGAGTCAAAACTGCGATTTGATCTCGACCTGGGTATCTCAAGATTCACGACTTGGTAATAAGGTAAAAAAAGCCGTGAAAAAATTTGGTTTTTATGTCCATCCAAAATTTGATTTTAATTTGATGGCATCGGCAGTTGATGATGGTTTGGATCACGAATACTACCATGACGTTAAGAATTGGTATTTGACTGGATTGTTCTCGGAAGGCGTTCAATGAGAATAAGATTGTCAACTGACCTGGACTCGCCGTGGAAGAGTAGATTTGAGTGGATTGTTACGCAATTGCTTGGCTCTATGGGACATCGGATAGTTTCAGCTTCCGATACAAATGATCGTACGATCACGATTTGGTATGGCATTTCTGAATTACATATTCCCCGATACACAATTAAAACACACTTTGATTCCAGTCTATCAGAATTTCATGACAGTTACCAAACTGGTATAAAAGATCAAATAGCTTACACAAAATTTCTGAATGCATTGGACACAAGCAATCTGGAAGATATTCTACCACACTGCGATGATGACGCTACCTGCTCGTTTGACTGGATAACCTTTAGTTTCATGGTGCTATCTGAAGAATATGGATACAGAACCGGTCAATTAGATCATTTGGGTCGCCTTACTGCTCAATCACTCGATCATTCTGAGTGGTTATATTCCACCCCTATTATCTCAAGAATTGCAAATTGGATATCGGAACAAATAAAGCTGTTGGCAGAAAAATGGTTCAATATTTCATATTCAATCGCCCCTTGGACAGAGGGAAAATTAGCAGGCGTTGCCATATCTCATGATTGCGATATCTTATGGAAGGATCACTTCAAATACTTGAAACAATATTTGGGATTTATTAAACGAAGAGAGGTTTCTCTAGGTCACTTTCTGAAAGATAATGTGGTAAAAGCTTCAAAAGGATTCAAAACTTATAAATCCAAATTCCAGAATTATCAACTTGATACTGTTCGTAATTACTTGGATAATAAGGGAATTACGTCTACATTTTATGTTATGAGTTCGACTGCAGAATTAAAAGATATTTCTTACTACCTTGACTACGCAAAAGTAGATCTGCTTAACATTTCCGAGTCTGGTCATACGATTGGATTGCATGGAGGGTTTGAGTCCAAATCTTACACTGATCTCGAACAATTTATGGAAGAAAAACGTAAGCTTGAAGATGTTTTATCGCTTCAAATTGATCACACTCGGCAGCACTACATTGGATTTGAGAGAGATAAGACCTGGAGTATCCATGAAAGATCGGGAATCAAAACAGACTCGAGTACTGTATTTCCTGATATTGCTGGATTTAAAAGTGGATTCGCAGCTCCGTATCAGCCTTGGAATTTTAATTCCGAATCACCCTATGATATTCTTGAAATCCCCTTGTTTTTAATGGATTCCACCTTGATGCATTCATCCTATATGGCATTGGGAAAGTATGAGGCAATGGATGTCTCAAGGAAAATAATCGATGATATACTTGCAGTAAATGGATTGATTACGTTAAACTGGCATCAACGAATTATATCAGGTGGACCCTTCGTCGATTGGTGGGACGTCCTTGATGAATTGATTGATTATTTGAAAACCATTGATGTGGCTTTTTTTACTGCGGATTTGCTGACGGATTGGTTGAGGAAAATTAAAGCTGTTGATATTATGTTGAGGTACGATAATCATCTTCTGATAACTACAATGGAGGACATAGAAGACGTTAGCATATTTATATCAACCTCAAAACAAATAAATTTTGACTGGAACTATGATCATGAATTAAAAATAAATCAAATATCCAAATCAGATTATAAAATTGATATTTTAAAGCTAAATGCTAATGAAGAAGTCGCATTAAATTTGAATATGGTTTAATAAAGTTGTTTATATTTAAAATATGACTTACTTTAGACTAATCCTAACCTTAAAATTAATATAGATTGAAATAAATGCAATCAAGTTTTGAATTAAACAATTCTTCCAGAAAATACCATGTACTAATAATTTCATCAAACTTTCCCTCACCTGCTCAGCCTATAAGTGGAATCTTTGTTAAACAGTTTGCGGATAAATTGCAAAAACATGGTGCAGAGGTTTCCGTCATCTCTCCTCAACCCCTGTTCTCTCGGCAGGGTGAATTCAAACAAACCGCTACTTTGAAAGAACTTCGTGATGCCGGAGAGAAGGAGATAAAAGTATTTCGACCTTCCTATTTTTCATTTTCAAGTCGCAGAGTTGGTCCTTTCAGTACCTATGCCTTAAGCGGAAAGCAATATATAAGAGCAGTAAAGAGTACTTTCGAATCACTTACGAACAAACCAGATTTGATATATGGTCACGCTCTCTACCCCAATGGTCATGCTGCTGTGTCTGTTGCACAATATTTTGACATCCCCTCTGTAGTAGGAGTCGGTGAATCTTCCTTTTCCGATTACGAAAAAATTCGTGGGAAGAAATTGATGGAGTTGGACTATAAGGGACTAAACGGCTTGGTTGCATTATCCAGCAGGAATAGCAGGTATTGCCAGGAAGTCCTGAAAGTTGCCCCTGAGAATACGATAATTGAACCCAATGGGGTGGACAGATCACTTTTCAGAAAACTTGACAAGAAAAAAATGAGGGATAAATATAATCTTCCCTCAGATAAAGTACTGGTAGCATTTGTCGGAACATTTAATCAACGTAAGGGTCCCGACCGAGTACTGGCTGCTATTAAAGGGATGAAAAATGTAGGTGTACTCTTTGTGGGAAGTGGACCTATACCGCTGGAAGGGAATCAGATACTCTTCAAGCAGGCAGTCCCACATGGAAACATCCATGAATTACTATCGGCTGCAGATATTTTTTGCCTACCTACCTTAAACGAAGGCTCCAGCAATGCTACACTTGAAGCCATGGCATGTGGTCTGCCAGTAGTCGGATCAAATCGTGAGTACAATGATGAAATTCTGGACGATTCAGTGGCGATTAGAGTCGATCCAATGGAAACAGATGAAATTAGAGCAGCGTTAAAAAAACTCGCAGCGGATCGTCAATTGAGGGAGAATATGTCGGAAGCCGCCTTTCATCATGCTGAAAAATTTGACCTGGAAAACCGAGCAGCTAGAATTCTGACTTTTTTCAAATCAACTTCAAAGAGCTATATTCCGCTAGGTTAAATTAATCTCAGCTTTGAGAATTACGTACCTAAATATCCCTGGATTAGATCGAAATGAATAAAGATGAAATAACTTCCTACCTCGTTGATTATTCCAAAACAAAAATCCCACATACATCAGGAATAGTGAATAAAGATGGTATCCCTCTGTTTAACCTGAAGAATATCAGACTTGAAGAGGAAATGGTTTTCCATCCCACAGCAATTATCCAATATGGACTTGCACATTATGAACTCTTTCTGAGGGGCGATAAGGATGCGTTCGAGGTATTTGTCAAGTGCGCGAACTGGATTAAGAATAATTCAAAATCCGATTCCAATGGCAACTTTCATACCTGGTATATAAATTTTCCGTTGCGTTATCCTGCGAAAAATCCTCCCAGTTTATCGGGTATGGTGCAGGGGCAGTCGATCTCCATCCTGATCAGATTGATGAAGCATCAACCTGAGGATAGTTTGGAAGCCTTACTAAAAAGTGCCATTAAGGGTTTTTCATATTCAATTGATCAAGGGGGGATTGTCACCCGGCAGAAGGATGGCAGCCTGTTCATCGAGGAGTTGGCTTATGATCCTGCAATCCACATTTTGAACGGTTCCCTCTATGCCCTCTATGGAATCTATGAATACAATGTATTTTTCAACGATTCGACCTCAGACCAGTTGCTGAATCGTTGCATGGATGGCATCACCAATGCATTGGATGGGTTTGATACTGGCTACTGGTCGCGCTATTCATTGCGAAGTCGCTGGAATCTGGCAGATACCTATTATCACAATGTTCATATCAAACAGCTTGCAAAATTGGGTGAGCTTCTGAACAATGAGAAGTTTCTCGAGTATTCAAAGCTGTGGAAAAGCTATACAGAAAACAATTATATCCTTAATCGATATAAGCTCGACTATTTCATCAAATCGAACATACTCCGTGCGATGACTGTTTTAAAGTTGAATAGATTTAAAATTTTGGATGAACTGCCGCATTGGAAATCTTGAAGTGCATAGTCTCATAATCAGGAATTGATGGTTGGATAATGAATGAATATTAAGCGTATGAAGCAGGGGTTGGTGGCAGTTGAGAGCGGGGTTCGAGGAATCATGCCCGCTGTCAAAGAAAAAGAATTGTTTCCAACGGATTTGATTCTGCACTACTCATATCATAAATGTCTGACGGTCTATTATATTCAGGTGCTGCGTTTTCTGGCGAACGAATTCCGCTTTCATTCTGAATATATCAATACCGATATGGTACATTTTCAGGAGGTTGTGAGTCGTCCCGGGAAAAAAGTCCTTCATGCGGGCAATATGAGCGATTTAGATTTGACAAAATTGCCGGAGTATCGTGGCAGCCATGTGGTGCGTGACCCCCGTGACCTGATTGTCAGTGGCTATCACTACCATAAATGGACAGAGGAACCATGGTGTAATGATCCCGGATTTGACTGGACGAGGATTGTCGAACACCCCTGGTTCAAAGAGAAAATTGAGTCGGATCAAGATAAACTACCTCGAGGAATATCATACAAAGAGTATCTCTCCAGCCTGGATGAGGAACGCGGTTATTTGCTGGAAATCTTATGGCGTGATCCCCATTTCAAACACATGCAGGAATGGGATTATAACAACCCGAATGTGATTGAAATCCGTTACGAAAGCATGATCGGCAATGAGACTGAGACCTTCAGGAAAATGTTTGAGTTTTACCGTTTTCATCCAAAACTGATAGAACGAGGGGTCGCAATTGCAGATAAATTCAGTTTGAAAAACAAAGCAAAAACCAAACGTTCACACACTCGTGATGGCAGTGCGAAACAGTGGCAACGGAAATTTCCGCCGCAGATCAAACAATGGTTCAAGGAACTCCATGGGGAGTTGTTGCTTAAACTGGAATATGAGAGCGATCCAAACTGGTGAACTTGTTGGGGCTATCTAAGAAGCCTGGTTAGAAATATACCGATTCCGGAGATTTTTGTCTCATCCGAAACAGGTAAGTGTTAGTGTTGTCTGGATGCTCAACCTGCGGTCGGGTTCTTCGAATCCAGCTAACACCACGCTGGAATGACGCGATCGGACGGTGTTTCGATCCAGTAGAAACTGAGAAATATCTCTTGTCCAGTGGAAAAACAGTAGTATCGCCAGAGGATTAATTTTATAGTCCCGCAACATCTACGGATGTTGCGGAACTAATTTATCTGGATCCCGGCCCAACTCATCACCGGGATGACACAGCGAAAATTCTTTCAATTCTTACTTCATGCCCACTTCAATTCTTACTTCATACCCACTTCAAATCTGACTACTTACTTCACTTAAGTTACTTCACCAGCATCAGTTTTCTGCTGTCACTGAATCCAGGTGCCTGCATCTTTGCGAAATAGAGACCTGAGCTGAAATCGCTCATGTCAATCGTTACTCTGTGGCTTCCAGCAGTCACTTCACGATCCAGAACCTTCAGAACTTCACGTCCCAACACATCAAACACGGCTACTTGAACCATTGCATTTGTCGGAACAGTGAACTTCACAGTTGTACCCGGGTTGAAAGGATTCGGATAGATCGAATCCAGTGAAAAACCAGCAGGAAGTTCATTGGACTGTTCAAATACAGCAAGCTCATTGGTCGCCAGGAATTCGACATCGTCGAGGAAAACACCACGATCTGTATCTGTCCCGTCAGTCTCAATACGCCAGCGTACATAAACATTGCCATCCATCACCAACTCGTCTGTCAGGTCATAGAAGAAAGGCTGCCAACGGTTGGGAATGTAATTCTGATAGCCGTTCAAAGTATCCAATGGCATCCAGTCTGCCTCATCGAAAGAATATTCGACGTAGCAATAATCGAAATCGGGTTCAAGCTCATAGCGGTGCATCCCTCGTATCGCATAACCCTGGCTGCCTTCGGGAATACGATAGCCAACTCGAGCATAGCCTGTTGAGTTTGCAGGGATAAAATCACCGGGATGACTTTCCAGGGAGATATCGCCACCGAACGCTTCCATTCCACTACGTCCCCAGGCAAACCCTTCATGACCACTACGCCAACGTGCAGGAACCTCATCACCCTCAAAATCATCGAGCAGGTTGTGCTGGAACTGAACCAGACCGGCACGAACTGTCAGATCATCATCTTCGATAGTAAATTCGAACTTACCGGGGATATAATCGCCTTCCGCCCAGACCTCAGCGGTGTACATTCCCTGTGGCCAGTCCTGCACAAACATGCCGTTATCGACGGATACGGTATCAACCCACCACTCTTCATGATGGAAGATCACATGTCCAGAAAGTGCTTCTTCACTGTCCAAGTCCATAATTTCAAGGGTCAGGGTGTGTGTTGGTTTTGGATTGAGGGTTACGTTGTGCGGTGTTTCAGCGCCCTGACCGACATAAGCCAGTGCCTCATAAGTTTCATAGCCAAACTTCCGCACGACGATATCATAGGCGCCTTGCAGGAATGCGCGACGGTGTACGCCAAATGTTGCATCGGAGTAACGGGGCAGGAGATAGCCGTTATGACGTTCGGGGAACAACACC
>JAIOHU010000185.1 GCA_019912845.1 bacterium
CATCAGTGATGATACCATTCTCATATTGTGCCTGTATATCATCGCCTTCAGCCTGTTAGGTTTCGATCATTACTGCTTTGTCATCTGGAATGATGATATCTGACAATCCTACCGAAAGACCACCCCGAGTAGAATATCCAAAGCCTAAATCTTTGAGTTTATCCAGGAAGCGAGCTGTTTCAGCATTACCAACACGCCTGTGACAGTCAGCAATGATCTCTTCAAGTCGTTTCTTAGAAAGCAGTTCGTTATAGAATATCTCCTTACGAACAGCTTCTGGGATAATGGTGTTAAATATCACTCGACCTGGAGTTGTATTTATATACTTATCTTTAATACGAACATAGACATTCGCGTGGATATCAGCTTTTCCGTAATTGACAGCAACTATCGCCTCATCCTGACTGGAAAAGAATTTCCCTTCACCTTTTGCAGCGGGTTGACGCTTCGTCAGATAGTAGCAACCCAATACCATATCCTGACTGGGAACGGTAATGGGTCGACCGTTTGCAGGATGCATAATATTTTGTGCAGCGAGCATGAGTAAACGACATTCGAGCTGCGCTTCCATAGAAAGCGGTATATGCACCGCCATCTGATCACCATCAAAGTCAGCGTTAAACGCAGAGCAGACCAATGGGTGCAGCTTAATCGCTTTTCCCTCAATCAACAATGGCTGGAACGCCTGGATTCCCAGACGATGCAAAGTAGGTGCACGATTAAGCATTACTGGATGATTTTCGATAATTTCTTCGAGAATCCCCCAGACAATTTCATCGCGTCGTTCAACCATCCGTTTCGCAGACTTAACTGTCTTGGCGTATTCCTGCTCAATCAGTTTTCTGATTACAAAAGGTTTGAACAACTCGATAGCCATTTCCTTTGGAAGACCACACTCATGAAGTTTAAGGTCGGGACCAACGGTAATTACACTACGTCCAGAATAATCAACACGTTTTCCGAGCAAGTTCTGACGGAAACGTCCTTGCTTACCCTTCAGATTATCGCTCAAACTCTTCAGTGGACGATTTCCATCACTACGAACCGCTACTGATTTCCTACCGTTATCGAAGAGACTATCAACCGCTTCCTGGAGCATTCTTTTCTCATTTCGAAGAATAACTTCAGGAGCTTTAATTTCCATCAACCTTTTGAGACGGTTGTTTCGAATAATCACGCGACGATATAAATCATTCAAGTCTGAGGTCGCAAACCGTCCACCTTCTAGAGGAACGAGGGGTCGCAGGTCTGGTGGGATCACTGGAATGACGGATAACACCATCCATTCGGGTCGTGTTTTTTCGACATTCGGTTGATCACGAAATGCTTCAATAACACGAAGACGTTTAATTGCTTCCTGTTTTCTCTGCTGACTTGTCTCAGTTCGAACAGCACGTCGCAGTTCCAGTGCAAGGGTCTCGGGTACAATCCGACGAAGAAGTGTACGGATCGCTTCACCACCAGTCATGGCGATAAACCTTTCCGGACTATCTTCAGGGAGCTGTTGGTTGGTTGGACCGTGCTCCATCATAATCTCGATGTACTCTGACTCTGTTACGAGTTCCATTGCCTTTCTGCCGGTATTTCCCGGCTGAATGATGACATAGTTCTCATAATAGATAACCCTCTCAAGCTCACGAACTGCAAGACCGAGCAGATAGCCGATTTTTGAAGGCATTGACTTGAAAAACCAGATATGAACGACTGGGACAGCAAGTTTTATATGACCCATTCGTTTACGGCGTACATCTTTGCGGGTTACTTCCACACCGCAACGATCGCAGATAATTCCCTTATAGCGAATTCCACGATATTTGCCGCAATGGCATTCCCAGTCTTTAGTCGGTCCGAAAATCTTTTCGGAAAAGAGACCGTCTTTTTCCGGTTTATAACTACGATAATTGATCGTTTCTGGCTTGGTCACCTCACCATAACTGCGGGCGAGGATCATCTCAGGACTCGCAAGATTTATAGAAATCTTCGAGAACTGACGAAATTCATTCTCTTGACTGCGATTTGTCGCGACCAAGGGTACCTCCTCGGTGACAAATTTCGAGGACAGCGACACTTTTTTGTCTGATCCCACGCTGTCTACAGAATCATGACAACTAGTAAGTCTTCTGCACTGAAATATATTAAATCATTCATTACTAACGATTACTCCGCATATATCCAAGATCACTACTTATCTGCTACCTAAGATTATACGAGTAATATTAATAATGCGAATTAGATAAGCTTCACATCCAACCCTAATCCCATTAATTCATGCAACAGCACAATAAATGCTTCAGGTGCATTGGGACGAGGCAGGTTTTCACCTTTGACAATCGCCTCATAGGTTCTGGCACGACCATTCACATCATCAGATTTTACAGTCAGTATCTCTTGAAGTGTATTTGCAGCACCATAAGCTTCCAACGCCCAGACTTCCATCTCTCCGAATCGTTGTCCACCAAACTGCGCCTTACCGCCAAGTGGCTGTTGAGTGATAAGCGAATAGGGACCAATACTACGAGCATGAATTTTATCATCAACAAGATGCGATAGTTTCATCATATATATTTGACCGACAGTGGTGAGCTGTTCAAATGGGTCACCTGTCCTGCCATCAAACAGTTGAATTTTACCATCTGCAGGCAGCCCAGCAATTTCCAACTCATTTTCGACATCGGTTAGCTTTGCACCATCAAAAACCGGAGTCGCATAGTGCTTGTCCAGCTTCTCGCCTGCCCACCCTAAAACCGTCTCAAAAATCTGTCCGATGTTCATACGAGAAGGAACGCCGAGCGGATTGAGGATGATGTCAACTGGGGTACCGTCATCGAGAAATGGCATATCTTCTTCAGGGACGATCTTCCCAACAACACCCTTGTTACCGTGACGACCTGCCATTTTATCACCAACTGACAGTTTTCGACGTTGAGCTATATATACCTTCGCAAGCTGCAAAATGCCGGAGGGTAGTTCATCACCAACTTGAATTTTATGTGTCGCATTTTTCTTGTTGGTTGTTAACTCTTCCGCTCGATTGTGAAACTCAATTACCGCATAATTCGCCAAAGTGTTGGTTTCTTCATCGGCAGACCATTCCGCATCTATTGGTAGTCGATACACATCAAACTGCTCTATAAGTTCCTCTGTATAGGTGCTGCCAGCCTGAATTAGGACTTCACTCGCGAGGTCATCGGTAGCTTTCGACATAACAGTATTGGCTGTACGACCCATGAGCAGCGACTTCAAAGAATCAATCGCAATTCGCTTCTCTCGCTTCAGCTCCTGCTCATATTTGATCTCGAGATCTTCAATAAGCTGTTTGTCACGTCGTCTACTCTCTGGATCTTTTTTCTTCCTGCTGAACAGTTTGGTATCAATTACGATACCGTACATCCCGGGGTGAGCACGTAAACTGGCATCTTTGACATCACCAGCTTTATCACCGAAGATTGCTTTCAACAATTTATCTTCAGGTGTCAGATCGGTTTCACCTTTAGGAGTAACTTTACCAACAAGGATATCACCAGGTTTTACTGTTGCACCAATACGAACGACACCATTCTCATCGAGGTTTTTGGTTGCTTCCTCGCTGACATTGGGGATTTCACGTGTTAATTCTTCTTTGCCACGCTTCGTTTCCCGTACCTGGAGCTCATGCTCTTCAATCCGAATAGAGGTAAAAACATCTTCACGAACGATTCGTTCGGAAATGATGATGGAGTCCTCAAAGTTGAATCCCTGCCAGGGCATGAACGCCACCAGCACATTCCTACCAAGTGCTAATTCGCCATGATCGGTAGATGCACCATCGGCAATCACTTGATCTCGTCTAACAAACTGACCTTCGGTTACGAGAGGACGCTGGTTGATACATGTATCCTGATTCGTCCTGACGAATTTCCTCAGGTAGTAGGTATCAAAACCAGGCATGATATCGCTGGATCGCTCTTTGGAAACACCTTTACGACGGGTTTCAATCACGATTTTCCTGGCAGTGACGAGTTTAACAACACCATCATTTTCTGATGTAATAACCGCACGTGAATCTCGTGCAGCTTTATCTTCCATGCCTGTACCAACGATTGGAGCTTCAGGTACAAGAAGTGGAACTGCCTGGCGTTGCATATTTGATCCCATCAACGCACGATTCGCATCATCATGTTCGAGAAATGGAATCATCGAAGCGGCAACAGAAACAATCTGGTTCGGAGCTACGTCCATATAGTCAATCTGCTCAGGTGTGACTACAGGATATTCAGCTCTCGAACGGCATTTTACACGATCACGTAAAAATCGACCCTCCTCATCAAGAGGAGCGTTTGCTTGAGCAATCGTATATTTATCTTCGTCATCTGCGGAAAGATAATCAATCTGTTTGGAAACCTTGCCACCCTTAACTTTTCGATATGGTGTCTCAACGAAGCCCAGATCATTGAATCGCGCATAAGTGGTAAGACTGGAAATCAGACCGATATTCGGACCTTCCGGTGTTTCAATCGGACATAAACGACCGTAATGCGTATAATGAACGTCACGAACCTCAAAACCAGCACGTTCCCTGGTCAAACCACCAGGACCAAGCGCTGAAAGGCGGCGTTTGTGTGTCAGTTCCGTCAACGGATTTACCTGGTCGAGGAACTGGCTCAACTGATTCGTACCAAAAAATGTATTGATAACCGATGTTACAGTACGAACATTGACTAAATCCTGAGGTTGCAATTTCTCAGAATCACGCACATTCATACGTTCCTTGATCGTTCGCGCCATTCTGCTGAATGCCACTGAAAACTGATTTGCCAGTTGTTCGCCAACCGTACGTACACGACGATTTCCAAGGTGATCAATATCATCAGTGGATCGTTTTCCATTTTTCAGGTCTAAGACATAGCGTACAATAGCAACAACATCATCTGCAGTAAGAATACGCATGTCTTTGGGAACGCTCAAATCAAGTTTGATGTTGATTCTGTACCGTCCAACAGCACCCAGGTCATAGCGCTTATCATCGAAAAACATCCTTTGCAGGAGTTTACGCGCTGTTTCAGTATCTGGCGGATCACCAGATCGCATTTCACGATAAATAAACTCGAGCGCTTCATCTTCGCTGGTTGTACGATCCTTTGCCAGAGTATTCTGGAGAATCTGGAAGCGAAGTTCAGCCTCTTTACCGCGTGGATTTTTCTGTAAAGGTACTCTGCGAACCTTCGCTCGCTTGAACCGTTTCAGCATTTCATCATCAAATTCGCTATCCTTCTCAGCCAGGATTTCCCCAGTCTCTTCATCAATAACATCATCGGGGACAATACGACCGAAATAGCTTTCGATTTCTTTTCTACTTATCGGCACTTCTTCACAGAATCCAAACGCTCCTAACACATCAACGTTACTACCGAATCCGATAGCACGCAGAAATGTCGTCACCGGGAATTTTTTCCGACGGTCAATGTATACGAAAATTGCATTATTGATATCCGTGGTGAATTCGATCCAACTGCCACGGAAAGGAATAATACGTGCACTATAAATCAAGGTACCGTTTGGATGAATCGAGCTGCTGAAAAACACACCGGGACTTCTGTGCAATTGACTTACAATCACACGTTCGGCACCATTAATAATAAAGGTACCACGTTCAGTCATCATCGGAAGATTACCGAGGTACACATCGGATTCAATGGTCTCATCGAATCCTTCTGCATCATCCGAATCTTCTCGACTTGAGAGACGAAGTTTGGCTTTCAGCGGGGCAGTATAGCTTACCCCTCGCTCTTTACATTCCTCAACGGAATATTTTGGCACTTCAATAAAGTAATCGACAAACTCGAGAATATGTTCTTCGCGATTGTCTACAATAGGAAAGACCGTTTCAAAGACAGACTTCAACCCCAACGTTTCCCGTTTTTCAGCACCTTCGTCTTTTGCAAGGAAATCCCGAAATGATTGAACTTGAACTTCAAGCAAGTCGGGTATATCCAAGACGGATTGAATCCGGGAAAAGCTATGACGTTGAATTGCGCCCTTCTTCTTCACGCCTACCTCCGTTGTATGAGTGGTTGGTACGCAAGGGCAAATAAACTAAAATACGAAACAGCGGAGTCCGCCCTTGTTAGCGACGGACCCGAACGAGTATGGTAAATGATCATCAACGCAGCGGTTATTTCAATTCCGCTGTGCCACCGGCATCTTCGATTTCGGTTTTGATCTTGTCCGCTTCGTCTTTCTGGATGCCCTCTTTCAACGTTTTCGGTACACCTTCTACGAGGTCTTTGGCTTCTTTCAGACCCAATCCGGTTATAGCACGAACAACCTTAATTACCTGGATCTTTTTGGCACCAAATCCTGTGAGGACGACGTCAAATTCGGTTTTTTCTTCTTCAGCAGCTTCTGCGCCTGCGCCAGCACCAACAGCACCCGCCATCATGACTGGAGCAGCAGCAGCACTAACACCAAATTCTTCCTCAAGAGCCTTCTTTAACTCGACTAGCTCAAGGACTTTCATGTTTTTGATGGTATCAATCAGCTCTTGCACCCTAAACCTCCGTGTTCTAACTCACCGGTAGTGCAATCAAAATCACCGGTGATATGCTTATCTGTTTTAGTTTGTTTCTGGGTAATTATCCGGTTGGTTAATCAGCACCATATAGTAAGCTATTCTTCACCTGCCGCTTTTTTCTGCTCAATAATTGCATCAATAACAGCAACAAAAGTACGCACGATTTCATTCAGCAGGTTCACAAAACCCTGCAGCGGGCTATTAATGCTGCCCACAATTTCAGCGTAAAGTTGTTCTATCGGTGGAATATCTTTTAGAATCTGGATAGCTTCACTGTTGACAAATTCGCCGTCAACAATCCCGCCTTTAAACTCAGGTTTACCATTGGCAGTTTTTGCAAAATCACTCAGTACCTTGACCGGAACAATTGGATCTTCGTACCCGATCATGAGTCCCGTGGGACCGATGAGTGTTTCATCAAATTCCGCTTCCATATCGGTGAGACCTGCATTTCCAAGGGCGATACGCATAAGTGTATTCTTCGAGACGATATAGTCCATATTGCCCACTTTGAAAAAAGAGGAGCGCATACGATTCATCTCTGCAACTGTAAGCCCCTTGAAATCGGTGAAGTAAATTCCCTGTGCCCTACTGAATTTTTCTTCCAGCATAGCGACTACTTCACGATTGGCAGGATTTATTTTCGCTTCATAAGCCATTGTAGGTAACTCCTGATCTGGCAGCTTCACAAATGATATATTTGCTGAACCACCTTCTCAATTCACAAATCAGATATCAATTGATCACTACACACGTGCACTGGCTAATGCCGTTGCACGACTAATTTTCATCCCAGGACTCATCGTGGAAGATAATGTAATCTTCTGAACGTATGTCCCTTTTGATGTTGCTGGTTTCATCCGAACCAGTGTACGTAACATTTCCAGAATGTTATCTTGAAGTTGCTCCTCAGAAAAACTCGCTTTGCCAACTCCAACATGAATGATACCATAACGGTCAACTCGAAAATCTATTCGACCTGATTTGACCTCTTTTACAGCATCACCTACCTCGAAAGTTACTGTACCAGTCTTGGGATTCGGCATTAATCCTCTTGGACCCAAAACCTTTCCGAGTTTACCTACATCACGCATGGCATCTGGTGTGGCAATCGCAACATCAAACTCGTACCATCCACCCTGGATTTTTTCGATATAGTCATCAAATCCAACGTGGTCAGCACCGGCTTCTCGTGCTTCTGCCTGTTTCTCGCCTTTTGTCAAAACGAGAACCCTTACCTCTTTTCCAGTTCCATGGGGAAGTGTAACTGTTCCACGAAGCATCTGATCAGCTTTACGGGGATCAACACCCAGATTAACAGTTAATTCAACTGTTTCATCAAATTTTGATCCCGAAGTCAACTCCCTTAGGAGTGTCAGACCTTCGTCGAGCTGGTAGTCGCGGAGTCGGTCAACTTTACTTGCCGCCTCCTTCCAGCGTCGGCTGCGTTTCATTCTATGACTCCACTGTGATGCCCATTGCGCGGGCAGTACCTGCAATAATCCTCATTGCCGCTTCAACTGTATGCGCATTCAAGTCAACCATTTTCAACTCGGCAATTTCCTGAACTTGCGCTTTTGTCAACTGTGCGACCTTTACCGTGTGTGGTTCCGCGGATCCTTTGTCCAATTTTGCCGCTCGCTTGATCAGATATGAAGCTGGCGGTGTTTTGGTAATAAATGTAAAAGATCGATCCGCATAGACGGTTAACTCAACAGGAATCAACACACCAGGTTGATCCTGGGTCTTGGCGTTGAACGCCTTCACAAACTCCATGATATTCACACCTTTTGGACCGAGAGCAGTACCAACAGGTGGGGCGGGAGTCGCTTGACCACCAGGAATAACCAGCTTTGCATAATCGATGACTTTTTTCGCCATCAGTAAACCTCTATTCGTTCAAATCTGTGCTTACCTGTAAGAAATCAACTTCAACCGGTGTTTCCCGACCAAAGATGGAGACAAGCACTTTAAGTTTGCGTTTCTCTTCATTTATCTCAGTAACCGTACCCTGAAAATCCTTGAACGGTCCATCAATAATCTTAACAACATCGTCAACCTGAAATGGAACTTCGATTGCTTCAACCCCACGACTCGCTTCTTCACGTTTAAAGATACGGTCCACCTCAGACTCCTGTAGTGGTTGTGGTTGTCCACCCGTACCTCCTACAAATCCAATTACATTTGGAGTTGCAGTGATAAGATGCTGAGTCTCTTTTGCCAGCGTCATTTTCACAAGGATATAGCCCGGGAAAAAAGTGCGTTTCTTCACCTTTTTCTTGCCATCCCTCATTTCAATGACATCCTCAGTTGGGATCAAAACTTCCTCCACCAGATCCTGATACCCGAGACGGTCTACCTCACTTTCGAGATACTCCTTGACACGAGCCTCCTGGCTGGTGAAAACATGTATGACGTACCATTCCATATATTTATGTCAAATAATAATGTTTATGACACGTGAAATGATTTGATCAATGAAGAAAATGAACAGTGCAACGAGCGTGGACAGCACAAGAGTTACCACTGTCGATTCGGTCAGTTGTTCACGTGAGGGCCAACTGACTTTGCTCATTTCTACTCGAACATTTCTTAGGTACTGAATCGCCTTCCGAAACATAATAGTTCCTGTAATTCAGAGAGGTGAAGGCTTCCTAACCAATCTTGCCCTACACTTTGGTGGTTGTGCTTCTGAAAAAAACTACCTTCAGTTGTGCACTATTAATTGTCTGGTTACGCCGTAAAGCAGAAAATGGCAGGTCACGAGGGACTCGAACCCCCAACCCCCGGTTTTGGAGACCGGTGCTCTACCAATTGAGCTAGTGACCTGTCGTCTAAATTCTGCAAAGTGTTGATAGCCCTGCCTTAAACAGGAGCAGTCAAAACAGCTACTCCCCAGACGACAAATATCTTTATCGTGTTTCTTTATGAACAGTATGCTTGTTACAGTGCGGACAGTATTTTTTATACTCCACACGACCTGGATGCAACCGCTTATTCTTCGTGTTCGTGTAATTGCGGCGCTTGCATTCCTGACAAGCTAAAATGATAATATCCCGCATGGCTTATTCACTGCCCTTCCCATCACATCAAAACAATGTGTTGTGGTGTGACTACTCTTTAATCTTAGTAACAACACACGCACCAACTGTACGGCCACCTTCACGAATTGCGAAACGAAGCTGCTCGTCCATCGCAATCGGGGTAATCAATTCTACATCCATCTTAACATTGTCACC
>JAIOHU010000186.1 GCA_019912845.1 bacterium
AGGGCAACTTGTCGATTGGGGTTTTGCCGATTGATTGATATTCAGACGCTGATCCCATGTCGTCAATTTCACTTATCTCGACTCGGGCGTCGGATGGGTCGCTGGTAACTCTCAGGTATCCGACACTTGACGCAAGATCAATATGGAGGGCTTCCAGCTTGCCGTCATTGATTTGGACGCGTCTTTCCTGGGGATGGTGGTGTTCAAGTTCGAGGGAAATTGTGTGCCTTCCCGAAAACAGAGTGTCAAGTTTCAGAGGAGTTGTACCGCGCAGTTGGTTATCGACAAAAACTCTGGCAAGCGGTGGATCAGAAGTAATTTCGAGGGAACCAAATTGGGGAAGCAGCTCATATTCACGGCTGAAGGTCACACCCGGCTCGATCTGAAAAGTGTCAAGTATCTCGTAATAGTAGTCGCGCATGAGACGGAGTTCGTACAGTCCCTTGTCAATTTCTACTGGGTTGGGCATGGGAGTACGACCCCGTTGCCGTCCATTAAGGGAAATCATCGCACCAGGGGGATTACTTTTTACCTGGTAGTAGCCGAAATTCGGGGTCAGAGTAATTGTGATTTCCGGGAATTCCAACGGTTTTACCTCGACAACCTGCGTTGTAGGGAGATACAACTCTTTTACTGCTTCAATGGTGTAGATTCCGGGGCGCAGTCCTTTCAAGTCCAGTGGCGATTGACCCTCCTGCTTGACCTGGTTCAAATAGATCGTTGCGCCGGAAGGAATTGTCAGGATGCTGAGGTTGCCATCGTCCACCGTTTCCAGGGTGTTTGTAGTGGACTGGCTGAAATCAATTGTGACATCGTAAGTTTGACCAACTTCAAGAGTCAGTGATGACTGCCACATCTTTCCTTCGGACCAGGCACGGATGGTCTGGTTGCCTGGTTCCGGGCGTAAAATGACCTGCTCATTACTGAAGTCAATTTTTTGCGGGGGATTATTTCCAATCGCGACGAGGATATTATCGCTTTCTTTCTGACCTTTGTAATTCAGGTTTAATTCTGGACGATTTTCATCAAATCCACTACTCGATCCAAACTGCGGCTTTGGAAAGACTTTTATCTGCTTCACACCTTTCGGGGAATAACTTGCTCTCGGCAGTTCCAACGGCAAAAAACCGTCCGCCATAATCGTGATGAGTTGAACACCCGGTTCCAGTTTCAGGTGATAGACACCATTGGTGGGCTCTTCCTGGGACAAAATGCCACGGTTGCTTTTAAATTGAAGGTTCGGGATCGTGCTTTCAACGATGAGCAGGGATTGGGAAGGGTTGGTGAAAATGGTAGTGATGGAGTTGACTTCGGTGTATTGGAATTCGCGGTATTCTGCGGCGGTGCTGTGAAACGTTATTGTTAGTAGAAAAAATATGCTGAATGGTATTATGCGACGCGTTGACATCCTGATTGGCTCGCTTATTTTTTTTGGCTTGGGATTTATCCCAAGTTTAATGGATCCGGGATTGCCTTAAAAAAACTTTTTGCCTAAGGACTTATTAGACCTTGGATAAATCCAAGGCCAAGTTGTGTTCCGGCGGATTCTTTTTGGCTTGGGATTCATCCCAAGTTTAATGGCTCTTGTATTGCCTTAAAGAAAACCCTTTTGGCCACGGATTTATTAGACCTTAGATAAATCCAAGGCCAGAATTACAAGACCTGATCGATTACTCTTTCCACCAATAAGGTATATCCATTCTCAAAGGAACTGGTTCACCTGTCTTCCAAAACCTGGCACTCGACCATCGATAATCTTCTGGTACCTCGATCAAATCATTTTGCTTTGGGTTGTTATGAATGTAATTCATACGTGCTACAAGGTCTTTTTCTGTATTTATCATGCGATCATGACCACCACCAGTTTGCCAAAATCTGTGAACCACATTGCCATGGTCAAGAACTTCCAGGCTTTCGTATGTTGGTTTATCGTGAATCTGTAACCTGGTCAACGCTTCTCGTCCTGTGCGTGCTTTCAGTTTTTTCAATGATTTTCTTATATCCACTTCAGGAGCAAAAACAAGAAGGTGAATATGATTAATCATCACCACAAATGCCCAAAGTTGGATTTTTTCTTCACTCCGCCAATGGTCAAGGTGTTCGACAAAAAGATCAGCCAAGTGATGATAACGGAATAGATATTTACGTTTGAAGCATCCAAAAGTAAGGAACCGTGCGGCATTGATACCTTCCTGTCGAATTGTCATAGGTTATTACCTTGAATACAAATTGGCATGGGATTTATCCCAAGCATATTGGCTCCGGTATTGATTTAAGTATATTTTTTGCCGACGGATTTATTAGACCTTGGATAAATCCAAGGCCAAGCTGCGTTCCAGCAGATTTGTCTTATTTGGCTTGGGATTTATCCCAAGTTTAATGGCTCCGGTATTGGCTTAAAAGAAAACCTTTTTGCCGACGGATTTACTAGACCTTGGATAAATCCAGAGCTAAACTGCAATCTGGAAGACTTATTCACCAGGTTCGCCGACAAAAACATTTAATTCCGCATAAGGACCGAAACCGTAGGTTCCATTCCCATGACCATCAACAATTTCAAAATCAGCCTCATATAGCACTTGCTCAGAAGCATCCCAAAGACGGATGATCATAGGGTTGCCTGCTTCATAACCAGGAAGACCATTTGCTTCATCACCTTCCCATACGGTCATAGGAAAAGGAAAATACCCATCGAAAACGGTGGATCCAACACAAATATTTTCACCAAATGCATTGTTGTCGAAAAATCCAACTTCAACATTTAAATCAACCTCAACATTATGTATCGTGGCTGATGAGATGACCACCGCGTAAGGTGATCCAGTTTGAGCAACAGGATTGAAACGTTCACCAACATTCACCCAATGAGCCGTCAATCGTAGATCAGATTCATTTGTAGCAATGTTTTCCGCGCGATCGGTGAAAGCCACGGATACCGAAGCATCATTGACTTTCGGTGTCAGGTCTGTCAGGGTATAACTACCAGTATACCTGCCGTCTCCCTGATCGGTGAGTGCGATATCGTCCCACCCATGTACCATCACGACAGCCTGACCACCGGTCTCAGCCCCGAAGGTATCGTCCGCCATCTCCAGCTCGAAGGTGACTTCATCACCCGGGACAAGCATGTTGCCACCCGTGGATGTCCAGTCAAAAGAAATAATTTCGATCTGTGTATCTACTCTA
>JAIOHU010000187.1 GCA_019912845.1 bacterium
CTCCACCACCCCCACCTGCAAATGAGCCAGAAGTTCGGATTCCAAAATCCAGCCCCAGCTCTAATTCAAGGAGGGCAAAGTATTCTCCACCACCGCAACAAAATCAGTCTAGAACCTACGAGACCAAGCCGAGGTATGACTCTAATCTACTCAATCCCTTCGCCGAACCTGTCAATAAAAAAGAGTATTCTACCAGGGTAATCCCTCCCTCACGGGATCGAGTGGACCTGGAAGAGACCAACCAGTCTGACATAGTGAATCCTGATGCCGAGCAGATCAACAACAATTTTTCCGCACCGGTTTCAAGTACACTGGAATTACAGTCACGCGAGAAATCATCCCTGGTTGATACCGCCGATCCTTCCTTTAAAAGCGGCTGGTTAATTGTATCAAGTGAACCGACAGCGGCGATTGTTTCGTTTAATCACATGGAGCTTGGCAAAACACCCCTTGAAGCGCAACACTTGCCCACCGGTAGAAATATCATCGAAATAGAAAAGGATGGGTATGAACCATTCAGGGAGACGATCTACCTGCAACCCGGTCGTCGCACAAAACTGCATGTTACCCTGGACCCCATCAATGCCTCGCAATTTATTCAGAAATATGGGAAACTCGAGGTAACCTCGGAGCCGGACAATGCAGAAGTTCGTTTTAATGGCAGTTTCCTCGGTAATACACCTCTCTCCAGAAACGATGTCGGATTGGGGCGTGGCTACCTGGTGGTTTCAAAAGAGGGATTCCAAACTCAGGATCGAACAATACAATTAGGATTTGAAGACACCGCAGTAGAGCATTTTTACCTGCCAGCATGGACAGGAACGCTGATTGTCTCTGCAAATCTGACAGGAGCACAAATTTTCCTCGACGGAAAATTTCTTGCAGAATACCGAGGTTCTGAGCTGATTTTCTCGAATATCAAAACAGGGATGCATGAAGTTCGTGGTGTCTATGAAGGACTATCAGACGCGGTTCATTATGTGAAGGTTGATGCGGGACGTACCCACAATATTTTTCTGCAAATTGGTGGTGATAATCAACGTGACAGTACACCGATAAAAAATAATTTTGCACAGTTGTACATTGACTCCAGTCCGTCCGGTGGATTAGTCTATCTTGATCAGATCAGCACAGGGCAACGTACCCCAGCTCACCTGCCGAACATGCTGCCTGGAAGATACCTGGTTGGAGTCTATATCGAAGGTTATGGTTTCGCGCAACGGTATGTCTATCTCGCTCCAAATTCCCATGAAAATGTTTATCTTTCACCCCAAACCATTGCAGATTTTTATTCCAGCCCGAGAATGGAAAGTGGCGGTGGGCTCTATTTTTACCAGAATGGCATGTACAACCAGAATTACACTTCCCATCGCACAAATGTAGCCGAGCAGATTATCACCTGGCAAAAACAATATGACCGAGGCGGGCTGGAAACCGCAGTTGATGTCATCGCGACTCGTGATGGTGGATTTGTATTTGGTGGTTATCAGGAGATTGGCAGTGAAAGAGATGCTCTCCTGGTTAAAATAGATCAATATGGTGAAGTGATCTGGTCACGGGTGTTCGAAGCGAGGGGATGGGAGAAAATAACCTCAATCGCTCAGACTGAAGAAGGTGGTTTTGTCTTCACGGGATTGACAAAAACGGATGAATTGAGTGAGTCAAATGGTTGGTTCGTTCGGGTGGATCATGCTGGAAATGTACTCTGGTCACGCACCTACGGCAGCGACCAGGAGGATATACTCCGGAAAGTAAATGTCTTGCCCGATGGAGAATTTCTGTTGACCGGAGAATCATCATCTGGAGGATCGGGTAAAACTGATGGCTGGGTATTGCAGGTTTCAGATCAGGGGTTTGTGAACTGGCAACGGTTCTATGGCAGCACTGAAGCTGATGGGTTTTACGATTCAGTGCGAGATTATGAAACGCAAACAATTACCCTGGTTGGTTATACAACTTCACCCTCAACGTTAAACCAGGATGGCTGGATTGTTTCCATCGACCAGAATCATGGCAATCAGAATTGGGAAACTCGTCACGGCGGACGGTTTGCGGACGAGTTGATAAAAATCCGTCGCTCGGACTATGAAGGGTTTGTTGCGCTCGGTCAGTCTAACATCGAAGAGGTGGAAGAGGATAGTACAGAAATGAATATCCCCAAGGAGACCTGGTTGGTTCGTACCGACGAGAAGGGGTTGGAGAATTGGTCGCACATTTACGGTGCACAAAACGAAATGGTCGCAACAGATTTCCGTCAAACTGAGGATGGAGGTTTCATAATCAGTGGCATTACAGAGCCGAATACCGATTATGCGGATGGATTGCTGATGAAGGTCGACGCTCTCGGAGAAATTGAATGGAATCGCAGATTTGGCGGTAATGGTGAGGATGCTTTGTATGCAATTTGCCATACCCATGATCGAGGTTTTATACTAGCTGGATTCAGTAGTTCTGACAGTTCATGGCCGGGTGATATCTGGATCATAAAAACCTCGCCATCCGGGTTGATCTATTCCGAAGCGCACGAGGAGGCAGAGGAGTCCGGTGGGATAAACATCCTCGATGTATTAGGTGTGACAAAAGCGGTATATGATATTTTACGGTAGTGCCTGTTCAGAATCGGTTTAAGTGTCGAAATTTCCTCGCGTCATTCCAGCAGTGTTTTAGCTGGAATCCAGGAGGTATCCGAAAAAGCTAAGCGTTGTAGAAAAAGCAGTAGCTTAATTTGAGCATTTACGAAATGGTGATGTGACCACGAATTTTCCATATATAATAAATAAAAGACTCCTGACTAGATTCGGGAGTCTTTTTCTTGTCTTGCTACTGCTAAGCTGGTGGTTGTGGTTGTCGCCCTCTGTCGTTGATGATCTGAAGGTGTTGCCATCCCTTCAAATTCTGGATTGCGAAGGATCACTATTGCGTGTTTATTTATCAGAAGATGATTCCTACCATTTTCCGGTTACTCTTGATGAAATTTCGCCACATTTAGTCGCAGCAACTTTATCCTACGAAGACCATTATTTCTATTCTCATCCGGGAATAAATCCAATCTCTCTGATACGTGCTGGTTGGCTGAACCTCAAGGCGGGGAAGGTGTTGAGCGGAGGGTCTACGATCAGCCAACAGGTTGCCAGGATGCTTGAAAATCGTCCGCGAAATCTGCCCTCCAAGCTCATCGAAGCTCTTCATGCGTTCCAACTGGAGGCACGCTATTCAAAAGATGAAATACTTGAGGCATACCTGAATCGCGCACCTTATGGTGGGAATATCGTCGGAGTCGGGGCGTCGTCTCGAATTTACTTTGATAAACATGTATCGGTGCTCGGTCCTGGTGAAGCGGCTCTACTGGCATCACTTCCCAAATCACCTGAAAGCAGAAGACCAGACCGTCATCACAAAGTTGCAGTACACAGCCGGGATGAAGTTTTGAGACGGATGCTGAAACGTTCCGAAATCAGCGAAGCTCAATATCTCAGTGCGATTCAAGAGGATGTACCGAATTCATTGCTTGAGTTTTCCTTGTATGCCCCTCATCTATGTGATCTATTGAAACAGTCAGCGGATGATAGCACAGCCACAATCCGTTCAACAGTTGACCTGGATATGCAACAAACAGCGACGCGACTATTACAACAACACGTTCAATCCTACAATCCACAGGGCATTCGCAATGGTTGTGTCGTGATTATTGAAAATCAGACTGCTGCAGTTCGTTCGCTGGTGGGTTCAGCAGATTATTTTGATCGTGATGATGGTGGACAGGTAAATGGCGCCTACGCTCTTCGTTCCCCGGGATCAACATTAAAACCCTTTGTTTATGCCCTCGCCATGGACCGTGGATTGATTACTCCAACCAGCTTGTTGGAGGATATTCCGATTAACTATTCTGGCTACGAACCTACCAATTTTGACGAAAAATTTCATGGTGCGGTAACGGTGAAAAACGCTCTGATCCATTCGATGAATGTCCCAGCGGTTATTCTTACCAACAGGGTAGGATTAGAGAACTTCCTCTACTTCCTGCAAAAGGGAGGTATTTCATCGATATATGGGAATGAAGAAAGCTTGAATCTTGGACTTTCGACCGTGCTCGGAGGTGTGGGGATAAGGTTGATCGAGTTGACAAATTTGTATGCTACACTGGGTCGTATGGGTGCTTACAAGCCATTTCGGTTGATGGAGTCAGAGGAATCTGCAAGGGAAACTCAAATTTTGTCAGAAGGTGCTTCCTGGCTTACGACCGGTATACTCACCGAATTGCAACGACAGGATTTTCCACAGAACTGGCAATCAACCGCCCACTTGCCGAGTATTGCCTGGAAAACTGGTACATCGTACGGTTATCATGACGCGTGGAGCATTGGATATACGCCGGAATATACCATTGGTGTGTGGGTCGGTAATTTTTCCGGTGAGGGAAACCCGAAACTGATCGGTGCAGAGGCGGCGGGACCATTGCTCTTTCAACTGTTCAGCGTGATTGCGGAGGAAAATAGTGACTGGTTTGCGGAGCCAGATGAGATTGACACACGTACTACCTGTACTATCTCAGGGATGCCTGCAAATCCCTGGTGTGTATCCACTGTTCAAACAGCTTATATTCGAGGAGTTTCTCCCGAGAAAACTTGTGATCTGCATGTCCAATTGCTTATTGACAAGGAGACAAATACTCAGCTCTGCCCTCAGTGCCGGGCAGTTAGAGATGGTGAGGTTAAAACTTTTGTGCAGTGGACTCAAACCATTGCGACATGGCGAAAGCGTAACGGTTTTCCAGTATCTGAGCTTCCGGCGCATTTTCGTTCGTGCAAATCTGTTCTCGCTCAGCATGCCCCTCAAATCCATTCACCAGCGGAGGATTGTTCCTATTTTCTCCGTGACCATGTCCCGTTGCATGATCAGCAAATTTTACTGGAAGCATCCGTGGCGCCGGAAGTCAAAGTTGTTTACTGGTTTGTGGATGGCAAACTGATTGCCAATACTGGAGCAGGCGAAGCGGTTTTTTATCCGCCTGAACGTGGGCATCATGAAGTAGTCTGTATGGATGATGAGGGACGTCAGGCGACGCGAAGGCTGATCATCGAATAATATACACCATTTTCTCAAAATTTAACTCAGCAATTCGAGGAAACTTATCATAGCTAATCGATCTCAAAAACTTAAGCCTTTTCAGGGTTTGCTTTTCCTGATGGTGTTTACGCTCTTTAACTCCATCAGTTACTCTTCGGAGTCGAACGTCGACTCAAGCTGGACAGTTCTGGGGGCACCCTATGTCAGTTACTCTTCAGATTACGGTTTTGTTTTCGGTTTGGGTCTGGGGGCAGCTCAGGGCAACGACAAGTTTGTCGCCCTGACAATGAATTTAGCGACCAAAGGGAATTACGGGATTGGGGTACGTGGCGAAGTGAAGCTGGGGAAATGGCGGGTTGGTCGTGAAATCAATTATTACCGTCTGCGACGTTATCTCTACTCACCAACAGGTTCACCTCCTGACACTTTGGCGAAAGTGAAAATGGATCAGTTCAAACTGCATTTGTCTGCACTAACTGCGGTTGCAAAGAACCTGGAAATAGGACCAGAACTCTACTACAGCTATGCCAAAGGACGCGAACCTCAAACCAAAAATGATCTTTCACTATCCCTCGACTCACTACCTGAGTTTCAACTGGGAACAGATTTCATGGTGGGTGCTCGAGGACGGTATCGAACAGTCAGCCCCGTGCGTCCAATGAATGGAATGCTTCTGGAAACTGGAATCAGAGTCGGCAGGACCACATCTGACTATAAAACAAATCCTGAAATAAATTTTGCGGTTGATGCGAGAGCGATGCTGGCGAGAAAAATCAGCTCCAGGATTCGTATTTATCTGCGAGGTGAGGGGGAATACCAATATAGAACACCACATTCAGTGAGAGCATTTATCGGAGGAGAACAAACACTGCGTGGTCAACCTGACAGGAGAGATTTTGGGAGAAGGAAGGTGCTGAGTCGTGCCCAGCTTCATGTAAACTTGATCCACGACTGGCTCTTCCCATCACAATTTGTGAACCGAGTTATACCGTTTGCGCCTGTCCAACCTCTTGAGATTGAGGCAATTGCTTTCCATGATGCGGGCATTGCCGGTGATCCTGATTGTGGCTGGCGAAGGACACGTCATGGGTACGGTGCTGGTTTACGTTTTATTGTCCCGCCAGAACTGATTTTCCATATCGACTACGCGATAACCCCCGAGGGGTTAAGTGCAGTCTATTTCGGGGCAGGTGCTACTTTATAGTGAGAGGTTTAAAACAAAAATGACCGGGCAAAACCCGATCATCAATAGCATTCAATAAATTCTTATGCTTTTCTACACCATACACCAGTATCATCAATTTTGTTCAAATCGAGTTTGATCCCACGTTCGACCTCAAATTCAATCACAGCCTTCCGGCAACCTTCCCAGTATCCAAAATCATCGATCTGTATGAAGCCGCGAGGATGGATTTTATCGTAAAGATGGCTGAATATCTCTTTTGTGGATTGATACCAGTCAGCGTCGGCATGTAAGAAAGCAATTTCAGGCAGACGATGTTTCCATTCGGGCAGAGTATCTTCATAATAACCTTTTACCGGAACAAGTATATCTTCCACGCCCAGCTTTCCGCCGATCTCCATCAAACTTTCCACTGGTCCTGCACAGGTGCCGGAACCCCAACCAGTCGACTCCGCAGTGACTCCATCATGAATATCTTCCTCGGTCGGTTGCGGCATGCCTTCATAACTGTCGAAAGCATATACTTTTCTGCTGTTGCCAAACAATTTGCTCAAGTATGCAAGCAGGGCACTGGAGCCGCCACCAGCGACACCACATTCGACGATAACTCCAGGAATGTCCTCTTCAAAAACTTTTCTGCCAAGCGTGTAAATTGAAAAGAGACGTGCTTCACTAAGCATCGTATAGGGTCGTATCAGGCTATACACCTCGCTGAATACTTCGTCATCATTTTTAGCGGTGTTAAGTTCCGGGCGATCCTGTTGAATCCGTTTCAACAACTCAAGTGCATTCTGGTTGTTTGGGAAGAGCCGCAGTTCTTCACGGATCGCTTCAAGCCCATCGTAGGGGCGATTCATGCCAAAAAATGCAAGGGCACGTAAATAATCCAGATTCTCACACGATAGACGGTTTGCTTTCAGTTTTCCCACTTCGCGTAAAACAACAGAAAACTCTTTGCTTTCGAGAACTTTTACGATGGGACGTAAATCAACTGTTTTCGCAGATCGTTTTGGTTGAGTAGATTGAGTTTTACCAGTCAAAAAGCCAGGTTTAAATTCCTGATCAACCTCACCAAAGGGTGTCGAAAGATTTGCAGATGTACTCTTATGCTGCCTTAGCAGGACATCAACATGAGAGAGCAGATATTTCGCATCCTTGCTGGATGGATCATGCTTCAGTTCCGCTTGAGCTGCGTGTTTCGCATCCTGGTAACGAGACATCCGCAGGAAAATACCAGCCTTTACCAGATTGCTACCTTGCAATTTCTGGTGAGTACGTTCTGCCTGCTGTAAAATTTCAAGCGCACGCTCAGGATTACCAGTGTTTGCTGTTTGCATTGCCTCACGCAGCAGCATGACTCCTTCTTGTGCGGATGGATATCTTGTGTCACTCATGAGAATTATCCCTTAAATCATTACTTCAACAATTTTTACACGATTAGCTCATGAATTCGGTTTGCAAACAGTATGCCTCCCGTATAAAGCATAGGGGTATCATTACAGAATCCTTTGTGCGTGGCTATTCAGGACGAAAGAAAGCACGTCTATCTTACTTGAGCTTTTCAGTGTAAACCTGAGGTTATACTGGAAGTTGACGGAGATTTGTGCTTTGAAACAGGCAAGGATTGCCTGTTGGAAGCGAGGAACGCTGAGGGTTTCAGGGTCTTTGTGGGAATATCAGAGTTAATCTGATTGCTTCATTTTTGTATCAGGGATACAGACATTTTCAATTGGTACTGTCAAGCGGATGGTTGTGCCCTCGGTCTTAGTGGAATCAATGGTAAGAGTTCCACCGAGAAATTTCGCTCGTTCTGCAATGCCGAATAGTCCAAGACCATTTGATTCTGGCTTACCATTTGTACCCATACCCTCACCATTATCCAGGATCGTCAGTGTCAAGGTATCAGCATTTGCCCGCATATCCACTTCGGTATAATCGCACTTTGCATGCTTGCTCGCGTTGTTCAATGCCTCCTTGACGATACGATATATCTGAATATCAGCACGTTTTGAAAATGTATATTCTTGCACTTCGAGGTTGACACTACATGCGATCTTCGTCATCCTCTCGAACTCCTTACAGTGCCATTCCAGAGTCTCCACCAGTCCAAAATCGTCCAGCATGGTGGGACGTAAGCCCTGGATAATCGTATGGGCTGATTCAATGGTCTGATTGATATGACGCAGGACTCCATCCATCCATTTTACGTATTTAGGACCAATTTGAAAGAGATCATGTGTGTGAAGTGATAGTTCGAGTTTAATAGCAGAAAGCATCTGTCCGACTTCATCATGGAAATTATGGGCGATATCTTTACGCAATTCCTCATCCTGATCATAGTACCGTTCCATCAGTCGATGCAGAGTTTCAAGGTTTTTTGCCAGTTCTAAATTGGATTCATTGAGTTGCAAGTTTATTTCTTCAGTCTTTTTTTTCGCATTTTCCAATTCTCTGTTCGTTTTATGAAGTTCAATTGTCGCGCGTCTTCGAGTTCTTATGTACTTATAAATGAAATAGACGGTCAAAAAAATGACTGGCGGCAAAACCAGGATCACCAGAATCCACCTATACCGCCACGACCACCAAAGCCAGAATGGTTGATAAACCGCACGTAAAATTTCAATGTTCTGACCCTCACTGGCGAGATACAAGTTCCTACCAGAAGTTTTAAGTGGTTCATAGTGCCTGGGGAGATTATTCATCAGCGAAACTGGTTCGAGTTCAATGTTTGTCAGTAGATGCAATCCTCCTTTTCTGGCAAGGAGCAACGTCACTAAATCTTCATGTCCTGGGTGCGACAAAAAACTGTGTAACTGAACGCTGCCTCTCAGGTTTTTCTGATGGTAGGTGGTGTTAAAGTCTCTATCCAAAATGGAACAGGTTTCCTCAACCTGATCGGCAAAAAATAGCCAATGTTCCTGGTCTTGCAGTTTAACTGGAAGTGCTACAACCTCGCCATTAAATGTTTTTTCGCTTAGTATTTTTCCTGTTTTCACATCCAATTGGTAGAGGGTATGCAGATCAAAAGGAGTATCAAATGTTTCTTTGGAGAAGATGCCATAAAGTTTCGTTTCTTTAAAGTGATCAAGAAACAGCCTGGTAGAACCACCTGCAGCACCAAGATCGTTTACCCAGTAGGGATTTCCATCCTCTTTTAACGCTACAAAATAACCATGCCTGTCATCTAAACCGTTGTGAACTCGTCCATTGGAAGGTATATCGGACGACAAGAGGTATTCGTTGATACCATCACTATCAAGATCGTATGATTCTTTCAATACCAGAGGTGAACCTGAACTGAATACGGTTCTCGGTCGGAATGGTACCAGTGAGTTCATGATATACAGGGTTCTGGGAAGATTAACATAGCCAAAGTACAATCTGAACCAGAAAGCAGCACCTTCCGACTCATTTTCATTTATGGTGAAGATTGAAGATATCGTCAGATCAACAGGTTTTTCGTCCTCGAGATTTTCTGGATAGATATAGTTGAAAACATGAGTTGTATCTTTTTCTTGAGCATCATATTGAACAATCAGGGCTGATTTTTTGCTGAAGACAGCAAAATAACCCTCTTTGACATTGTCGAGATCGCCATCAGCGACACCCAGCCACCTGTACTTTCTGGTATACTCCACCAGACCATGGGGAGAGGTATCGAGAATCATCTGATCGAAAACAACATCTGTCACACTACTGCAGGAAAAGATATAAATCTCATGGGCTTTACTGTCAAAATAAGCCTGTAACAGTACATCTTCATCAACTCCAGGGAGTTGGATGGCATCAACCGCTGTTACATATTCAGGAAATGTATGCTCTGTTTTCCAGATGATCGGATAACTACGAGCATCTTCTCGGTCAAATCCGCATCCATTAAGAAGAATGCCAAGGCAAGCAGTGAGCAACAATTGCCACAAGGCTGAAGGACGATTGAAACGTGGTGTGGTGATTCCTCTTGCCATTCAGGGAAGTTCCCCAACAGAATAATGTAAACAGAATGGAAAAATTTTGTGTGAATGTAAAAAGGGAGCCGACGTAAAACCAGAGTCCTGTACGAAGATATTCAATTCAAGATCTCCGGTGTTCTTAACATCAGAGCTAAAGGACTCCTGAATTTGTAAATTACGGGCTTGTCGACGATTCTTTGACTGCATTTGCAAGGGTGATCACACAATCAACATAATCATCACTGTGATTGTATGAATAGATAGCTTTTTTCCGTTTTTTAAGGTTGTCGGTACGATATCCATGCCGGCTGAGATAATTCGCTACTGAAGCTACTGCATCTTCAAGGTGGTACAAATCAATGACTCCATCTGAATCACCATCGCGTGCGTATGCCTCAAATGAAGTGGGTAAAAACTGCGACATCCCGAATGCACCCGCCCAGGAGCCACGAGTATCCAGGGGGTCCATGATCCCCTTCTCTGCCATTGTGAGCAATGTCAAAAGTTCACGGTATGCCCAACGTGCCTTACGTTTCGCACGTTTATCCGCAACTTTGCGTAGCTCTGTTTCTTCGGTTGGATCGGTGTCTTTTAATACTTTATCCCAGAAATTCGGTGCAATGGTTTCGATATTATCTGTATTAAGCAGTGCAAGGCTGGCAAAAACATTCATGAGACGATGTTTGCCATGATCTTTCCCGAGATTACTCTCTACTTGAAGGATTGCGACCACGACTTCTGGATCTACATGGCTCTCTCCCAGACCGTTCATGATCCGTTCACGGTTTTCTTCCAGAAACGTTTTCGTTTCAATTATGGATGTTTCACCCTTAAAACGAGTATAGCCGGCTGTACCATCAGGCTGTCGGATATTCACGTTCAGCAGCTTTTCAAATACTTCAAATCGTTCATCTGTGAAATGTCTGGATACAAACTCCCGTTTCAGTCCATCTTCTACGAGGCGATTTTGAAGTGCCATCAGTTCAGAATCTATCGCCGAAATGGTGTCATCTCCATAGGTACCATGAGGTAACACGAAGAAGAATGCTATGAGTAATAAAAATGTGGGAACAGGTGAAAGAGTTTGTTTTGTCGTCATTGCTATCATCAATTAGGACTACTTATGTTTGTTTTTGGTTCGATAAAACATTTCAATCATGAATAGAATACTGCGCATAACGATTTGAAAAGCACGTCTGCCATTGAAACTTTGTACTCCGGGACGTTTCACCACACGATGAACAATTCGGTTCCTGTAATCAGTTAAATCACGCAAATGCTGATCAATTGAGGCTGGCCATGCACCGAGGCGCTCTTCGATCAACTTCAGTTTCGCTCGTTTCTCGTTCATGCCAGGGCGACGTCCCTCGCGTCGAATCACATCATAACCGATTTCCAGACGATCAAGCACGTGGTCGTAATAAAAATCCAATGCGATTAGCAACATTACCACTGCAGCAACATCTTCGTCATTACGAACAAGATCTGCGGCATTTTGGAGATAATTCAACCACAAGGGCTTCTCAAACTCACCGATTTCACCAATTGCACGCCAATGTACAATGACATCCTTCAAATCACTTCGTGGGTCGAAAGAGCGACTGAATAGCACAAAGTTTGATACGCCAATACTCAAAGGCATCAGGAACTGATTCGCGGAAAACATCTCACGTGACGCTCGTCCACCCGACAGCAGAAAGAACACTTCAGGGGGTTTATTGTAGGTGACACCGAAATCTATTAATGTCAGGTCGTCCGGAGTTGCGCTCGCATCTCCGCCTGTGGTATATCCTGGCACCATGGGCAGGGGAAATACGCGGTCAATGAAGATTTCTATATAAGCTTTGAAATTGTTGAGATATCCATCAACATACTGGAACTTAGTTGCACACTTAGGGCAGATAATCTCTTCGTCCAACCGTTCACAATTTCGATCAAACACCCCATCGCACACGGGACAGGAGACCTTGAAGAATGGCAAGAATCCAGGTTCACCAGACTCTAGTGCATTCTCCCAGTGCTTTGTGGGGTCTGATGGGGATTTTTTTGAAAGGGATTTATTAACTTCCTCTGGATTCGCTATCGGTTTCATTGGAATGGATTTTCGCGCTGTGCCAGTAGGATCAATACTATCACGTATTTTATCTATTTTCTTGTCATTTGCCATTCTAGACCTAACTTCATTTGAAATTCATGTTTATCACTGACACTCTCATCCAAGTTTAAGGTAGAACGTAAACTTGTCCAAATCAGCAGGCTGTTTTTGAGCTGCATTCCAAAGTATGCTGAGCTGCTAAGAGCATTGCCGAAAATCAGACGTACCGGAAAAACTCCCGGCCCGACCATCTCTGTGGTGGTCAAATATACATCACCACCAGTGACATGATAATAGGCTATGGCTCCTTCCAGAACAATAGCAGAGAGTTTTGCACTGCGACTATAAAATTGGAACAGGAAGCCATCATTGTCAACCGATTTTCCAGCACCGACACGTACCCCTGAATTTAACAATGAGCCATTGTGACGCAGGATCAACATTCCCGAAAGACGTTCGTACCATAGGTCATGCAGAGAAGATGAGGGTGCCAGTTTCGTAGAAAAACGCAGCTCTTGATCTATGTCATACAGTAGCGGAAATTGGAAATAGAGCTTACCTGCACCCGATGATTGGTCGATAATTTCCTCATAGGTTTGTGACCACCAGCCGCCAAAGTGGACATTGGCAAGTTTTCCGCGAATGCCAGCAATAACTCCACTGCTGCCATTTACCAGACTGCCATAAGGAAGCGAGGGGCGTGAGTGAAGTACAGCATATCCACTGGTAATTCGATATCCTGCCAGTGAAATCGAATAGTCCAGTAGTTGTTTTTCGATGGCTGCTCGAAACAGATTCGCACCGGCACCCTGTGTTGCTGTCTCGACCGATAAAGAGCCATTCTTCCTGCTTCCATATTTGATGTTTGTTCCAATAGTTTTCAAGCTGGTTTGAAGTTCGCCGTATCGTTTACCGGTTTGCTCGCTGCTGAGTGCATCAGAAAAACTTGACTGCCAGGAGATGAGCTGAACAGAGAGATTGTGTACTACACGATAGCCAGCACTGAAGCCGAGGTGGTTTTCCTGAATGAAATTACGTGAAATAGTGGAGCTGTGATCGCCCTGTGTGCTGTATAGAAGCCAGCCTGAATCTGAATAACGGCTATCATAGTTTTGCACTCCACCCCATCCACGCAGGATCAGCCTTTCCTTGCGATACTCACCTGCAATGCCACGCCATCCATATCCCTCTTCCGAGGATATGTCACGGTAGAGGCTGTTCTTCCAAATTTTAGGATCGATATTTCCCCGTAAACTTCCCCCAATTCCGGCACGACTACCTATTATCCACCCCTCATCTTCCTGGAGTCTGAAATCTCCCAGTATTACCAAACCCTCTTTGAAACGTTTTTCTATGGAAAAACGAGTCAGATCGGCAATGTCTTTCTCGCCTTTGTCTCGTTGCAGGAGTAATGTTGCAGAATAGTTTTCCTTCCGAATCATAAGGCGTTGATAGACATAATTGTCTGTGGAAGCAGTAAGGTCTCCGCTTCGATACCTGTAGGTCATCTCAAGTGGTGAGGTCCAAAATGAGCTCCGAACATCAGGTTGAAGCTTGCTGGATGCGAAAGATTTCATATTGTCACCTTCCATCCACTCCCAGGATGCTTCTGCTTGCTCGATATTTTCAGGGTCGAGTAAAGCTTGCAGGCTGTCTATTTCAGGGTTTTCCTGGCTCAGGGAGGTGGTGAAAGAGATAAAAAGTAGGAGTGTCGTCAGTAAAAATAGTTTCACCATGAACTCCCCGACAAAGTAATCCCCTGAGCATGCGACCAACCGAGATATGGATGGTTGTCGTAGGAGCTGTTAACGGAAATTTGCTTGTGATGGACTCCCACCCCAAAATGCATACGTTGGTTTTTCTGGTCGTATCCAAACCGGACAGCAAGTCCACCACCAGTATAAATCTCGAGTCCTGCTCGGTAAAAGACATCTTCAGAATCATCAACTTCAAACTCAAAATGAGGTGTGAAACGGGGGGTAAGTAATAGAGAGAAACCAGTGATCAGTTTCCCGGAAGGTTTGTAAGTATCAACTGAACCAACACTGTACAAATCCCGGTATACCACTCCAAAATTAACAACATGATGCAGGTATAATAAGCCCGGTGAGATAAAGATTCTGTTGTCGTCCCTGTAGCCTTCAATTTGTTGTTGTTCATAAGAGCTTTCTATACCGAAAGCCAGATTGTGTCTAATTTGTTTTGAGAGCGAGAGTGCAATTGCCTGTTCGGAATAGAGATCATTTCCGAATCCAGAAACCCTTAATCCACCTGTCCAGTCGCCATGAGGAAGAACAGCTTGGAACAGGTACATATCCAGTTCGCTGATCCCCCATTGATTGATATAGCCAGCAGTGATAGCATAAGAGGTTATCCATGATGTGCCCGCCGGGTTAGCGATTCTGCAGTCGGGGTCGGTGGGTTGACTGAGTAAATGAACACCGATTCCCGTGGCAGCTACACCTCTTGAGTCTCGTTCTGCAGCGAACGTTAGCCCGGAAGCAATGAGGAGAAAAAGGACAACCAGGAGCAGGGTTGACAGTTTACTGAAAGTCTTTGCAGGTATACGCATAGAGTGCGTTTTGTAGAGCGTTTATTTCAGATAGATAATTTTTTCCATGAACGATTTTCCATCAGCCTGAATTCTGAAAAAATACGTGCCAGTGTGCTGGAGATTCATAACTGATGCACTCAGTTCAATACGGTTCGTGCCTACTGCAAGGAATTTATCACCTCTGAAGATTTCGCCTCCAAGCAGGTTGAACAAACTAAGTTCAATCATTTGAGTATGACTTGTAGAAAGCGTAAGAGTGGCGACCTCATTGAATGGATTGGGGTAAAGGGAGAGGATTTCAAATTCCATCGGTTGCCAGGTATCATTCTCCTCTAAACTGTTCACCACGCCCGTTTCGACAATCGCCGCAGTATATGGACCAGAACCGAAAGTGCCATCACCCTCTGTGAATTCCGCCTCGCAGAAGTATTCAAGATTATCCATCGAGACAAAAATCCGAAACTGGATAGGATTGCCATTGTCAAACCCCAGGAAACCGAAACCGGGATCACCCTCCCAAGCGGTAACAGAAAAGTTCGCATCGGAGTAATACCCCATACCAACACAGAGATCGCCATCGAATACCGCAATTTCATCCACAGCCGGGGTCAGATTGGTCTCATGAATAACTGAATCAATCACAATAGCGTAGGGAAGTCCAGTATCATCAACAGGAGTAAAATGCTGTGAGTTTGCAGTCATTGCACCAAAGGACAATGTCAGCAAAAAAACAGCGAGCAGGATACCTGATTTCATGATTCACCCCAATTTCTATGGTAAGTAAACGAACTATTATAAAATACAGGAAAGTAGGATCAAATTCCAACAGCAAAGACGCTGGTACTACTATTTTACCTCCGGCACACCCATTCTTCTAAAAAAATCAGCATATCTGGTTGCCATGTGTTCCCAGGCGTACTTCTCCTTGAACACCTCACGTGCATGTTGACAGCCCTGATAAAGACCAGCATCACCTTTTGCCACAATTTCCAGCAGGGGAATCAACGAACCCACATCCTCAAAGGGACTTACAAGCCCGAAGCCAACCTCATGAGGCATAGCGGAAGCATGGTTTTCGGAGTTTATGAACAACGGCTTCGCCAGCATCATCGCTTCATAGAGCTTGTTTGGAGCACCGTAGACATAATTCAGCGCAATTGGATTATAATGCGCCCAGACTCCACTGCTCGCAGTTATGATACGAAAAACATCCTCAAAGGGAACAGAGCCGAGGTTGATCACTTTCGGATGGGTTAAAAAGGTTTTTTCGAGAAACTCCCCTTTTGTCCTCCCGGAAAAAACAATATGTAGATCGTCAAACTGTTCAACCGCTTCCAGAAGAGTCTCAATACCATGAAATCCATCCACAAGCATCCCATTGGCATAGATAAACTTATCCGGCAACCCCTCTTTCGCTTCAACGTTTTCAAGAAATGGAGGAGAATTGTATATAATGACATTTTCCCGTGGTAAAGTCCTGTGCCACTCGAGACGTTCCTCGCTAACCTCCGATAGACCATGAATGGTACGCAGGGCAACTTGTGAGAGTTGACGCATAACCGGATTCAAGACACGACCTCTGCCAAAAATACGCATGCCGATGCTGTCGTACAGATCGAGAACGAGACGTTTGGGCATTGGGATATATCTGAAAGAAAAGGGCAGTATATATTCTTCATTGACTGCCATGACAACATCAGGCTGAATCTCGGCAAGCGTATTTTTTATATATTTGTAAAATTCTGCGACCTTGTTGATGGTATGAATCCCATTGCCAATTTGCAGGTCAGCAATGTGATAATGGATTCCTTCAGGTCGTCCCGGATCAAGAGCACGTTTGCGAGTACAACCGATAAAATGCACTTCCCGGAACTGTTCTCGCAGGATTGGCAGGGTTTTGTTCGCACGAACATAAGAAGGTAAGTCTGAATAGATATAGGCGATTGTTGCATTGAACATAAGTAGATATCTTGTAGTCGTTAATGGATGTACCTTGATAATACTGCTGCAGGGATAATGATTCCAGCAAGCACCAGGCTGTCCTTGAACGAATCAAGTCAGATTGCTTCAAGGATGTTGCATATACTCTAAGTTATTAAGGTCTACAATATCAATATCATTCTGGTTCCCGGCCCAACTCATCACCGGGATGACGAGGTTTGTAAATGCGTTTTCGTGCAACAACAAACCCAAACCACACAACAAGTGTAATAATCGCAACAGCCAGATAAAATGGTACTGACATGAAATCTTCTTGTTTCACAATCTGTCCGAGAGTGAATGAATTCAGATATTACGGATACATTGAATTTCTAAAATCAATAATGTTAATAGTTTCCTGGATGCCAGCTAACACCATGCTGGCATGACGCAGCGTGAAACTGTGCTCTCAGACAGCCTGTTTCAGCGACCCATACTTTTAAGATGTGGAATATGTGCTTTCACTGCAATAGTTTAATCTGGTATATCTCCTTTTAGAAAGTATTTGTATTGCTACCGATAATCATGATGGTAATCTACCTTTAAATTTTCAAATGGATTAGATTATGTTGAGCACTTGATTTTCAAGCGATCTAAAAGCACATTCCATAAGACAATTTTTCAGCAATTCTATGGAGTAAGATGATGACCAAAACCACGATCTGCCTGCTATCCATCTCTGTTGTACTACTTTTCACGATCCCGTCAGCTTTCGCTTACACTACACCCGGTACAGGTGTAAGATGGGGTGGAGATGAGCTTGTTGAGTTTTCTGATGGTGTAGTTACCTGGGACAGGGACAACCGTCGATATGAAGTGAACGAAGAACTGATCATTGCCTCCGGCGATAGTATTTTCATCAGTTCAACCATGCACTTCACTCACAATGGGACACCGGATATCCGTGTACAGGGCAGGTTCACTATTTTCACACCAGTGGGACAGGAAGACTCTGTAGCGGTGTTGGGCAATGATAACGATGGTCCTGGCGGTATTCGGATTGAAGATGGTGGACGAGCCTATCTGACCGATATTCTCTTGATTGGCGGTGGAGAGAATGGAAACGATGACGGTATTCGTGTGCTTTCGGATAGTTATGTCGAAGCGACAGGATGCCGTATCGGGGATTGGAATCATTACGCTATCGGCTTCAGCGGGGCAGAAGGGCTGATTGACAATTGTGTAATTCATGATAGCTACCAGTGGGCGGTGAATATTACACTGGGCTCAAATCCGATCATCAGGAACACTACGCTTCTACGAAATAATCTTCAGAACACAGGTGCAAAAAATCCTATTTCCATCGGAGTTCAGGGAAGCAACAATCCTGTGATCGAAGATTGCCATATCATCGGGCAGCCGAATAACCGTCACGGCGGTATTTCCGCCTGGACATTCGGCACTCAATGCGAAGTAACAGTTCGTCGAACTCGAATTGAAAACTGCTCCTATGGCATCGTTGCTTCCGGCGAAGGGATGCAGGTGCTGGTGACAGACTGTGAGTTATCAAATAATACAGCCATGAATGATCCCATGAATTACGGTTCCGGGATTAATGTAAATGGTAGCGCACATGTTGACGCGAGCCGTAATGTTATTTCGGGTAACTTCTGGGGTGTTACAACCATTACAAATGGACGTGCTTCGCTTGGTGATGTAGATAACCTGAATCCTGATCTTCAGGGGCAGAACCAACTATTTGATAATGGCAACAATGGTGGGGTATACAACCTCTACAATAACACCAATTTCCCCATGCTGGCGCAAAATAACTATTGGGGAACAATGGATGAACAGGAAGTTGAGGATGGCATATTTCACAATCCAGATAATCCGCAACTTGGCTTGGTAGATTATTTACCGCTCTGGGAACCTGGTAATGGAGAATTTACCCAGACCTATGAGCTGAACGGTAACTATTTCAGCATGATTTCCCTGAATATCATGCCAGAAAACCTTAACGCTCTGGCATTGTTTGGTGAGATTCCAAATGTAGTAATTGTCTACGATGTAAATGGTGGATTTGTGATACCGGAACTGGGATTAAATACCATTGGTGAGATTGATGTGACACGTGGCTATCTGGTCTTCTGCAATGAAGCGACGATTTTTGAACTTACCGGTCAACCTGTTGATGTGGAAAACACTGTTTATCATATCTCTTCAGGTAGATGGGACTGGTTCGGCAACCCATTGCAGCAGCCAGTTGGCAACGAAATCGCCTGGAGCGGTATGGAAGCGGATATTGCGATTGTGATCGATTCGGATGGTAATTCATGGATTCCCGCGCTTGATATTAACCTCATCGGTGATGTCCTGCCTGGCGAGGGATACAGAATTTACTCCTATGAAGATTTTGATTTTGTCTATCAAACTGGCGATGTCGTTGCCTCGATCCCGAATGAATCACGGATAAAAAGCCGGGCGAAAATACCAGCATCTTCTCGAGAAACCGGGCTACCGTATACAGTTGTAATTGCTCTCGATGAGGATTTGCGCTTACGGACTGCTGAAATCGAGCTGTTCGATGGTGAGTTGCTGGTGGGAAACGGATTGGTGGATAATAGTTCGAAATATTCACCAGTGACTGCCTGGGGTGGGGATATTGAAAACAACCTGCCGGGATTCGTGGATGGAAACAGAATTGAAATACGTCTTCTCGATGATACAGGAAGATCAATCGAGTTCGAGAATCGATCAACAGGGTTCTATGGGGAGGCACCCTATTCGTTGTTCCACCTGGAATCAGTTCCCCTTCCAGAAAAGTTTGTTTTGGGAACTGCTTATCCGAATCCCTTTAACCCGAGTGTGACAATTCCATTTACCCTTCCTGAAAAAGGAGAGGTGCAGTTCAAGGTATTCGATCTACTGGGACGTGAGTTGTATAAAGCTTCCAAGCGTTATACGGCGGGCATTCATGAGTTCCATTTAACTACGTCCGCACTTGGAAACTCCACCGCCAGCGGTGTATATATCTTGCAGGCTGAGTTTAATTCCGAGATGCAAAGAAGGAAAATTACGCTGCTGAAATAGAACGACGCTTAGTTTATTATTTTACAGGGATAGAGCTTGGGGGAGGAGCTGAGGGGTTGTGAATTGAAAACCTCATGACCTATATTCCAAACGCTTTTGCAACCGTAGCTCAGATGGCTAGAGCGCCTGACTGTGGATCAGGAGGTCCCCGGTTCAAGTCCGGGCGGTTGTACAGATATAGATGAGGATTTGGAATGAATTTCCAAGTCCTCTTTTTTGTTCATTGTTCAGCTCAACTGCAATTTCTCAAGGTAAATATACCAGCTTTTTCGTTGCCAGATGTTGACCCTCCTTTGTCCAGCGAACCAGATAAACACCACTTGAGTGCGATTCACCCGGTGTCCAGGTCTGTTCGAATAGTCCAGCATGATGGGTGGTGAGTGACTTACTGGCGACTTCTTGTCCAGTGAGTGAATAAACAGTCCATTCGTAGTTTCCTGGGTATGCCAGATCGACGCGTAAGGTAACAGTGCCATTAAATGGATTGGGGAATGCTGAACGTAAGCGAAATCCTTTTACTGCTGCTGGTTGGGTATCATCTCCAACTGAAGTTTCTCGTCCAGCAACTGTTCCATCCGAATTGATCTTATACAGGTACATCTTATTGCCTCGATCCTCAAACTGGAAGCTGGCGGCAAAGACAGCTCCACCATCGGTTGTTCGAACTGATGGACCAATGATATTCAGGTTTCCAGATTGTCGTGTGACCACCTGATCAAGTACTTCAACACTTTGCGCCGACCACTGATTAACAGCTAGTGAATCAAAATGAAATGTACGGATAAATTGATAATGAATAAAATTCTCACCTCTGTTCTGATGCCCCAAATAAACTGTTGTAAATTCTGTTCCATCTAAACTGGGTATTATTTCGAACTCATGGGCAAGTACGATATCAAGTGAGTCTATTTCAGCTATATATTCTTCATAATATGGTGAGCCATCAGGTTTAACGCGAAAGCATTTGGCTATATGATCCTGTCTACTCATATACATAGCAATCATACCGCCATCTGCGCACAGTTTCGGCCTGGATGGTGTGATTCCACCCTGATCAGATTCTATTCCCGATATACCCCATGGTAATCCCAAACCTGCATTAATCTTCTGATATCTACCATACTCTAGGTCCGTAAAGTATATAGCTCCTTCTACGTTAGGATGGGTTACGATCTGGCGGAATCTCGTCCCGATGGAATCCAGAATTGAAACAGGTTCTTCATTATCCAGCGTGCCATCAGCCATTATGTGGTAACAGTTATACCGCGTTATTTCATCTTGATGTGGGTATATAAGATAGACGCCACCTTCACTATCCTCACCTAGAACTGGGTTTGCTCCCCTGTCTGAAAAATATTCTTCAAAGTACCACTCTCCTTGAATTTTACGTGTTCCATCAGCGTTGATTCCAGCTATCCACATTAAATCCTCATGAATTACCTTTTCGTAGTACACCCATAGACCACCATTCCCATCAGGTACGACAGCGGGGAAATTACCACCCCAGGGTGTCCATTGGCTAGCGTGATGTTCATTAACAACTGCACCAGTGGGACCAAAAAGATAATATCCCTCCAGGTCAAATGCCTGTGCATAAATACTCCACGGATATTCTTCATTGATGTTCGCAACCACACATACTGTGATTCCGCCATCTGGACGTTGTACTGCCCCGAATAAATCCTGTGTACTTGATAATGAATCAGGGAGTGGTCTAAGTCCACCATCAGGAAAATAAGCGTACCCATCAACATCAAACCTTTGTACTCGAGTCTTGCCGGAAGTACCTGTGGGATCCTCATAAACCATCCAGAAACCACCATCATCTATCGGGAAAAACTGACAAATACCACCGGCGTGATAACGGGATACTAACATCCCGCCATCAACCCATTGGGCATGGGAGGGTGATAGAATTGCGAGGGATAGAATCAGGGTAAAGAGTATGAAAACAAGTGTATATGAGTGAGAATTACTTGATAATTTGAATAGTCGCTCATGCGTAGCGTCATCCCAGCGCAGGCGGGGAACCAGACAAGAATAATGTTTTGGAGGTGTTTGCTGTTGAAATTGTTTGGTTGAATCAACAACTTGTCTTTTGACAGTAATCCACTTTTTGATGTCGTATCTCTTCATATAAGTGCTTCCATTCAGACCTCACCAGATATAAAATACACACCAATCCGTCACGTATTCAACTGAACTACAGAATTAACATGATGCCAGTTATGATCAATGATAACCGCATGATATCACCCTGAAACAGCATGGCTTCGTCATCTATATCGTCTGGATTCTCGCATTCACGGGACTGACGAGTTCCGGGACTGCCTTCTCGTTGGGGGATGAGAAGTGTGAAGCTCGAAGCAATCCTCGAGTCAACCCTCGTTCAAGTCCGGGTGGTGGTATAACTTAAAGGTACTGGTTTTCCTGAACCTTTTGGTTTTGGTGTGGTATCTTATGGCATAAATCTTTTTGATTAATCGGGTCTAGAATTTCGATTTATTAATGCTTAATTTAATTCGAATCAGAGGATACCCTATAACTTCAAACATAAGTGTAAAAATTGAAAACTCCGGATATTACTTCATGGTCTCCCTCAAAAATCATCATGGTAGAAAAAAGTATTTCTGGTGCAGGAACCCATCCATTTGAGGTGTTAACAGATACTGGGAGGGGCGTAATCAAAGTTCCTGGAAACCCCCAGGGAACTGATTCATTGATCTCAGAATTTTTAGGAACAAGTCTTGCAAAGGCAATTGGATTACAAACATTTCCATTTTCTTTATTAAATCTTTCTGCTGGGGCATTCCAATTTTCAAGGGGGAGTGATTCAAAACCTGGACATGGTTTTATTTCCAAGTTTGAAAAGGGGATTGTTTGGGATGGTAGCTCAAGAGTATTTGAGAGGCTGATAAATTTTGAGGATATCACAAAACTACTTGTTTTGGACACATGGGTTTGTAATTTTGATAGATACAGCTCCGATATAGGAGGAAAAGAACACAGGAACTATGACAATGTGTTCTTTAAGCACCAATCAAGTGATCGACTGCAATTAATAGCAATGGATTTCTCTTTTGCATTAACGAGAAGTACACTGCTCGATGTACTTGTAGATGATACACACATCTACGGCAATTTCCCAGAATTTAAGCCATATTTTAATGATTCCGTTTGTTCGATCTGCTTGAAAACCATAAAAAACTTCAGTAGAATAAGTCTGGAAACGATTATCAATAAAATGCCAGTAGATTGGAACATTGATCAGGGATTAAAAGATAAAGTTGTTGAATTTTTGGAAGAAAGGGCAGCTTTTTTAGCTTCTCGACCGACCGAAATCTTCAAACCAGAATAGATGTAGAAGGCAAATATGGAAAACGATTGTTTTTACTCGGTACTGCAATTTTGTCCTGATAGAGCCCGTCAGGAATCAGTAAATGTTGGTGTTGTAATATTGTGTCCAGCACAAAAGTTTTTGGGACTTAAAACTTCTGAATCAGTTGACAGGTTACGGCTATTGTTTTCCCATATAGACTTCGATGAAAAGTTTTTCCAGTTACAATTGAACACAATGGAAAACAGGATTCGCAGTATGAGGGATGATGAGAAAACCAAAGCGGATTTTGAGCATTTTATTGACTCAAGGGCACAGGATTTGGTATTTACAAAACTGAGAAGATTGTTCACTGAGACTCCAGTTTCGGAAGTAGATAAATTATTTGAAGAATTGGTCTTGGTACCTGCTAAGCTGCCGTAAAATTCGCTTACAATTCAAAACTTACAACTACTTTGAGAGATAGAATAAGGACGGGATGGTTTCCATCTCGTTTCTTTGTTTTATCTTGTACTGGTTTTTACCTTAGTATCTAATCAGAACCAAATGGAGATAACTGATGGCACGCACCAAACCACGTCTTTACCGTGGCTTTCGTGATGTATTTGCAGCCGATGTGCTTGCACGTAATCGCATGATCAACACCGTACGTCAGGTGTATGAACGTTATGGGTTTGTTCCGCTGGAGACTCCGGCGATTGAATATGTCGAGGTGCTGGGGAAATTTCTGCCCGAAAGCACTCAACCGGATGGCGGGATATTTTCACTGCACAATGAGGATGAGGAGTGGATAGCGTTGCGGTATGATCTGACCGCTCCGTTATCACGTGTGGTTTCCATGTATCCCGAACTGCCACGTCCGTTCAGGCGTTATCAAGTGGGTCCTGTTTATCGTTTCGAAAAACCAGGTCCGGGAAGGTTCCGTGAATTTTACCAGTTCGATTTTGATTCGGTTGGTGTTCCTCGTGCGGATGCGGATGCAGAAATTTGCTGTGTTATGGCAGATACCCTCGAAGCGGTTGGCATCCAACGTGGCGACTATATTATCAAAGTGAATGACAGGAAAATCCTGAATGGTATCCTCGAACTTACCGGATATAACAATCTGGACAAGATTGTAGAAGGTGATATTCCCATAGGTCCAGCCAAAGGTAAACCATACAGACGGCAGATCACCTCTGATGATATTTTCCGGGCAATTGATAAACTGGATAAAGTTGGAATCGAAGGGGTTGAATTGCTATTGACAGGTGGTCGTCTCGATGAATCAGGCGATTACACCCCCGGTTGCGAACTTTCCGATGATGCTCTGGAGAAAATCCTGGGCTATCTCAACGCCAAAAAGGACAGCAGGAAGGAAGTATGTGATTTACTTGCTGAAACCATTGGCGACAGCGAGATTGGCAAAGAAGGTGTTGAGGAGCTTCGTACCATCGACAGTCATCTCACAGCTCTAGGCTATGATGAATCACGCGTAATTTTCGATCCCACGGTTGTTCGTGGATTAAGCTACTATACTGGACCAGTTTTTGAAGGTGAACTTACCTTTGAAGTGACCGATGAGAGCGGAAATTCCAAAAGTTTCGGCAGCGTGTTTGGCGGGGGACGTTACGATGACCTGGTGAAACGGTTTACCGGTCAGATGATTCCTGCAACCGGAGCGAGTATTGGAGTGGATCGTCTATTGGCAGCCTTGAAACACCTCGGCAGAATCGACACCAAATCTTCAACTGCGCACGTTCTTGTGACTGTGATGGACAAAAATTTCCGTACAGAATATCACAAATTGGCACACAGTTTACGTCAGCAGGGGATAAACACCGAAGTTTATATGGCTGGCGGGAATATCGGGAAACAGTTGAAGTATGCTGATAAAGCGAATATTCCCATCGCAATTATTGCTGGTGATCGAGAATTTGAGGATGGAAAGCTACAGATAAAAGATTTATGGCTGGGACGGGATCTTTCGGAAGAAGTAGAAGACCGTGAAACATGGCGAACAGAACGTCCCGCGCAATTTGAAATCAATGCTGATGAATTACTTGAAAATGTGAAGACTATTCTGAATCAATACAAACTTCTGTAGTGAATAGTATCAAGGGTAGTTAGGCAATCAGTCTGTCTGAAGAATGGAAAGTTTGCTGTAAGTTGTTTAATCTAACAGCAATAAATTCAATACCCTCCTGGATGCTTTGCCTACGGCAGGGTTCTACGAATCCAGCTAAAATCATGCTGGAATGACGAGGTAGGAGACCCTGTTCCTAGACAGGCTGATTTGGAAGAGTACTAATAATATTGAGGGGAATAGAGATGGGCAACGATCATCATACTATCACAATTGGGCAGTTGGATATTGAGGGTCTTTATGGCGAACTCTCGCAAGCTGTCCAAAATGATAACACAACATTCAGCGAATACAGCAATCAGACGCAAATTGGCTTGGATCAACTTCGTAAACAGACTAACTGGTTACGACTGAAAGATTTTGCCTCGATCACCCGAACTGATGAATCTGGTCATTTTGCTGAAATTGTTGTGGATAAAAGCCTGCTTGCAGAAAATGAGAACAATCCTGTGTTCAGAAGTTATCAGGAAGTGCTTGGTTATATACGTGATAATAAGAATATCTACGGCGTAAATACCGGATTTGGATCGAACCGGAAATTCCGACTTTCAAATGAAGCAGATACATTGAAGTTATCCGCGAACATCCTCTATTCTCACGCGACGGGAGTAGGAAAACCATTTGCAGTGGATGTTGTACGTGGGATGATGTTGCTCCGTCTGAAAACCTTCGCTCAAGGGGTTTCTGGTGTTCATCCAAGACTACTGATACTCTTGCGTGATATGCTGAACAAGGGAGTGATTCCCTACATACCCGAAAAAGGTAGTGTGGGGTCAAGCGGTGATTTGTGCTCACTTTCGCATCTGTTCCTCGTGTTGCTGGGGAAGGGTAAGGCATGGCTGATTCCCAATGATTGTGAGGAGATGAAATACACTGGGGGCGAGGAGATACGTGATCCTCGTGGAATGACCTGGTATGAAGAAAATGAGCGTTTGGATCGACGTAAAACTGGCGATGTCAGCGTACTTCTGGATGGCAGGCAGGCGATGGAGCTTGCAGGGATCAAACCCCTAATGGTTGACGAACTCTTTCCCAAAGCGGGTCTTGCCCTTACCAACGGTGCAACCTCATCCGCTGCTATGCTTGCCCTCTCAACCTATGACGCAATTCAACTTTACCACATCGCCAATTTATCCGGTAGTTTAACTCACCAGGCGCAATTCGGGCATATGAGAGCATTTGAGTTGCCAGTTCATCTAATACGTCGGCAGAAAGGACAGCTCCTTACCGCTTTTGAACTGCAGAAATTTTTGAAGGATAGCACACTGACAGGACGTTGCTCTCTCATCGCCGAATCGCAGGATGACTACAGCATCCGAGCAATGCCTCAGGTTCACGGTGCAGTTTACAACGCCATTGAGCATGTGACCTTTGTTGCTGAAGCGGAGATTAATGCGGCTACTGATAATCCTCTCTTCTTCTCTGATCTGTTAAAAAATAAAGAAGAATTCTGGCATCAATTTGGAGTGGGTGAAAAAGCTGCCAGCGATCCCCTTGCCAGTAAAAATGCAAAATCCACACTTGAGACCACGCACTGCTCAGCAGCAAATTTCCATGGAGAACCTGTTGCCACAGCGGCTGACTATCTCAAACTGGCAGTGGCGGAACTGGCAAGTATTTCAGAACGTCGAATCCAACTTCTTCTCGATTCCAATCACAATCGCGGCTTACCTGCAAATCTCACCCTTGGTCAAGCTGGACTACATAGTGGATTTATGATCGCTCAATATGCAGCGGCGGGATTGGTTTCAGAGAATAAAGTGCTCGCGCATCCCTCTTCAGTCGACTCGATACCGACCTCTTCGAATGCGGAAGATCATGTTGCCATGGCAACAAATGCGGCTCGTCATCTGCGAATTGTTGTTCAAAATGTTGCTCATGTCCTGGCGATTGAACTGATCTGTGGCTTGCAGGCGTGTGATATTCGTACACGATATGCAGGGGGATATGTCGAACGGTCTACTTTGGCGAGATCGCACCAACTCGTCAACAAGACGAATAAAGAAGATCAACTTCCTATTACTCAATATGTGCAGAAATATATGGGTGAAGATAATCCACGGATGATGTTCCCGAATTTTGTGGAAGAGGGTGATGTATCGGCTGCAGAAATACTGGATGTTTCATATCTGGTTTTGAGCCGAAGTGCCCAGCTCACCCGAAGCTATATCAGGGATAACCTGCATATTCCTTTTATTATTCATGATGGTGAAATCGGTGAGGAGGAAAGGGCGGGTTCCGGCCCACAACAATTTTCGCCGACTGAAGCTAGTTTCAAGGAAGTTGAACCAACCTGGATGATTGAGACTGTCGCCAGAGCAATTAGAAATGGCTCTATTCTGAAAGTGCTCGGAAACGAGTGTGTGGATGAAAATCTTTGAGATTGGATAATTCTAATCAACTAGATCAGATGCTTTGCTTGTTGGCATTGGATTTTTCCAATGTTTAATATCTCTAGAAATGGATTCATTAGACCCTGGATAAATCCAGGGCCAATCAGCCTTACAAGGTGATTCAATCTACTAATAGTAAAGAAACGGGTGTGTGGTAATTATGGATTTTGCCTGGGATGAAACCATGAGTGTCGGTGTACGTGTTTTTGATGCTCAACACAAATACCTTGTCGCTCAGATACGGCAATTAAGCCATGCATTACGTGAGGGTTCTGGCGAAAAAGTGATCGAAAATATCCTCTCCCACCTGGCAGCATACACGAGTTTCCATTTCAAAACCGAAGAATCATACATGTTGAATTCCAAGTATCCCGAGCACCTTCAACATCAGGAGGAACACAATAAATTCAAGTATGACCTGGCAGTTTTAATCCAACGTCATCAGGATGGAGACAGGGTTGTAAATACAGATACCTATAATTTCCTGAGAGACTGGATTCTCTATCATATAAAGGATAAAGAAGGTGGGCATGACAGCAGGCTGGGAAAGTATCTCATTGATAATGGGCATGTCAAACTGACCACTCATCCAAAAGCGGAAGAGGTCATTCCTCCCCATCTGGCAGAAGATGCACTTGATCCTGAAAGTCTGGATCAAACCCCAGATGATACTGAGGATAAGGATACGGAAGATGAGTCTGAGAGAGGAAAAGAGGAGTGAAGATTAATGATTAGAGTGAAGGGTTTCCAGAATAAACAGAACGGTCGTTCTATAGCATTTTACCCTTTAATATCCGTTCTCACGCAGCCAGAGTTCGAGCATTCCGAGGTTCCAGAGTGTAAAACCGAAGTCTCCAACTCTCTCGGCGTGTGCTTGCAACATCTTCTGGACGCCTGGTTCATCGATGAAATTATTTTCCGCTGAACGTGAATCGGTAAATAGATTCCTCCAGTAAGAATTCCATTCATTGCCAATCCATTCAAACACAGGTACCCTGAATCCATATTTTCCTTTTTGTACTTCCAGACCGGGCATTTCATCTTTTGCCAACTTCCAGAGCAATCCCTTTCTCTGTCCATTCAACATGCGCATTTTTGTGGGAATCTTCACCGCATATTCCCAGAGTTGCTGATCGAGGAACGGACTTCTGGCTTCGAGGCTGTGTGTCATTGTTGCATTATCAACTTTTACCAGGTAATCGCCCGGTAACATAAAATGAGCGTCATGCCACATCTGACGTTCCACTTCACTGTCAGCCGGAAGTCTGTCGAAGAGGAGGTGCATATCGGTGATTGGATCGGTTTCCTGGAGGTGATGGCGCATTGGTTCTGCCAGAATAGTAAATCGCTCGTATTCCTCCCAAACCAATTCAGGGGAGAGAACCCCGAGTGCACCATCAACAATCAACCGACTTAAGGTTTCTCCTCTGGCTGCCAGGTGACCCAATTTTCCTGGTATATTGCTCATCACCGAAGAAACTTTATGCAGAAAACGACCGCCGTTGATTCCAATCATAGAACGTAATCGATCAGTTGTTTGCAGATTCGTGGCACGTAAATAACCTGCGAAAAGTTCATCTCCTCCATCACCAGTCAATGCAACAGTTACATGCTGTCTTGCCAGTTGAGCGACAAGCATAGAGGGAAGAATTGAGGAGTCGCCGAATGGTTCACTGGTATGTCGTGCAATTTGTGTCAATAGATCGGTGTTTTTGGGGTCAGCCTGTAAGGTGGTGTGCTCGGTACCCAGGTATTTTGCAATTTGGGAAGCGAGATTTGATTCGTCATAGGGGTGATCTTCAAATGCGATGGTGTATGTGTGTACCTTTTCCAACGATTCTTTCATCGCCCAGGCTACCAACCTGCTGTCAACCCCACCGCTAAGAAAAGCACCAAGCGGAACATCGCTGAACAACCTTTTCTCTACAGCCTCGAGGAGGAGGTCCTTAATCTTCGACTGCACGATCGCAACGGGTTCATCAAGTTTTGGTTCTGGTTTAAAACTCCAATAGCACTGAGGAGTTGAGTCACTATCCTTCTCAAATACCTGGAAGTGTGCGGGAGGTAGTTTTCGCACTCCATTAGTGATACATGTGTATTCAGGAATAAAACGAAACGCCATCAAGTTGAGTACAGCCTGTCGGTTCAGCTCCAGTTTTTCTGGAACTCCTCTCTGCAACGCCGGAAGTGTCGATGCAAAAACAAGTCTGCCCTCATTCTCGTAAATGAATAACGGTTTTTGTCCGTGACGGTCCCTTGCGAGGATCAGACGTTTTCTTTTGTTGTCCCACAGTGCAAATGCAAACATCCCCGTTATTTTTTGCAGTAAATCGGATTCTCCCCACTCTTCGTACCCATGGATCAAAACTTCACTGTCGGTATTTGAGGTGAAAATGTGACCGGCATTTACCAGTTCATCTCTTAGAGGTTGAAAATTATAAATCTCTCCATTAAAAATTAAATAGATATCGCCAGATTCGTTCGTCATGGGTTGATGCCCACTCGGGCTTAAATCGATAATGCTCAGACGTCGATGCACCATCCCCCATCCCTCACCGATCTCGATGCCGTAATCATCGGGGCCACGAGTCTCCATACGGTTGCCCATGGACATCAACGTATCCCTGGTAATCGCCTCTCTATTCCACGTTATAATACCGGCAATACCGCACATAATTTGCTGAACTCCTTGATTGACTTATCTTTGAGGAATCGGAAAGATGCGATGATATCAACGGTAAAACAAGATGCATCTCTAATTCGATTCTAAAATATTCTTGAATAAATAGCTTGAACCAATATGATAGAGGAGTCAGTGAATGGAATGTTGTAAGCAATTGCTCGGGTGTATGAGTACCATTATCTTCCAAAGTTAATTCAGATATTGAAAACACGCAGGTGATCAAAACACAATGTCTCACATTTGCCATATAGCCACAGCACACAAAGCTTTCGATACACGTATTTTCGTACGTGAATGCAGATCTTTACAGCAAGCAGGATATAGAATCACTCTTATCATTCCTCATGACAAAGAGGAAGTTGTGGATGGCGTCCACATTATCCCAATTGAATATCCTGTAGGATTTTTGCAACGACGTTTCCTGGCAGCCAGGAAGGCTGCCGTGATTGCGCAAAGCATAGACTGCGATGCGTACCATTTTCATGATCCGGATTTGCTTCCAGTGATGAGGAAGGTTGCACGTAAGACTGGGAGACCAGTCATCTGGGATGCGCATGAAAATTACTATACGACAATTGCATTTTATAATCCTTTCAAAGTTCCAATCGTCAGTCGATTAGCCGCTCGTTATTTCAATTATATGGAATTAGCAGCATGCCGTAAAGATTTTGCAGGTGTGGTGACGATTAACGATATTATGGCAAAACGTTATCGAGATATTGGAGTTCGAACAGCATCGGTTGGAAATTTCCCTGAACTTGAAGCCTTTTCTTATCCACCTTCCGTCGCTAAATCAGATGTTCCCTTATTTGTAATGGCAGGGACGATTTGGAGTGCGAATATGCCTCATATTATTGCTGAAGCATTCGCTGAGGTACGTCAGAAATTTAGTTGCAAGTTAGCTTTTTGGGGAAGATTTGATGATGTTGACCCGAAAGAACTGGTTAAGATAGCACGAAGTAAGGGTGCTCCGGAGGAAGATGTGAGAGCAGAGGGTCCCTTTCCTCGTGATGTACTTGTGAACGAATTACTTCCTACTGCCTGGGCGGGTTGCGTACTATTTGACAACAGCGATTACAACAACCGTGTCGGTCAGCCAAATCGATTTTTTGAACTTTGGGCGAACGGTGTTTCAGCAATCGTCTCAGAGAAAACACTTGTTGCAAAACAGGTGGAGGAAATTGGAGGAGGGCTGGTCATGGATAATTCAGTTTCATCACTTGCAAATGCATTTGAGCGGATCATTCTCGAAGCGAACTTAGCAGATAAACTTGGACTAGCTGGACGAAAAGCTATAGAATCCAAGTTTAACTGGGATGTAAACTTTAACGAATTGCTTAAACTCTATCATGATTTGGGATTAACCCCAGAGAACTAATTAGTCAGAGGTTTGATTTGTGCGGATTAGCAGCAATATTGAAAAAAGCTGATACTGAGCTATCACCAGCGATTATCCAGAATATGACTGATCTTGTGAGTCATCGGGGTCCGGATGATCAGGATGTGAGATTCTATACGCTTGATGCAAATGGCGACCACTCAGTGAGTGACCATGCCAATTCACCATGGACTGTAGCACTTGGTCATAGACGTTTGTCAATCCTTGATCTTTCAGAAGCGGGACGTCAACCCATGCAGTACCGCAAAAATCTCTGGATGATCTTCAATGGCGAAGTTTATAATTTTGTAGAATTGCGTGAAGAACTGGAAAAACTTGGACACGAGTTTCATACTGGCACCGATACAGAAGTGATTCTGGCAGCATACGATCAATGGGGTACAGACTGTTTCGCACGTTTTCATGGTATGTGGGGGATCATAATCCTGGATGTGCTAAAAAAGGAGATCATTCTCTGCCGAGACCGTATGGGTATCAAGCCCCTCTACTGGTGGAAACGTGGCGATATCTTAGCAATAACCAGCGAGATCAAACAATTCCTGGAAGTACCCGGATTTGAAGCTTCCATTGATATAAACACCGCAAGGGAATTTCTTCTCACCGGTTATGAAGAGCCCAGACAGTCCTTCTTTCAGGGAGTACATCCCGTTCCGGCAGGCACCTTTCTTTCAATTTCCCTGAACTCTCTGATTCCAAGCGAGCCAGTATCATATTGGAATCCAGAACAAATAACTCCAGCCATTTTTGACCCAAAAGAAGCGGGACGTGAATTTGTTCGTGAGTTTCGTAACAGCGTACGTTTTCATCTTCGTAGTGATGTGCCGGTTGGTTGTGCTTTGAGTGGAGGGTTGGATTCCTCCAGTATTGCGGTTATGGTGGACGATATTCAACGCGATAAAGGAAAATTGCACACTTTCAGCTCTGTTTTCCCCGGTGATCCCATCGACGAATCAGAATATATTGACGCTGTCAGTGCTCAGATAACCTCCTCCCCTCACGCCGTGACCCCGAGTTCCTCCCAATTTATGGCAGACATGAATGATCTGATTTGGGCGATGGATGAACCTTTCCCTAGCTTTTCCATGTATGCCTCTTACGAGGTCGCACGGCTTACTCGCGGAAATGGTGTTCCTGTAACATTGAACGGTCAGGGTGGTGATGAACTTTTCACCGGCTATTGGCAGTCCTACTTTCTGCATCTCTATCGTCAGTTTCAGCAGGGTCATTATTTTAATGTTTTAGGGAATTTTGTCGGAGCGATGTTGCCCAGTGGGAACAGTGAGATGATTCGTCAGACCCCAATCATGTACAAAAGATATCGCACAAGGTCGAACCCATCCTCAACCGCGCCCCTCTTGCAAATGCCGGAAGCAACAGGGCAGAATCCCCTCCAGAAAATCATGAAAATGGATGATCAAGCGAGACGGGTGTATGAGGTTCGTGAGCTGCACCTTCCCAGGTTGCTGAAATGGGATGATCGGATTTCCATGAACTTTTCTGTGGAGGGACGTTATCCCTTCCTTGACCATAAAGTGATTGAATTGTGTCTTTCGTTCCACCCTTCGGTGCTTTATACGAGGGGTTGGGTGAAACTGCCGTTACGTCTGGGGATGAGCCATCGTCTCCCGAAAAAAGTAATCCAGAGACGAACCAAATTTGGCTTCCTGACACCTATGGAACGTTGGATGAGCGGCCCGCTGGCACCCATGTTAAAGGAATGGAGCAACCAGGACCACGCAGTGTGGCAACTGGTGGATAAAAATAAAACACAAAAACTGACTGAGAGCATGAAAATCCCGGGAGCCAACCAGATTCACAACTGCGAAACACTATTTCGTATTTTCCTGTTCGATAGATGGATGGAACGGTTTGGGGTTGCTTTGTCGTAACTTTTAGTCAAGATCATATCCATTACCAGAGGGACAGTTACAATTAATGCGATAGTCAAAGTATTTCGTTTCTCTAAAGGATTATCCGATCGCGCATCATCGCGGTGATGCGTTGGACCGGGATCCAGGAAGGTAAAAATCAGGCTTCAGGAGCATTTGGACACTTGAAAAGCCCCTTAAACCTTATTTACTTACGCTGATCTTTTGCCCCCGTAGCTCAGTAGGATAGAGCAACGGATTCCTAATCCGTAGGTCGCGCGTTCGAATCGCGCCGGGGGTACTAATAAAAACAATGACTTACAAACTATAATTCCTTCCAGAACTGAAAATGGTACACTGGTGGTACACTAAATTTCAATAAATCCCTAAAACAATAATCTTCTAAAATCCTGCGAATCACCCTGAAAATGGGTGTTTTTTATTTTATGGTGTACCGTGAATGTACCATATCGACTATGGATGGTTGTTAAATACAGTAATAACAAATAGATGTAACAGTTTCTCCGGTGATTAATAATCCGTTGTTGACTTTTGCTGTGCGTTATTGTACCTTGTTGAAGCACACACACAAGGAGGCAATCATGGCAGTAATTCAAGAGCGTACAAAAAGTGATGGCAAAACCAGTTACAGGGTATTGGTACGGATAAAAGGATATCCTGCACAATCAGCAACTTTTAAACGTATAACGGATGCCAAGAGCTGGGCAGTGCAAACTGAAGCGGATATACGTCAAGGCAGGCATTTCAGGACGTATGAAGCGAAAAAGCACACCCTGGAAGATGCAATCAAGCGTTACAATGAAACCTATGTAGACTCCCTTAAAACCAGCAAAGATAGAAAGCGTCAACTAGGGTGGTGGAATAAACAAATCGGTAAACACACCCTGGCAGAGGTCACTCCTGCACTAATCACCCAAAAGAGAGACGAGTTATCAAAAGGGAATCGTTCTGCCTCAACGGTCAACCGCTATCTGGCAGCACTAAGCCACCTATTCACTGTTATCGCGAAAGAGTGGCAATGGGTTGAAGCGAATCCGATGAACCAGGTTTCCAAGCTGAAAGAACCCAGGGGTAGAGTAAGGTTTCTTGATAAAGATGAACGTGAAAGGCTATTGGAAGCCTGTAAGAGTAGCAAGAATTCAGACTTATACCTTGCAGTCAGACTTGCCCTTGCAACTGGTGCAAGACGTTCTGAAATATGGAATCTGGAGTGGAGCCAAATAGACTTTGATCGTGAAACGATAATCCTGCATGAGACAAAAAACAATGATCGAAGAAAGCTCCATATATCCGGTGAGGTATACGAAATGCTTTTAGAAAAAAGTAAAATTAGAAGATTAGATACCAACCGATTATTCCCAGGTAAACTTGATCCCACCAAACCTTTCGATTTTACACAACCCTGGAGAACTGCACTCAAACAGGCAAAGATTGAAGACTTTAAGTGGCATGATCTAAGGCACACAACGGCAAGTTATCTGGCAATGAATGGTGCAACACCTGGGGAGATTGCTGGAGCCCTGGGACACCGTACACTGCAAATGGTGAAGCGTTACTCCCACCTGTCTGAGGATCATATCTCGAGTGTTCTTCAATCCATGAATCAGAAAGTGTTTGGAGGTTAAACATGGATGAATATGAAGCAATGAATATTGAAGAATACCGAGAAATGGTTATTCAGGTAGAGTACTATCTTGGTTTTGCAGAAAAGGGCGCAATCGATGCCTACGCAAATCTAATAAGATATGCTGCTGAATTTATTAGGAAAGACTACCCAATTCCAAAGATATTGAAAGACTACATTGTACCAGCTTTATATCGCATCTTTGAAAGAACAGAATTGAAGACTATTATTGTTGAAAACTTGGACAGCATTAAGGGAGCAAAGAATCAAAAGAAACTGGCAGAAAGGGACAATAACAATTTGAATATTAGGGATTACCAGACTGAAATCCAGTGGCTGGAGGAGATTCTTGAAAGGGATAAAAGCATTATAAGAACAATGGGTAGTGTTGAAAAAATACTCGGCATAGTAGCTGGTAAAGGAAAGAATTTAATAACCATTAATAGAATAAATAGTAAAGAATCAAGCGATTGGATGATAGTAGCTCAAATTATATCGCTGGTTGAAAAAGGGAATTCACTGGCTGATGCGACTAATACAGTTTCAGAACAATGGAATAGAGGATGGGACATCACGATGAAACTATATTATGACAACCATAAACGCATACGTGAACAAATAGATCAGGCGAAAGAGATTCAACACCAACGTGAGTTAAACCGAAAACTAATCGAGAATAACGCCAAGGAGCAGAATTAAACCTACCTATTTAATTCCGTGATATGCTCGCCTTCAATTGGTATTATTAGCCCCATGTAGTGATTAAGTGGTCAAATCAACATGGAGGTTCAAAATGCAGCAACAAGTTCAAGATTCACCATTGTTGACGGTTAAACAGTTCTGTGAACGCTACCCCTTCATTTCGCAGGGTGGCTTGCGCTGGAAGATTTTTAACTGTCAAGAGAACGGTTTCCAGGACGCTTTTTCCTGGATTGGAAAAAGAGTATACGTGAAACCGGAAGCATTCTTTCGGATCGTTGAAGATCAAAACGGACGGAGGAACTAATGCAGTCAAAAAAGAAAGCCGCCCTGGATGCTACGAACATCCAGAACGGCACAAAAAAAAGGCGCAAACCTGAACACAAATGTATTCAACAAGTATCTGAATCGCAAGTTCTAACCAGGCTTGCTCTCATATTAAATCCACTGATTATACCTATCAACGAATTAACTCCCCTTGAGGTAGAAGCTACTGTGAAACAATGGCAGGAAGAGCGTGACTATTGGATAGAACAAACAAACCAGGCAATAGAAAATGCCTTGTATGTCAAACGTCAACAACTACACTGGAAAAAAACCGGAATAGTTCCGGGAGGTGAGGTGCAATGATAGACAAACTTATCAGATACGCTCTCCAGTATAGTGAACTCCTGGGATGGAAAGTATTTCCAGTAAAGGAGGATAAAAAGCCATGCACACCACACGGTTTCAAAGATGCAGTATCAAATCCTCAAGGCATTGAAATTCTATTCACCCGATACCCTGAAGCTGGGGGTATCGGAGTGGCAACCGGAAAAGAATCTGGCATCTTTGTAGTTGATGTTGATGGTAAACAGGGTAAGGAATCACTGAAAAACTTGCTAAAGGAAAATGGTGAACTTCCTCATACAGTCATGCAGTACACTGGTTCAGGTTGGTATCATTTATTTTTCAAATATCCGGTTGATACACGGATTAAAAATAGTGCAAGTCAGATTGCAACAGGAATCGATATTCGTGGAGAGGGTGGCTATGTTGTTGTACCACCCTCAAAACACCCCTCCGGTAAAACTTACGGATGGAGGGAATTCTACAGCCCTGAAGAGCATGAAATCGCACCTGCACCCGGTTGGTTGATTCAACTTTGTATTACGCCTAAAAAAAGGAAAATAGATTCGTACTCCCAAAACACAACCGGATCAACTCCCTATGGTGAAGCTGCCCTATTAAATCAACTTGAACACCTGAAATCAGTACAACCGGGAAGCCGAAACCATGCACTGAATAAGGTTGCATTTTCACTCGGTCAACTGGTAGCTGGTGGAGAGTTGGATGAATCCAGAGTTGCACAAGCATTGCAGATTGCCGGAAGTGAAATAGGGTTGGAAAATCAAGAGGTCGATAAAACCATTCGCTCTGGTATTGAATCGGGGAAAGGTCAACCGAAATCTGCTCCAGACAAAAAACAGTATGTTTCAAGGGATAAGAATACACACCAGAATATCACTGTTTTACCCTGGGAAGAACCGATCCCCTTAATACGTGAACTACCACCAGCCAGACAGTTTCCAGTACACGCTTTGCCCGGGTTGATCGGGGAGACTGTTGAAGCACTGGTTGATATGGTTCAAGTACCTGCTTCCCTTGCTGCCGGATCAGTTCTCGCGGCGAGTAGTTATGCAACCCAGGCACTCGCAGATATTGTGCTTCCTTTTGGTGGGAACTCCACCAGACCGCTCTCTCTGTACTTCATATCTATAGCCGCAAGCAGTGACAGGAAAAGTACAGTTGACAGTATCGTTCTGGAGGGTATCCTGCAACACCAGAAAGCACTTTATCGCAAGTATGAATCAGAATTGGAAGCCTATAAGACAGAGGAATCACTCTTCTCTAAAATACATCAACAAATCCTGAACGAATCGGGGAAAAAATCTAAGGATGCTGGTGAATCAGTATTGGTTGAAGGAAGGCAAAAAATTGAAGAGCTTGGAGATAGACCATTGCCACCACTAGAACCATTTTTGCTAATACCAGAACCAACCATGGAGGGTATGACTCTGTTATTTGCCAGAGGGCAACCATCGCTTGCGTTGTTCAGCAATGAAGGTGCGTTGATGTTATTCGGTCACTCAATGCAGAAGGAAAAGAGGTTGAATACTGCAGGGATGCTATCAACCCTCTGGGATGGTCAAGCGATTAGTAGAATTCGTGCGGGTGATATAAATATGCTACTCCCAGGCAGGCGGTTAGCAATTCATTTGATGGTACAACCCAGGATAGGGAGAACATTGTTTTCTGATTCTGAATTGGAAGATCAAGGTTTTCTTTCACGTCTCCTTGTTGTTGCACCAGAGAGTAAAGCAGGAAGCCGGGAGTTTCGAGACCCACAAGCGATAGAAGAACACACGGTTGCGAGGTTTTCAGAACGTATAAGAGAACTTTTACAATCAGATTATCCCCTTGAGGAAGGCAAAAGGAATGAGTTGAAACCAAGACGATTGACCTTTACCAGTGAAGCGAAACCTATCTGGGTGAATTTCAGTAATGAAATAGAAGGGCAAATCGGGAAAGGTGGTGAGTATGAATCTATCAAAGGTTTTGCCGGGAAACTGGCGGAGCAGGCGGCAAGGATTGCAGGAGTCTTTTCAGTGATGCAAAACCAGCATTGTGAACGGATAGAGGGTGAAACCATGCAACAGGCTTGTACTATTGCAAGGTTCTATGGTGGTGAAGCGTTACGGTTGTTTCAAGCTGGCAAGGTTAACCCACACCTTGAAGAGTGTGAAAAGGTATTGGATTGGATTTTCTCTTCCTGGGATGAAGGTTACATATCTCCACCAGATATTTACCAACTCGCTCCTGGAAGTGTACGTGATAGGCGCAAAGCAAAAAAGATACTGGCAACACTGGAGAATCATGCCTGGATCGTAAGAGAACCAGAGGGGGCAGTTACCAGGGGAATAAAACGAAAGGAAGCATACAGAATCCGGAGAGAATTCTGGATGGATAAAAATCGAAGGAATTAAATCCTGCACCTGCTAATCTTGCTAAAGTTGCTAATCCAGTGACGAGAATTAGCAGGATTAGCAGAATTAGCAGGGTGTGAACTTTGAATCTTGAAATAATTGAACATATATTGTGTATTCGGAAGAAATGAAGGGATTAAATATGTTGCCAAAATATTGTGGACTTCTAAACTCTTCTATTCTCGTCATACTCTTTTTAGGTTGTAGTCTGGGTGAAGGTACTTACCATGGTACAGGCGAGGATGAAGGTGAGTTGATGTGGTTTAGAATAGTTAAAAAAAAGAATGTTGGAAATGAGGTTGAATATACATGGAATGCACGATTTACAAACAGAGCAACTGATACGCTTCTTTTTAAAAAAAAATCAATGGAGATAGCTACTCTTTTTCCTAATTTTGCTGTGAATGCATATAACCATATGAACGAAAGAATTTCACCCTCTGGAAGTTCATATTCAGTTATTGCGTGTAAATCGGGTACCCATAGATTTCAATTTAATCAGAATTTAATATTGAATGACTCAAATCTTTCAGAGACTCAAAAAACAGCTTTAATGCAATCTGTTTCCAATCTAAGCAATTCAGAGTTGTATTACGTCATACTACCAGACCAATATATCGATATTGTCGGGTTGGTAAATTATAAAGAGAACGTGATTAGCTATATAGACCATTTCGAACCAAGCTGGAATGTTGAGCGTAGTTCAGAATTAAAAAGTAGGTGGCACTCCTATTCTCGATTAGTTGTGCACTAATTCAGCTACTGACTAAAAACCTTATGCATATTCATTATAGTGCCAAATTGAAGTATTAAAGATTAGAGCAATGTAAGAGGTATAGATTGCCTGCTAAAACAGAAAAAAAACAGGGGAGAAAAACTCAAAATAGATTCCAAGCTGGAGAATCGGGGAATCCTAATGGTAGACCGAGTGGTTCACGGAATAAAGCGTCTCTAGCGGTCGAGGAGCTACTTGAAGGTGAACTGGAAGGATTAACACGGAAAGCCATTGAACTCGCTCTGGAGGGCAATATACAGGCTTTACGCCTATGCTTAGACCGTCTCTGTCCACCAAAGAAAGACCGGAAGGTTTCGTTTGCCATTCCTGAAGTGCAGACCACCAGCGATGTCGTAAAAGCACTCTCAGCAATCACCAAAGCGGTTTCTCTGGGTGAACTCACTACCCAGGAAGGACAGGCGGTTGCGTCTATCATGGAGCACTACCGGAAAGCGATTGAACTGGAAGAGGTGGAGAAACGGTTGACCGAACTGGAGAACCATATCAAATCAAACTAACCGGAGGAAGGGAGAGTGCATCGATTGATAAACCGTCTAAGAAAATTGGAAACACGAAAAAGAGAAGATATACCAATTCGCTTTGTACGTGAGGAAATATCGTATGAGGAAGCGGTTGAACGGTATCCGGGTGAATTGATCTTTCACGGTGATGAAAATGATCTTTCAGGGGAAGATAAGAAGTTGTTCGAATCACTGAAAACTTGCTCTGGGTTTAGAAAAGAATACTACAGGATATGGGTTGAATTCATGCATCTATCACCAGAAGAAATGGAAGCATACCTTGTAAGCAAAGGGATATGATATTAGAGGCAACATATGAAATACATGAAACGTATTGACAGGGTTAAAAACAGGATTCATATTGAAGTCTCCAGGCGAGTGGTTTCGGTTGAATCTGAAGAATACAGACAACTGGTGGAGGATTATCCCGAATTGTCTACTCGCTCTGCATCATATTTCAAACAATTGAATATCCTCCTAGTTGCTACCGATGTAGATAAACAGGCAATGGAAGAAGCAATACATTCAGCATACAGGTAAAGCTATATTAAGGTAGCTTGTGAAGAACCTTCCCTTCAGGATCAAATAAAGTCAGACTGGAAACACTTCTTGATATGGTACTGAAATCACTTTTATCTAAAAGTTCAATGGAGCCAATAGTTACTCTATTCCGACCGTTCTCATCATTTAATTTAATGTAGTTATTATATTCATCTCCTTTAAGTGTACTTCCCATCGTCAATGGGTATGAACTACTATTACTATAACTAATAAAATATCCTTCTCCTTCCTCTGTGTTAGATACGTCAATATACAAGTTACTTGAAAGAGTCCCGGATATAGAATGAACACCTTCACTGTCAGCTTCAACCTTAAAATATGGGTATAAATCTATGTTTGGATTCGAACTAATGCCTTTTCTGGGAGAAACTAATGATAATATGCATGAACTTGTATTATATTCTATTTCAAATCTTCTCTTTCCCTGATCAAACATAGATATGTTATTTGAAGTTAAAACCAAACCTGTTTCTAATTCATCAAGGTCTTTATCAAATATTGCATCTGATATAAGAATCTTCTTTGCAATTATCACACTGGAAATCAGTGTATCCTGTGTTGAAATCCCTGCTTCTGCTTCAGAAGGTGTATATTCTACTACTTTACTGAGTAAAGTGATTATTATAGTAATCAGAATTACTCCCCAAAGTGGTACAGGTTTTGATAGCATTTTCCATTACCTCATCTTTGTAACTGCAATTCAAGCCATTTTTTTTGATAGAATCGAATTAATAATAGGTGCTGAACTGAATTAGAATATGGTACACTGATGGTACACTCGAATTCAAAAAGATGCAATAAATCCCTGAAAATACCAATAAAGATTTAGGCGTAACTCCAGAGATAACTTATAGTTGATTGTTGTAAGGTGTTGATAGTATTAGGGTTAGAGTGATTCCTAATCCGTAGGTCGCGCGTTCGAATCGCGCCGGGGGTACTAATAAAAATAGTAGTTTACAAGTCGCTATTCCTTCCAGAATTGAAAATTAAAAGCTGATGATACAATTCGAGCCAATTGATTTATTTTTCGATTTGCATTGGGAAACTACTGATTTTCATTATATGTTTATTCTATACTGCGATGAAGACTGCACATTTATATCGAGCCGCTTGACCAACCATGTTTTGGTGATCTTCACCAAAGCCTGGAGGTAGGATTTGGATACCCCTGCAAGATTAAGAAAAAATAATTGTTTAAAATATATAGTTGTCCTGATTATCCTTTCTCTAGGAAGCCTGGAACTACCTCTTTCAGCATTTGGGGAAGAGAAAGCTCCCAATCGTGTACCCAAAATTGATTCCTCTATCAAAGTGGATGCTGTTCTTGACGAGGAGGTTTGGGATAAAGCACTTGTGATGGAGTTGAAGTATGAAGTCCGTCCCAGCGAAAATGTCCCACCGCCAGTAAGAACCGAAGTGTTGCTCGCATATAATGAGACTCATCTTTTTGCCGCATTTCGTGCTTATGATCCAGACCCGACACAAATCCGTGCTCGATTTTCGGATCGTGATCAGTTGTGGGAGGATGACTGGGTAGCACTGAATTTCGACACATTTAACGATGAGAGACGATCCTTCCTTCTGGTCTGCAACCCCCTGGGGATTCAGGCAGACAATATCGAAGAGACCAACGCTAACAGCTCCGAATGGGACATCATTTGGGAATCACAGGGGAAGATTACCAACGCAGGATACCAGGTCGAAATTGCGATTCCATTCAGTTCCATGCGTTTCCAACGTTCAGATGAGGATCAGCTCTGGGGCTTTGATGCAATTAGAAGCTACCCTCGATCTGTACGTCACCACATCGGGTTATTTCCACGTGACCGTGATAACAATTGTTACCTCTGCCAGACAGAAAAACTGATCGGTTTCGCAGGTGTGATACCTGGCAAGAATCTGGAGATCGATCCGACAGCTTCTTACGCGCTAACCCAGGAACGTACTATAGACGATGGCATAAGTGGTCCCTTTAATGATTCACGTAGTGAGGATATTGGCTTCACTGCGCATTGGGGAGTAACACCAAATGTTACTCTGAGTACCGCAGTCAATCCCGATTTTTCCCAGGTGGAAGCGGATGCTTCACAGTTAGATATCAACACTCAGTTCGCGTTGTACTACTCAGAGCGACGTCCCTTTTTCCTCAATGGAATTGAATACTTTAACACACGCCTGCGTACAGTGCATACACGTACGCTTGCTGATCCACGATGGGGTGCCAAACTGACAGGTAAAGAGGGTGGGCATTCTATTGGGGCGTTTTTCGTTGAAGATGAGATCACAAATTACCTGATCCCTTCCAGTCAGGGCTCCGATATTTCAAATGTTGACAAAAAAAATCAGTCGGCGGTAATTCGCTACAAATATGATATAGGGCGTTCTTCAAATATCGGCATGGTTGCCACAGACCGTGAAACAGATGACGCCTACAATCGCATGGGTGGAGTAGATGGTGGTTTCAGGTTTACACCGCAGGACTGGGTTCGATTTCAGTATCTCTATTCCGTAAGCCAATATCCCGTTGAAGTTCTCGAGGATGAGGATATCAACGATCAACCGGAGAGTGAATTTTACGGGTCAGCGTTCGATGTCAGCTATAACCATAGTACCAGCGGACTGGACTGGTACGGCGTCTACCGTGAAATGACACCAAACTTCCGAGCTGACCTGGGCTTCATCCCCCAGGTTGATTTCAGATATTCAGAAGCAGGATTGGGCTACACTTGGCAGGAGGATTCTGATAATTGGTGGACCAGCCTCAACTGGGGTGGGGCATATGAGTACGAGGTGGATTTTCGGAGTACAATTTTGAACAGGGGAGTTGGTTCCTGGTTTAATTTTTCAGGTCAACGAGAATCATACTTCAATCTATACGGACGAACCGGGTCACGGCATTATGATAGTAAGGAATTTGATCTATCGTACGTCTGGTTCGAGTATGGTTTTCAAGCGACTGGTGATCTCTCCATGGAACTGGAATTTCAAATTGGCGAACAGATCGACTACGAGAACACGCGGAAAGGAAATCAGTTCTGGAGTGAGTATGATATTGTCTACCAGTTCGGGAAACACCTGTCGACTTCATTCACGCAAGAATACGAACATCTGAATGTATCGGGTGGCAGACTCTACACCGCAAACATCAGTTATCTGAGGTTGGTTTATCAGTTCAATCCGAGAATGTTCGTGAGAACTGTTGTTCAATATGTGGATTATCGATTTGATCCAACACTTTATGAGGATGAACAGTCGTTACGCTATCAGGCACTGTTCAACCAGTTTCTCTTTTCCTACAAACTGAATCCTCAGACGGTTTTTTACCTCGGGTACTCAGATTATTCCTCTGGTGAAGAGGAGTATGTAATTCGTCAGACGAACAGAACAGTGTTCGCAAAACTGGGGTATGCTTTTGTGTTATAATCGCTTTTCCGCGACATCTACGGATGTTGCGGAACGATCAATGAATTATTTTACGGGATTAAACCTTGATCAATATTCAATCATTTCAAAAGGATAACCTTGTTTTCGTGGAACGTTACTCCCTCGAGAGAGCCTTTCAGGTAATAAACACCACTGCCAAGTGTTTTTGAATCAATCTGCCAGGAATGCAGTCCCGGGGATAGGGACGAATTTGCAAATGTCATCACCTCCTGCCCCACCAGATTATACAGTTGCAGGGAGAGGAATCCTTGTTTGGGTAAATTCACCTGGACAGTTGCGAAGCTGTTGAAGGGATTCGGATAAACAGTTGGAATCAACAATCTTGCAGGGGTCAGACTGGTTTCACTTACACTTACAGGCGGTCGTGGAAGCATCAGCAGTTCGTTTGAAAATGCACTTTCGCTTCCATCTGTAAAGATCGCTTTGACACGGTAATGGTGATGAACCCAGGGCGTTAAACCTTCATAAAGCAGATAATTCTCAGTTACATTTTCCAGAACCTGGGTCGGTTCAGGTGCAGTATCGAAATACACATCGTAGGATTCAATATCAACATCCGCGAAATAATTCAGGTAGAGTGAAACCGCTTCGGGGTGATTTTCGCCCCAGAGATATGGTCTGTCTGCCTCTCCGATCATCTCAGTTCGCACAGCGCGGTAAGTGCTCACCGGTGAACCATTCACGGAATCAATTGATAATTTCCACAATAAATCACCAGCCATATTCACTTCAGTGACTTGAATCTGACCATCTCCGGGATGACCCCAGCCTATCAGGGTGTTGCCATTTTGTTGCCGTCTGGAACTACCCATGGACAGGCTGAAACTGCCAGGGTCTTGCTGATAGCTCCACGTCAGAGTTGCGGTCAGATTTTCTTCATCTAGAATATATTCTTTGGAGCTGGAAAGTTGCGGATGATGATTTTGTCCATTATCAAAAACCATCAGGTTACCATTCTCAAGCCTTCTCGCATCATGTTGGTGATAAGTACCATTGTCGTCAATAAAGGTGAATTCATTGCCGCTACCACCTCCCAATCTCCAGATGACCTCACCTGTATTTCGGTCAATTTTGGTTAATTCGCTGGTGATCCGGCTTGAGATGATGATGTTCTCATCGTGGTCAATTTCAATTGAATTTATATGAATGCAATCAATAGTTTCGCCTCGTGGGTTTACATGCGTTGTATCCATATCCATTATCGGGATGTGGTCAAGACTTCGCCAATTCAGCAAAACATTATGGTTTGCATCTAGTTCCTGGATTACTCCACCAACAACTACCGCTTCCGGGTGACCCCCATCAACAAACTGACTCATATCAACTATTCTTCGATCTTGCCCGATAATAAGATAGTTTCCATTCTCCAGAATCAGCAGTTCGTGGGAATCGGTAGTGAATCCATTCTGTACCTGAACAGAATCTATTTTGTTATAGCTCAAATCCATAACATACCAGTAGCGCACCGAAAACATAAACATGGTCATGAGCTCAAGATCGGGGAAAGGTTCAAAATGGAAGATGGATGTTTCCTGTTCTCGATAGAAATATTTTATATCACCACTGTTATCCATAATGAGGGCGTAAAATGGTGCCCTGGGAAGCTGGGTACGTACTGGAACCATGTATAAATAACCAGGAGATACACCTGGATTGTTTGTAACCTCATAATTGAAAAAATCGTTCGGGAGTGAAACCTCATTCAAGTCGGTGAGAGATGTACTGTTCGGTCTTTGGGGAATGGGTGTAACTGGCTGTTCAATTTCTTCAGGATATGGATAGCCGTAACGTGACTCCCAAACCTGCTCATCAATATGCCGGGACATGGTTTCTGTAAGTTCCAGCGGAACAGTTTTGAAATTGAAGTCAATTCCCTGGAACTCATCACCTGTAACAGGATCAACCCTGGGGAGTAATTTCACAGTGACCATTTCATCAACAAGAAATGCAGTCTCAGGCTTCAGGATAAGTGTCCGATCATCAAGTGCAATGCTAGCATTAAAAGTGTGCTGGCCACTTCTCTCACCTGAAATTAACATTTCGGTTTTGAGTGGAATTCGGGAAATTTCGGTTGAATAACGAATACTGATTGACGTTGTACAGGAAATCCAGCTTTCGTTGTGAGCCGGATTGGAATATTCCATGTGAATTGAATTTGCCAGTGTGCTTGAAGTTATCGCAACGACAAAAACGATGACAATCGAAGTAAAAAATCTGTAGTTACTCATTTTAATTTCCGTCACTGTCAAGAATGAATGAACTGAATTCTCATGTCTATTAACATACGATAGCTGACAATTTCAATTCAACATGTTGTCAAATGGGAGTTCCCCAAAAAATACCCATGCAGATTTCTCAGCATGGGTAACTTCCAGAAAATTCACTGATTCAAAAATGATTATCCACCAAAGATTACCCCGAAACGAAAGTATGGCTGGTTTACACTTAACTTAGAGCCTTCACCCGATAATTCTCGTGTGAAGAACATCCAGTTCCCTGCATCAAAACTTGTCAAATTGTAACCGATAGAGCCTTCAAGTGCCATCCAGTCCAGAATATGCACACGTGTCGTAAAATAGGGGTTGAACATTATATATGGCTGCACCAGATCAGTGACAATGTTGTTATTGGGTTGATCAGGGTCGAGGGGTGGATGAGTATATTGACCGACTAGATCAAACCAATCGGAAGTGCCGTCATCCTGGATGAGACGGATGTTAACCGCTCCCCCACCGAGTAATCCACCAACGCCAAAGTTAACCGGTCCATACATCCATGGACTATATTCAACGATAAATCCACCACCCCCAACTGAAATTTCCATTTCACGGTTGTAATCCTTGGGGGCAAGTGGGTTTGTATTGTCAGTGTAAATGCCACTGTATGATCCCATTACTCCAAAACCGCCACCACCAATTCGCCATCCGCCACCAACATGTCCAAGCCCGTATCCACCAGCACCGAACAAACCATTTTCAGGAATTTCAATTCCCATATCCAGAGCGAGGTCTTTGATATCATTAAATTCAACTAATTGATATTGCATGATGAAACCACCATGACCATTAAATCCACCAGGACTACGCTTGGTTCTCCAGGTTTTCCACTCGTAGTCTTTGCCGTTGTCGTCAGAATCTTGAGAAGCATAGCCGAGTAATGGAATTGTCAACAAGGCAGCCAACAGAAGGATCAATGGTGTTCGTAACATTTTCATGGTTTACCTCCATTTTTCTATGTGAATTTTTCTCTTCCAGCTCGAAAAGACTGCTCGTGTAAATAATTAGCAATTTGCATACCAAAAAAATTGCTAGTTCACGAACTAGTGCTTTCAGGATAAAAATATCCATTTGTCTTGAGTGGGAAATTGCTGAATCGGTGAGGATTGAAGGAAAAAACTACACTAAGGTGTTGATAATTATCTGTTTATTGCAGAGGAAAACAGGACAAAAATCAGATCAAATAACTTCATTCTCGCAGAGTAAGCTGTCCCAAAATGCTCATTCCGACCGCGTCATGCCAGCGTGGTGTTAGCTGG
>JAIOHU010000188.1 GCA_019912845.1 bacterium
GTAGAAGAGCGAGTGGGCGTGTTAGTTATCCAGTTTTTCTTCTTCTTTTTTTGGTTGAAGATCGGAGACGTACGTCCAGACTCATTTTATTGGCGGGCACTTGTACCAGGTCAGCGATTGATCACAAGGATGTAGAGTACAATCAGGAATAGCGCCTGGATGATTCCCACCCAGGTGGCTTCTGGTGCGAGTTTTCGTTTAGCACATGCTCCAGCAAAATACAGGTGCAGCCCTGCATATCCCGGAAGCGGCAGATAGACGATCCAGGCGGAATGGTTTTCAAGCCCGTCCATACTCCCCGATACCATTTGCATCACGAAAATGGTCACAGTCCCTGTCAGCATCCAACTGGCATAATTACTGAGCGGAATTCCCATCCATTTGCCTTTCTTTTCCCATTCCCACAATTTGGAATCCACCGCCACAGGGTCAGCGAGTAAATCCCATCCGGCAGCAAAAATGGCGGTCAGAACCGCAATCAATAGGGGATTACCCGGCAATGAGAAAACGATTAAGACCGCATGGGTGGCAATAAGAGAGGCATAGAGCAACATCCACCACATGAATATAACTGCGAGTGGAACGCCACCGGGAAGCATTGCGCCGACATCCCCACGGTACTGGTAACGTCCCGAAGGAAATCCGGTTTTATGTCCGATGATCTCATTCAGGTATGGAATCGACATGGTGGTTATCGCAAAGAACAATGTCCACTTGACCCCTCCAGTCAACAAGCTGTGCACAACTACCCCGGTAAGTCCGGAAAACAATTCCACAGCAATGTAGACTGCACCCAGCGAAACACCGAATTCCTGCAAAACACGATCACCAACCATCAGTAATATCACCAGCACTGCGGTGATAACTACTCCCAGGGAGAAAGTAGGTCCATCGGTATTATTCAGCTCCAAAATTACTATTAAAGTTGATTTACATGCCTGTCGAGCGGACAGGTCATTCAGCTTGTATATTCTAAAGAATCAATAGATTACGAATAAATAGAGTGCTAGCTTCAGCTCGTAAAAGGTCTTGGTTACTCCTGACGCGCTACTCAGCCTGTCTGAGAATGAATAATTTCAGCTATTTCAGGAAAATTCGCGTGTTTTGTGCTTTCTAACATCTATAATATCAATATCTTCCTGGATGCTCAACCTGTGGTCGGGTTCTCCGAATCCAGCTAAAACCATGCTCGAAAGACGCGAGCGGAAACAGTGTTCTGGGAAAGCCTGTAAAGCACTCACTCAAACATCACCGAAAGCACCACACGAAGACTTCCAGCACAAGGATATTTTGCGTCGAATCGATTTGTGCCATGCACACCAGAAGTTCACGACTGGCTTTCCTATCCTGAGCAAGCTAATCCTGCCATACGACCTGTTGAGAACGCTGCCTGAAGGTTATATCCACCCTTGTCACCATCCACATCAAGAACTTCGCCAGCAAAATAGAGCCCTTTGACAAGTTTGGATTCCATCGTTTTCGGATGGATTTCCTTTAGTTGAATCCCACCGGATGTTACAAGTGCTTTTATATATGATCGGTGCCCTTTAATAATAAACCTGACTTCTTTCAGCCAGAGCCTAAGACGTTTACGCTCATCTGCGGTCAGTTGGTGTCCCAGTTTATCTGGGTCTATTTCGTTTATCTCAAGGCAATATCCAATTAATCTTTCGGGTATAAGCTCACGGAGTATGTTAAACATCCTTTTTTTGCCATACTCGTTGAGACACTGCAGCAGTTTAACATCAAGTTCTTTCATACCCAGATCTGGAACCAAATCAAGGGTTATTTCCACCCTGGATTTTACATGTAGAGCCAGCACACATTGTTTGCTCATTTTGAGAATAATCCTGCCACTTAAGCCAGTTCTGGTAAATTCAATTTCGCCCCTGCCCTCTTCTACTTTTTTATCATCAATCCAGAGACAAACCTTAACATCTGGCATTTCAAGCTTTATGACTTCAACGGGAATTTGTTCTTTAGTTTCGAGTGGTACAAGTGCGGGAAAGATAGGGGTTAAAGTATGCCCAGCCTTTTTAGCCCAGCGGTAACCATCTCCAGTTGAACCTGTCCCGGGATAACTTTTTCCACCTGTGGCAACGATAACTTTAGTTGCAAAAATACTTTCAAATTTGAAAGTATCTCTTGCGATAACTTTGCAGCTTAATCCCTCAATAGCTCCATCTCTTATCAGAAGGTTTTTAACTTCTACATCGTTACGGATCGTCACCCGATTGTTCAGGTTGTAGTTGACCAGTACATCCACAACTTCCCTGGCTTTCTGGCTTTTCGGAAAGATCTGACCATTACTTTCTTCAATTGTCTCCACTCCCAGATGGTTGAAAAACTTTATTGTCTGAGTCGGTGTAAAACCTTGAATCGCCTGACGAAGCCAGCGTCCATTTTTTCCATAACGGTTATAATAGTTCTCGATGGGTTCACTGTTGGTAATATTGCATCTTCCCATTCCTGTCAGTATAAGCTTTCTTCCAGGACGGTTCATTTTTTCCAGCAACAATACCCGGGCACCATGTTCCGCGGCTGTCCCAGCAGCAAACATACCGGCAGCACCTGCACCAATTACGATGAGATCAAAATTTTGCATATACGAAGTATTTCTATTGAGGGTGAGACTGAATATCTCTCATTGCTGAAATGCTATGCCCAACATTTGTTTGTAATACTGATAAATCTTCTTTTCGAAGTTAAGGTATAAATCGTTGGCATGGTTATCCTATTTGCTCAGCATAAGTGATATAAGTGGATTCAAGACAGCGTGATAGAAGCGTGTTAAATATCATTTTACGGTTCCAGGTCTGATGTATCTGTGTACACTTTCAACTCAAAAGTTCGCAAAAACCGGATGAACCATGATTTATTCGTTCTATCTGGAGTTCATAAAGGAAATCGTTTAATATTCACCTTGGATTCGATTTAATCCATGCACACCTTCAAACCAAAACTACTCGCAGAACGAATTCGCATAGTTCTCGATGCAAAAAAGGCGCACTGACATTAACACTACTTCAGGAAGACGATCTTCTCAGTTTGAATTCGTTGACTTGCACCAATTGTCAGGAGATATACACCGCTAGGAAGTTTAGAATTTTCCCGCTCCATGTCAATTTCGAGAGTCTGATTTCCCGCTGCAACAAAACGATGATTTTCATAGACATTCCTGCCGAGTAGATTATAAACGGAGATATCAACACGGGATGAGACAGGCAGATAGAGTGGGACGATAAAGGTCGAGTTGAACGGATTCGGATATATCTCTCCGATCGTTAACTCGTTTGGCACGATGTGCGTTACCCCCTGTGCTGAAGCGAGGTTGATTTCCGCATAAGGACCTTCGCCAAAACAAGGCGCTGCCGGATTTAATTCTAAGTAGATCCTTTCTCCCACCGAATTATGCAGCTTCAACGAAATTGGATTACCATTTACAAACCCTTCGATATGATGTTTTGGATCGCCAGCCCATGCGATAAGACATCCCAGTGAACTACCGCTGTCCACATACAATTGTCCAACTTCGAGATCACCATCAAATGCGGTGACTGTAAAAGGTTGTAGTGATTGGAGGTTGGTATCGAAGTTTAGAAGAATCGCATAAGGGAGACCGCTTGTATTCTGATGCATGTTTGTTTGATTGACCAACTCGTCTTCAACCTCATCCATTTGAGATGCAGTGGTGAAAAATCCGAAGATATCCGGGTAGACAAAATCGAATGTCGTCAGTGGAAAGACATAGTATCCCACTCCCTCATGCATGTTGCCGATGGTGTTCACAAAATTGGGAATCCAAACGTCACCATCATCAGTCATGATAATCGCCAGGTTGTCCTCCACTCCAAACATGGCATCATCAACAGCCATCTCGTTGATGGGACTATGGAAAGGGAATCCCATCCAGTTCCAACGGTTTGCTGTGAGGTGATAGGGCCAATCCTCTGAAAGTTGCTCCCCCACGATCACCAGTGTATCGGCTTCATTGCATATCAGATCATACCCTTCGCTGACATCGATATCCCCTATGGAGTTGATGAAATTGGGTATGAAGATATCTCCATTATCTTCATAAGCGATGAGTAAATGCTCCAGTCCACCGAAAACAACACTTGCATCAAAATTCTGCGGCATAATGGATGTTGAGATCAACTCGTGACGGAATGGCTGCACGGTTATAATGAGTGTATCCTGATCAGCCTCATCTCTTTGTGCTGCATTCCAGTCAAGGATTAACAGTCTTCCACGATGGTCTGTCGCATATATCAAATCACCTTTAACCTCTACATCATAGGCATTCATCAGGTCATAATACCCGACTTCCTGCATTCCATTGTCGCTTTGCAGGTCGAGGACTCGAACCCCGGATCCTCTTGCGGCTAGAATGCCGTATGGCCAGGAGAGGGCAACAGAAACTGCGCGGGTTGGAAGGTAATCAAGAGACTGAACAACTTGAGGAGCTTCGGGGTCAGTGTAGTCGATCAGGGCAATATCATCATCACATGCTGCAAATACCCAGTTTTCATAGATTGCTGTGTCCCAAGCCGATTCAGGATCATGAATCTCACTTAAATAGAGAGGACTAGACGGATCTGATATGTCATACGCCCAGAGACCTCCATCGAAATATGAAACAAGCAGCAATGATTCACTTGCTGTCAAACCTCTAATTGTATATGTACGATTCTCTATGTGCATGAACTGCTCACCAAGCAGGATCGGATCGTCAGGGTGTGCAAGGCTTAGCAGAGAAAACCCACAATCATTATGAAAATGACCAAGACCCCCTGCGATCAATATCTGATCTGTAACTAATACTGCATTTGTCTCAACTCCAATCGTGAAGTCAATTTCCTCACCTGCAACTTCAGGAAACTCCGGATCAGAAATATCCACAACAACAACAGTATTCAGGAAATCTGCGATGTAGGCATAATCATCATATATATCCACGTCGGATACATATGCACCTAAAGCAGTAGTTGACACAAGAAAAGGATCTTCCGGGTTCGATACGTCCACAATCGAAAACTCTGTCCCAACACCCGAAGCAGTGATATAGACATACTGTCCTACAACCCTCAAGGATCTTGGGTTACCCGGAACATCGCACTCTCCGACCAGAGCGATATTTTCCTGAGCGAATAAGATAGAACTAATAGTGAGAAAAGAAATCAGGCTGAAAAGTATGCGCATAAACATGATCCACCCCTGCATCTTCAAATTCCCAGATGCCACGTTATTATTGGCTTCTGGCGATACGGACAAATGTTTTTATCGACATAGCCCTACTAATAAATATGTTAAAGATGATTCGAAAGAGCGTTGAAACTGTTAAGTTATCAGAATCAATTGGTTAGGATAAATTATTGCTGAGACATCAATTTGCCATACTTCAACATAATGCGAAAATGCCTCGTTTGAAAAGATCCGTTCGTGTATTACTTGTTTTGATTTCAAGGATTTTGAGGAACTTGTGATAGAGAATTACGACTGGTGGTATGTAGCTCTTGAAACAGGTTTCAGGCATTTATTAGTGACTTCTTCAGAAGAACACCCCAATATCCATGTGGGGGATTGAACGGGGGCGGGTCAGCCACCCTTTCACAGCAAAAAATAGATATACTCCCCCAAAAGCTGAGAACTAGTCAGTCGCCTTCCGATGTCCGACCAGATTCCCCGACCGCTATAAATGTATCTATAATGAAGCGAATAATTCAAATGAATTGCGAGAATAAATGATTATTCTGGACGAATGCGTGGTCGTCGAGGAGGAGTACATGTGCAATTATTTCCTGGAACCCAGATCAGCTCATCACCGTGATGACAAAACAGAATAATGCCACACTGGAGTGTGGCGTTCCAAAAGTTGGCCTGATACTATGCGTCGGGTGTAAGGGACAAATTCTCTTCAACTGTTCAATTCTGCTGTTGAGAGATAATTATCCCGCAACATCTTCGGATATCAGATCGGACAATAGATTCAAGAATCGTTATTGCCTGCGACCGACGACAAGTGCGAAACGAAAGAGGCGCACAGTATTAAACCTGTACGCCCCGCTTAACGTCTATCGATATCAATCTTAGTCGACCTTGTTACTTCACCAGCGTGATCCGTTGCACGAGCTTCTGCCCACCAGCAACTGCTTCAACGAAGTAGACATCGCTTGCCAGATTCTTACCATCAAACTGCAACGTATGATAACCGGGATTCATCTTGCCTGTGAACAGGTCTGCCACCTGGCGACCCTGGATATCATAAACTTTCACCTGAACATCATGCATCGCTGCCAGGGAGAGGGTGATCGTGGTTGATGGGTTGAACGGGTTCGGATATACTGACTCAATCGCAAATTCAATTGGAATCGCACTGCCCGCTCCGTTTTCTACGATAGTCAAGTAATCGCTGGCGTTCCAAATGCTGAAACCGTTCAATTCACTAATCCCCAAATAGGATCCGAAGTTAGTGATACCATAGGGGCGCATTGTGTCAAAGCGCTCGATCTCAGTGGGATTATTCCGATCAGAAACATCAATCACAACAGTTTCCAAATCGTATTCCAAGTAACCCGTTGTCGGTATAAACATGTAGTCGCCCAGCATTAGGACACCTAAAGTTGCCCATGCAGAAATCTCGGTATTTGACACTTCAACCGGGTTCGTGGGGTCAGAAACGTCAACGATAAGCAATTGCGAAACTACGGCTGTATAGATCATGTATAAATAATCACCCTGACGTCGCATTATACTTGGTGAGGTGGATAAACTTGATTCGGAAATGAGTTGCACGTTTTCAGGATCGCTGAAATCCAGAATTTTAAAGAAATCTCCCCCACTCATGGTCGTTGCATAGACAAAATCATCATCAATCATGATGTGACCGATATTTGCTTCGTCTGGGAGAACATAATCAACCGCGGCGCCAATATTTGCCGGATCGGATACGTCATACATACGGATACCAGGGCCAAAGCTTGTAAGCAATGTATTGTTTACAACGAAGGGGATATCATAGATACGCAATAGTGATGATTGCTCGCCCAGTAAGACAGGGGCAGTTATATCGCTGATATCATAACAACTGGTGATTGGATAAGAATTAACCCACAAGTGTGTTCCATCCAGGAACATAAAGCCTGCACTCATGTCTGTAGCAAATCTTGCAACTTCCACGGGATTTACAGGATCCGACATATCGAGAATATAAATCCCTCCCCATTTTGCCGAGACGATCGCATAGTCACCATACTTTAATGCCGCATAGATCGAGCCGTCAGCCTCGAAGCCGCCAGTAACTGAGAATGTGGTCATGTCAATACTATTAAACCCGTATGCCGAATCCAGAACATAGGCATTCGCACCCGTACCACGTACAACCCCGGTTGGTGTGCTGAGTTCCAAGCTGTCCTGTATGGTAAAATTGTGTTGCGCATCTGCCAACATTTTGTAAAACTGACCGTTGGAGGTCGTAATGTATGCGGCAAAACCAGAACCAGTCACTCCAGTAAAGGTGAGATCGCTTGGAATCAGGATATTAGCGTAAGTGCCAATATTGGTTGGATCAGTCAGATTCAGCCAATACAGGTGATTGTAGCTAGCCTGATTGTACGTTGTCATGTAAGCACGATCTGTCGAAGCGAACACCAGGTTGCATTCCATATCATAGCGATCGGCTTCTGTTGGGGTCGATGGATTCGAGATGTCCACAACGCTCATGCCGTATTCGCCATTTGCCAGCAAAGCATAATTGCTCCAACACGACACATCCACTGCATCATTCCCGTGTACGTAACTATATGTACCCATAAGCTGTGGTGTGAAACGATCACTGACATTGACCACATGCATGCCAGATGCGCCGGCTGCTACGCAGAGGTTGTCACTGGCAAAGCGCACATCTGCAGCTTGGGCAAACCCGGGAAGATCGAGGTGACTTGCATACTCCAGATTACTCGCAGAACCAGAGTAGATATAGAGACCTTCATCGCCCGCTGCGACATACAACGCACCACCAACGAAACAGACACCGTATGCAGGGTGCTCATCAAAGGTAAACACGAGCTCGGGATTGGTGGGATCTTCGCAATTGAAAACCCTGGCACCTGTATAGCCGGTAGCAATAGCGATATAGTCGTTGGAATCAATGGTCAGAGAAAAATCACTGATCTCATCCCAACCATCATACATAGAAGTCAAACGAGTGACTTCGTCCAGAGAGCTGATCTTTTGCTCTGTCATCTGACCTGCAAACCCTGCCTGCATTGCAAGCAGAAGCATCAAAGAAATTACGTACATGTTGCTTTTCACGGTGGAACCTTTCTTTTTTAACGACGCTGTTTGGGTGAGTTTACCCAGAGGCGAGTATTTTCAACTCAGCAAATATTAATCGGGTCAACCAGAATCTGTTTAACTTTCAGGAATTCACAATTAAGATGGGTATCATACAGAATTTGCCCCCCCCCAACCCTAACCTGTTCATGTGATAGACTTCACATGAGTGGGCGTATCATTGTTATAATCAGCCCGAACCAGGCTGCCTGATTGTAAATTCGCCATCCATTGCAAAATCATGATGACTTTCAATGGACAGATTTTCTTCAGGGTATAAAATAAACTCGCCCCGGGAAAAGGGAAAGAGAAGGGGGTTTGTGCGCGCTCCTGCTCAAGATCAAGCAAATCAAATGATTTCAACATATTAGCTCGTTTTAACAGGAATGGGGGTTCCCCCCACTCCCTCCACAGATCCCAGCGAGCGGAACGACCGCACTGGGGTGTGAATAGTCTTTTTCCCATCTAATGCGTTGCTGTTGGCTTTCAGCGTTTTGGATGATATCTCCCATTCTCATGCGATGTAAGCAATGAATTATTTCAAATGAACGAGTTTGCGTGATCTCTGCCATCCGTGTGAATTTGAAATACGTAACAGATAAACCCCCGATGAAGGAGGAGTATTCCATTCGTATGAGTGAAGACCCTTTTGAATGGTATTATGGTAAAGTTCTGCAACTTGCCTACCTGCAATATCAAATATTTGAACATTCAGCATTGGATCATCACCAGTGCGTACAATTATCTGCGCAGAATCATTAAATGGGTTCGGATAACATCGTTCAAGTCTCCATTCTTCAACAATACCGTCAGTCTGATTCCGTACACTCGTTAGCTGGAATGAATGGATTTCAGAATATCTAGAAATATCGTAATCGTTTGTGGCTTTTACTCGCCACCAGTAATATCGTTCAAAATCCAGTTCTTCCATTGAATATGAGGTATCCTCTGCCACATCGTATTCTATGAATTGTTGAAACTGTTCATCTTCGGCAAGCTCCAGGGTATAAATCAGTGCTCCTCCAGGTAGGCTGTCAACACTTGGATGCCAAGAAAATGTAATTGGCAGTTCGGGTATACCCTCAGCTTCACTTGGTGTTTGCAAAATAAATGGTTGCGGACCTGTAAATGAGGATTCAGAATAAGGTAAGATTGATATCAACGTACTTACTGTATCTCCCTGTCCAGCTCTATTTTCCAGCTCGTGAAAAGGGCCGGAGGGGTGACCCCAGTAATTATTTTCTGCATTAAAAGCAGTTGGCTCAGTACGATATCTTCCTGCAGCCGATACTCGATTTGAAAAAAAATCATTTTGATGTAAACGAATCCCAGATTCTGGATGGCACTCCACTGCACCGGTATACAACGAATCTTGGATTCCAGTTGGATTATTCTCGATAAACAAATTTTTTCGCACCAGTGGATTTGGAGAGAAAGTGTTAATAAATACGGAGGTAACTGCTGCTCCCAGATGAGCTACATTTTGAATAAAAACATTATTGGAGACGATAGCGTCACTCATGATTGCCGCACCACCACCATAATTGTCGGAGAAGTTTTGCCTGAAGATATTCTTTTCAATCAGTGCAAAATCGGTGGAGTCCCCAATAGACAATGCACCTCCAAGCCCGGTTTCCTCGGAGCCACACTCATTTTGTTCCAGTAGATTATCATGAAAATAAACAGTGTCACACTTCATTATAGTCACTGCACCTCCCATAGATCCAGAGATATTTTCAATAAATAAATTATTGTCTATTTCTACAGAGTTTGTAGTTTCGAAATCATTCGTATATCTCGCAACGTGCAGCCCTCCACTTGGTCCGAGAGCGAAATTTCTAATAAACTTACAGCTGGTGACATGTCCAGAATTCGAATATAAAACTGCACCACCTCCCGCTAATTGCGCGCTATTCTCAATAAAATTACATTCAAATAACTCAAATGAGCCTCTTGTCCAATGCAATGCTCCCCCTCGCCAGTTAGTCACATTAAATCGAAACGTTGTGTGGGATATTGAACCATTACTAAGCCTCAAATGTATTGCACCCCCATCGGCAGCAGAAAAGCAATTTTGAATAATGCATCTTGAGATATGTATCTCTATCCCTTCGCCACGGATTGCGGCTCCTCCAGTATATCCGACTCCTCGATTGCCATCCTGGAGAGTCAATCCGATGATATGAAAAACTCCTCTTGCGAATTCTTCAACTTCAATAACTCTGTCATTCGGTTCTGCATTGAGGATCGTGTTAACCGTATGCAAGGTATCCGCATCAAGCAGATACTCACTGGTCAGAGTAATTCCAAAGGTGAGGAGAAGAGTTTCCTGATACCAACCGTCACTAATCAATACCGTGTCGGCAAGATCTGAACTATTGACAGCTTCCTGGATGCTTCCAAAATCACCAGGGACACGAATTACTGCAGAAAAGGCGTCAAATTGTATTAAGAGAAGCAGAACTGTTAGAATATATAATCTCATGATATTTGCCCCCTATAAACAACTGCTCGAATAAAAAAGTATCAGCTTCGGTTGATAATTTCATCAACCGAACTAGTTTGAACCTGCGAGTACGTTCTCAAGTATCCATAAGATACTTACGAATTAATTATGGTGCTGGAGTAGCCAGATAGAATTGAATGACATCAGCACCGACTTAACCGGGAGCGCAGTGTGCTAAATACGTGATATTGCATTTGCCAGACTCTCCGCAGCGGTATCAGTTTCATTTTGATTCGCACGTTCCTCGGTCTCAAAATAATGATTGACGAGAACTGGACCTTCGTTGAAACTTACAGTCTGGCGAGCAAGTCCTCCTGCTTCCGCATTAATTACAATTGTAGAGCTATACGTGTCATCTGCTCCAGTGACAGATATCACCTGGTTGCAGGATTCCCGCCACCGCAATAATATGTGCGGGTGTAGGTATCCGAAAGGGCAATACCCACTCCAAGTATGAGAATAAGTATAACTGAAATAACGATCTTCATGGTACTCTCCTCTATTGATTAGAAGATACTAAATGCAATTATCGAAAACAGGCTCTATGTAAAATCGAAAAAAATAAAATAGCTTTGTCAAGAGTATTATAAATATTTCTGATTCAATATGCCTTGAATCCAGACCAGCTAAAACACCTGAATTGGGAAAGATAGTGGAAATCCCAATTCTGGTGGCTTACTTCATCGATTTGGTCGTCAGGCTGCCTGAGTTACTCTGATTCTTTTGGTTGAAGGTCGGAGACGTGTGGATTGTAGCTTATGCTGCGGGTTTTGGGCATTAAATCACTAGAATACCCCAGGATTCAATTGGGGGATTGAAAGAGGGCGGGTCAGCCACCCTTTCACAGCAGAAAATAGGTATACTCCCCAAAAAGCAGGGAACCAGCCAGTCACTATCCGATGAAGGAGGAGTGGGTTTGGGACATAAAAGTGCAGTGCAATAACGCCAATATTCCATTCCTCTTCAAGCAATGGTGCGGTGTAAATAAAAAGAAAGCTGGCAGAATCCTCAAAGGTAAAACCTTCAACGTTCTGCCAGTTGCGCTATAAAGTATAATTTTAGACCAGACAGTTATAGTTACCCTTCCGCAATCGCATTTTCGCTCCACTCTTTCCCTTCTCTTTCCTTCTTGTGTTTCAGAGAAGCTTTTACAAACTGGTAGAAGAGTGGGTGGGCATGGGAAAGGCGGCTTTTCAGTTCGGGGTGGAATTGGCAGCCGACAAACCAGGGATGGTTGGGCAGTTCGATCATCTCGACAAGTTTCTCGTCCGGATTAACTCCTGCGATAACCATACCCGCTTTCTCAAAATCTTCCTTGTATACACTGTTGAACTCATATCTGTGACGGTGGCGTTCGTGGATAAGTTCATAGTCGTATGCTTCGTATGCCTTCGTGCCTCGTTGCAGGTGGCATGCCCAGGCACCCAGACGCATGGTTCCGCCTTTTTGCTGCAGACGTCGCTGACTCTCCATCAGGTCGATAACCGGATAGCGTGTCTTCTTGAATTCTGTTGAATTAGCGGTTTTCCAACCCATGATGGAGCGTGCGAACTCAATAACCGCAAGCTGCATTCCGAGACAGATGCCGAAGAAGGGGATATTGTTCTCACGTACATATTTGATCGCTTTAATCTTACCCTCGATTCCACGTGACCCAAACCCTCCTGGCACTAATACCCCATCAACACCTTCGAACAACTCCTCTACTTTGCCTTTATCAACTTCCTCCGCATCTATCCATACAACTTCTACTTTTGTTTCGAGTGCAGCTCCAGAATGGATAAAGGCTTCGGAAATAGACTTATAGGCATCTTTTAGTCCGATATATTTCCCACAAATAGCGATTTTTACATTTTCAGAAGGCTCTTTTATATGTTGAACCAAACGGTTCCAATTGCTGAAATCGGGGGTAGAATCCTTCATCCCCAGCTTTTTAATGACATTTTTCGCTAAATTTTCTTTCTCCAGCAGGAGAGGGACTTCATAGATGGTCTTTGCGGTAATTCCTTCGATCACATCATCGACATTCACATTGCAGAAGAGGGCAATCTTCTCTTTGATTTCCTGTGTGACCGGTTTTTCTGTTCGGGCGACAATGATATCCGGTTGCAAACCGATCTCACGTAACTTGGTGACACTATGCTGAGTCGGTTTTGTCTTCACCTCTTCGGCAGCACTGATATAGGGTAGCATTGTGAGGTGGATAAAGAGGACATTGCGTTTGTTAGCACGCAGATAAAACTGACGAAACGCTTCCAGGAAGGGCTGGCTTTCAATATCACCGACAGTTCCCCCTACCTCAATCAACACAACCTGCGGTTTCGGATGGGAATTCGCCAGCTCGGTGATCTTGAAGATGATCTCATCGGTCACATGAGGAATCACCTGAACAGTTCCGCCTAGATAGTCACCATCACGTTCATGCTGAATCACAGATTCATAAATCTGTCCGGCAGTAACGTTGTTCAGTTTGCTCATGGAGATATCGATGAATCGTTCATAATGACCTAAATCGAGATCGGTTTCGGCACCATCATCAGTCACATAAACTTCACCATGCTGGAATGGATTCATTGTCCCGGGATCAACATTCAGATATGGATCACATTTAAGTGTTGTTACCCTGTACCCACGACTCTTCAACGCTAACGCTAACGATGCTGAAACAATCCCCTTACCCAATGATGAAACTACACCCCCGGTAATAAAAATGTACTTTGCCTTGGGAATTCCAGCTTTACGGTCACTCTTTTTCACTGCCATCTTTGCCCTCTATGCTGAATGTCTTACTCATTTTTATCTATCGTCAAACATCACACGTATGCGATGAAGGTCTTCAATTGTATCAACCCCTGGTGGTATTTCGCCAACATCTGCCACACCAATTGCCACACCATGCGCCAGCAGTCTTAGTTGTTCAAGCGACTCACATTCTTCCAGAGCTTCAACATCCCAGGAACAGAATTTTTCCAGAATTTCTCGGCGGTAAACATATAAACCGATATGACGCCTGAACAGTGATTCGTTAGGTTTTTTTGATCTGGCAAATGGGATAGGCGCACGTGAGAAATAGAGTGCTCGTTGAAAGTTGTCCACGGTTACTTTTACGATATCTGGAATTTGCAGATGTTCCTTACTCAAGGGACAAGCTGCAGTTGTAACCCCGAAATCTTCACGTTCAACAAGCAATTGTGTTGTTTTGCGTATCACTTCGGCGGGAAGCAGTGGTTCATCACCCTGCACATTCGCCACAATATCAGCGTCGATTCCTTCAAGGGCAGCAAGCACACGATCCGAACCTGAGGGAAGTTCAGGGTCGGTCATCACAGCATTTCCGCCAGCAACTTTTATGGCATCACGGATACGTTCATTATCTGTGGCAACTAGAACAGTGTCGAAAATCTTCGCGCTGTTTACTGTCTCCCAGGTACGAACGATTAGAGGTTTTCCCGCGACATCCGCCAGCATTTTCCCGGGAAGGCGAGTCGACCCCCATCGTGCCGGGATAACACAGGCGATACGAGGCATTATTCCCCCTTCTCATGGTTAGGCATGACTGATGGAAAACGGTATAACGAAGATGCCTGATCAGGAGAATTCGCCAGAAAACGACTTGCGTTTTGGTCAGGTTCAGGAAGATCATCAAAGAAAACCCCTGCTTTATCTAAAGGGGTAAGCAGGGGCTTAACATTATCTGTATCAATATCTTGAAGTGCTTCAAAAAAGGAGACGATGGTGCTTAAATCTGAAAGGATCCGTTCTTCATCATGCTTCGGGATCGTCAGATGGGCTAATTTTGCCAGGTTCTGAAGATTCTCCCTCTTCAAACTCATGTACTATGTTCCTTGATCACAACGGGACAGGGTGCACCTCGTGCGAATTCCTCCGCATCCTCTCGTCCACCAACAATATCACCCCAGTGCATCGGAATAGCAAGCCGTGGACCGATCCGTCTTGCAGCTTCAATCGCCTCGACTGCGGTCATTACGTAAGTACCACTAACTGGCAGTAATGCAACATCACAGGAAATGGAGTTCATCTCGTCGATATTATCCGTATCGCCACTATGGTAAATACGGATTCCATCAAGATTTACAATATAACCTACCCAGTCTTTGGAGTCGGGATGGTAATCCTTGTTCGTATTAAATGCTGCAACTACCTCAACATCCACACCGTCAACTGTTTGACGTTCCCCTCGTGCCAGAAAAACAGCGTTGATGAAGTCCACTTTGTCACGCATGGACTCCGGAAATACGACAATTGTCGTATCCCCTGCAACTTTCTTGATGTCATCAGGAGAATAGTGATCATAATGCTCATGGGTTATCAGGATAATATCGGCATCATGAGACTCTTTATCGATTTTCCAGGGATCAACATAGACAGTTTTACTACCTCTAAAACGGAAGGAGGCATGACCGAACCAATCAATCATTTCAGCTAGTCTTTCCGGCATTTTTCCTCCATGTTCAGTATTAGAAG
>JAIOHU010000189.1 GCA_019912845.1 bacterium
CATCTGCAGGGATCGCGATTGGATTTGCTTCACAAGATATCCTGAAAAACATCTTTGGCGGAATCATTATTTTGTTTGATCGTCCCTTTCAAGTGGGCGATAAGATACAGGTGGGCTCTCACTATGGCGAAGTTATCCATATTGGTTTGAGAACAGTACGAATTGTTACCGCCGATGATTCTGTTATCTCAATCCCAAATGGGGAGGTGGTTAATCAAGCGGTCTCAAATGCTAATTCAGGTGAATCAAACTGCCAGGTAGTTGCTGAGTTTTACCTGCCAAGCCATTTGGATACCTCAACATTGAGAGCCATAGCGATTCGATCAGCGCAGGTCTCTCGCTATGCCTTCTTGAATAAACCGGTAGCGGTAGTAATAAAAAATGAGATTCATGAGGGACGTTCTCTTTTGAAGCTCAGGTTGAAAGCCTATGTCTTGGATATACGTTATGAGTTCGCATTTCAAAGTGAACTAACTGAACGATTCATGGATGAACTATTTCGCAGAGAATTGATTGTGCGAGAAGACATGGAGGTTTCTATTATAAAGAAGTAGCTGCTGATGCTTACCAATAAATAAAGGATGGGTTTTCTCTTCAAATGCCGGGAGCGTCAGTCTTCCTACTCCTTGGATTCCTTATCTTTTCCGTCGATTTCTTTTTTCGAGGAATCATCATCATCCTTAATTCCTTTACGGAATTCTTTCACGCCAGTGCCCAATCCACGCATCATTTCAGGGATTTTTCTTCCACCGAAGAGCAATAAAATTGCAAAAACAATGATGATTATTTCCCAGTGACCGGGAATGTATAGAAGTAGTGAAGCGATCATCTCTGAACTCTTTTCAAAATACAGTGGACGTAAAAGTTAACGTATCCTGAAAGATATCTCAATCAGGTTAATAGATTGATAATTTTCACCATCACAGTCGTCTCGAGGTATTCCAGGTCAATCGGTTTCGTGACAAAATCGGCAGCACCCAGTTTTAATGCCTCGCGTCCAATGGAAACATCCTGAACGGCTGTCACCATGATTACACCGACAGTTTTATCGATCTCACGTATATTCCTGAGGGTTTCGATCCCATCCATTTTGGGCATGCGAACATCAAGCAAAACAACATGAGGGTTGAATGTCTTGATTTTCTCCAGTGCTTCCGGTCCATTATGAGCGACTTCTGGTTCGTACTCTTTGATTCGGAAGAAAGATGCTAAAAAATCCGTGATATCGGCTTCATCATCAACAATGAGAATACGTCCACGTGAACTCATCAGTCCCTCACGGTTATTACAAACCTGAACAATAATTGATGTTAATATACATAAACCTGCCAGCGGCTCAAAATATAATAAAGTTCCTCATGTAGACAAGTGGTTTTATGTATCAGAAGCAAATTCTGTGAGGAACTGCGTTTTTCGTTACCATGCAGTGCATTACCAGGATAAATCAGTCCGCAGATAAAAATTCTTCAGCCCGATAAGAAGAACGTACCTGAGGCGCACTGGCTACAAAATCGTACCCGAGAGAAAGAGCAAATTCTTTGAAACGGTTAAATTGAGCAGGTGTTACAAATCGTTGCACATGAAGATGTTTCTTTGATGGTGCCAGATATTGCCCCACGGTCAAGAGCCGCACTCCGACATCGTAAAGGCTCTGTATGGTTTCGAAAACCTCACTATCTTTTTCGCCCATTCCTACCATCAGCCCTGATTTTACAGGAATTGAGAAAGGATAATTTGCAGCTATTTTGAGAGTTTCCAGTGACTGCTTATAGCTGGCGCGTTGATCTCGAACGGTTTTAGTCAGTCGAGGAACCGTTTCAACATTATGGGCAAAGACTGTCGGTTTGGCATCCAATACCATTTCTATACAATCCGGTCGAGCTTGAAAATCTGGCGTAAGCACCTCGACTTCAACTTCCGGGTTAACCCGTTTTGTTATTTCAATGGTTCTCGCGAAATGAGCAGCTCCTAGGTCACCCAGATCATCACGATCCACTGAGGTTATTACAACGTAACGTACTCCGAGAGTTTTCACCGATTCAGCGATACGTTCCGGTTCAGTCTGGTCGAGGGGTAACGGGTGACCGGAGACAACATCACAAAAACGACAACCACGTGTACAGATTCCGCCCATGATAAGGAAGGTGCAGGTTCCACGGTTATAACACTCGCCTCTGTTTGGGCAGGAGGACTCTTCGCAAACAGTAAACAGGTTCTTTTCACGAATCAGATTGCGAACCTCTTTTGCGCGAGGTGAGGTTTGGAATGTACTACGTATCCATTTCGGTTTGTGCTGCACTTCTGCCTTCATTCTCATCGACTCTGAGTAAAATTAGTATGCCAGCAATAAAGAATACAATCAATGCCAAAATCGCAGTCCGCAATGAACCTGTGAGTGCGACAACGGTACCAAATGTAAGAGGGCCGAAAAGGGATGCGAACCGTCCGCTAATCGCAAAGAATCCAAAAAATTCAGCCTCACGACCTAACGGTGTGAATTCAGCTTGAAGCCCACGCGCAATGGACTGACTTGCACCCATTACAAGACCTGCAACCATACCGATTACAAAGTATTCACGTACTGGATGACCAGTCCAACCAGTAAAATACGCCATTGTTACCACTGCACACCAGACCACAAGTGAAAGTATGAGTGCCTTTTTACTGCCTGTGGTCTGAGTAATTTTTGCGAATACAAGAGATCCGATAAATGCTGTAAACTGAATAAACAGGAAATAGCCGATCAGGAGAGTTTGCCCCATCTGAAGTTCCTGATCTCCAAACACTGCTGCCATGATGACAACGGTCTCTATCCCGTCATTGAAGAAAAGATAAGCCAGCAGGAATTTCCAAAGTTCTTTGAATCTCTTTATTTCGCGAAATGTTCTTTTCACTCGACGAAAGCTGGTAAAAATACCGACGGTTGTTTCTGAGGATAATTTACGTGCTCGAACATTATGCAATAACGGGATTGAAAATAGACCCCACCAGATTGCGACGGAGAGAAATGTATGCTGAACCGTAAAAATTTCATCAAAACTCAGCATAACCAGGTTAATGGCAAGCAGAATTCCACCGCCGAGATAGCCAATTCCCCAGCCCCATCCAGAAACTTTTCCCATCTCATCTGGATCGGCTAAATCGCGCAGGAAGGCGTTATAGAAGACATTACCACCAGCGAAAGCAATATCAGCGAGGATAAACCAGAACGCTCCCTGCAGCCACTCACCTTCGCCAACAAATGCCAGCATTGCAGTAGAAACTACACCAATGGCGATATAAACCGTCAGAAATCGTTTTTTTGCACCAAGACTGTCAGCCCAGGCACCGAGCAGGGGAGAAGTGATTGCAACTATCAACATTGCTACGGCAACGATATAATTAAATAACGCTACACCATGCAGGTGGACTGTCGTAAAGAGAAGATGTACATCAACACCCTCTGCACCTCTTGCGACAACACCGGAATAATAGCGATTAAAGATGACTGCAAGAATTGTTGTCGCAAATGCAGAATTCGCAAAATCATAAAAGCACCAGGACAGAACCTCCCGGTGTGAGGCTTTGCTGGTGCTTAAAAACCTAATCTCAACCTCCATCTAAATTTCATAAAATTATGGAGCAGTGAGTTCCATGACAGCATTAATCCTGGTGTTCAAATCATCGTGATTGGTGGCTCCAAATCTGTCTCGAATTACACCGGAGCGGTCAACGAGAATATTCGTCGGTGCACCTTGAACTTCGTATCCATTTTCGTTATACAAATCTGCGCCAATCGAATTGAAGAGCAGTGGAAAAGTAAGACCAAAATCTTCACGAAATTCAAGGAAATCCTCAGCATCGTCCGGGTACCAACCAGTGTTCAATGCAATTACCCTGAACCCTTCCTCATATCGATCAATATAAGTTTGCTGTATTGAGGGGAATTCCTCACGACATGGTACACAATTGGCAAACCAGAAATTAACCATTACTACTTTGCCACGATACTCTCCAACACTCACCGAATCGCTCCAATCGGCAGGAACCTGGTAGTTCGCAAGTTTGAAGTCAGGGACTAGACCGCCAATTGTATTACTGGTAGCATGAGGTTCAAGTTCAAAGGTCAGAGTAGTGGTATCCCCCGCCTCTGCAAAAACTTCATACAAATAGGGAGCAAGTGTTTTATTACCGGGCAAATAAACACTGACAGAGTAAGCGTTTTGATCATCAGGAGTGAGTAATATTCTAGCTGGAGTGATAATATCTTCCAATTTACGGTCATCAATATTGATTTGCGCACCTGCAGGAGTCGATTCAATCAAGAGGGTTTGATTGTTGAGAATGGAAGTATCCTGCGCTGCAAAGGGCATCTCAACACGTGTTGTATCGAAGGCGAAAACCTCAGCAGTATCTGATTGACTCGGATACCCAGCAGATGGACGGATACGAACGATATGTTGTCCAACAGATAAGTTGCTAATCAGTGTCGGTGTAGTTTGGCTATGTTGCTGACCATCAATAAAGACATCAGCTCCAACAATGTCAACGCCATCTACTGTATCACGTGCTGCAACATACAAAAATCCTTCATCCGGTTCCTCAGATTCATTTATTGAACATGAGATAATAACCATTGCTGAAATTATCATCAAAAAACTGAGCCACATATATCGTTTCATTTTTCATCCCCATCGAGATCTGAATTATCGTTGTTGTGCTCAGGTGAAAGATCAATATCAAAATCTTTCTCCGCAAGTTGACGTAGTTCCTCTTTCAACTTGTTTATTTTTTCAGTTTTATCCACTATGTGTTCGAAAAGCATTGCCTTTGCTGCTATCCCCTCAGCAATAAGGCTTGCTGCTGCTTCTGACCTTGAACGAAATAGCCCCGCATCCATAAGTTGATTTATTCGGACAAGCGTATCTTCATTAACGCGTACCATAAGCACATGCTCTCTAGCCAACAGTGCCTTCCTAACCACTGAGGACATACTTTCTGCACCAGTGCTTATTCCACGGGCAACTTTGTCTTTTATTTTGGTTTTCTGACGTGCTTGATCGACAGGAGATTTATCCAATTCATCGAATGAATCAGCAACTGTCTCCTCCTCACCGTGTGGAAATTCTGAGGTTTCATTCATAATATTTTCTCGGTTTTTCTCTAAGTAGTAAGCTGATCGGTATACCTGCTTAAATTGGGTATCTATCATAAACCGTGCGAACGAGAACACGCTTTTAATCTAAGAAAATGAAAGAGGATATTAAAGAGTTGGAGTGGGACTCGATTCATTAGATCAGAAGTTTGTGAATTGCCACCAGGAAGTGATGCGTTCTATCAATGTTTCTGTTTTTGAATAAATTTCTGATTGTTGCCACTCCTCCGGGAAAATCGATTCCCAGCTCTCATTTCCAAATCGTTCCCCTACCAACAGGATGACACCAACTTTATTCTCGTCTCTGATCAACCTGCCACTCGCCTGAATCGTTTTAATCAATGCGGGGTAGAGGTACGCTCTAAAAAAACCTTCGCCCGTTGATTCATCCCATTGTAATTGCATCAATTCTCTTTCAGGGCTGATCGGTGGGATACCCGGGCTGATTATAACAACACCGGTCAGATTAAGTTCATTCCATTCGACACCCTCAGATGATTTTCCCCCTAGAACGTGCAGATGGAGAGTATGTTTCTCTTCAAGGCTGCTTGAGTACGGAATCGTGCTCGTCACGCTACCGACATGATCATAATTCAACGATACCTTTAACTGCTGCAGAAATGGCATACACATTCTCAGATAATCGTAAGACGGGAAGAAGACGATCCAATCTCCAGATGACGTTTCAGGAAGCTCGGCAAGTAACTTTGCCAGTGGAGGAAGCGAAGCCATCCGTTTCTTAAAACCGGTATTGATTCCAGTAAATCGTAGTATGAGTCGCTGTTCTTCCGGGAATGGATAGGGAAGCTGAAGAAAACGGGTAATGTCTGATTTAAATCCAAGCTCAGCTTGTGAGATTGACCAGGGTGAAAGAGTTGCTGAAAAGGCAATCGTTGATCTCGTTGATTGCCACCTTTTCTGTAAAAGTTGTCCCGGTTCGACTAATGTCCAATGTAGAGAACTATCCTGACGATTCATCCAGGCGACGAAGGCGTTGGGTGTTTGACGAGCCAGATCAACCATACGCAGGTTTTCAAGAAATTCGATGGCATCGTTGTCCGTTCCATCAAGCTCAAAATTATTGCCGATTTCTACAAGCCTGGTTATGATTTCTCTCAAGTCTCGATGGACAACTTCAAATTTTTCAAATTGAGAAACATCACTCTCGGCATTTACTGGTGATAAAATAATCTTGAAACGTTTATACAGTTCGATCAGAAGTGCTGATAGTTCATTACTTACTGGATCACTTTGATTTTTATAAATTTCAACCAGATAACGAATCTTTTTTAGCGATATGGCTGCGGATCGTCTTTCTCGCAGACGGTCTGGTAATCCATGCGCTTCATCGAGCAGGAGCACAGTCTTGCGAGCCCCTGGAAGAGTAGAAAACCATCCTCCCGGTCTGTAGTCAGGATCAGCAAGCAAGTTGTGATCTCCAATCAAGATATCACATCTTTTTGCTATTTCTCTTTGCAGAAGTGCTGCGCAAATATCTTGCTCTTTTGCAACCATCTGAATATGAGCAGAGGTGATAACACTATTCTGAGAGAGCAGGTTCCCTAACCAGTCAGGTGGTGACCAGGGATCAAGGGGTGCAGTTTTATGAGGTTTGTTGACACATTCGTTTTTATGATATGGGCAGATTTTATCTACCGCTGAAAGTAGTAGTGATCGTCCACGAGAATCTGATGGAGCAAGTTGCTGGAGTAGTTTCACTTTTGCGTCCTGCTGAGCTGAACGAGAAGTGGCAAAGGCAAGCAGATCATGGGAAATGCAACACTTTTTCAACGCTGCAATCAAAACGGGTGCTGTTTTTCCACTTCCCGGGGTTGCTTCCAAAACCAGATTATGCTCAGAAGCGATGGTTGTTGATACAGCGTGAATAATCTCTTCCTGACCAGGACGATACTCGCTGAATAGCCATTTTATTTGCTCGGCCGATTCCGCACGTTTGCGCAACCGTAATTCTTCAGCTTCCAAATAAGTTATGATTGCTTCAATACGGAGCCTGATTTCCGATTCCAGGATCGACAATTCTGGTTGAATCTCATGTTCCACCGCACGCCCATCAATTGCATAAATTTGAGTTAGACAGCCAATGGTATTGTCGCCTGTAATGCGATGGTGCATCCAAACATAGATGGCGCATTGCATACGGTGGGAGGGGTAGGGGGATCGTTCGCGATCTGAGAATACGGTTTTCACTTCTTCAATTACAGTAACATCGGCTTCACGCCACATCCCATCAATGCGACCAGTGAGAAAAATCTCATATCCTGCAACTTCGATATTTACTTTTAACTGCTGTTCGGCACTGTATTCATCTCGTTGACCAGCTATTTGTTCACGTCTGAGAATGTGAGTGAGTCTTCCTAAAGAGGCAGCTTCGACTCCGCTGTGATGCTGCGGGTCGAGCATCTGCTCCTTCCAGAGTAGCTCACCTACACTCAAGTGAAGCTGTTTTTTCTCACGTGAATATCTGATGGAAGGCTCTCTTTGGAATAGTATTAATCAAATGGGAAATTCAATCAAGCTCAACACTGCGTAAAATTTCTGCCGCCTGCTCAGGAGGTGTGTTGTTTATAAAAATACCGGAACCCCATTCAAAACCAGCGATATTTGTAAGTCGAGGGATCAGCTCCAAATGCCAGTGCCAGTCATATTGCAGAGTAGCCCAATGTGTCGGGCGGGGAGTAAAACTTTCAGTGTTTGGTGCAGTATGAAGCATGAAATTATATGCAGGATTGTCCAGAGCGATATTCAATCGTTGCAATATCCGTTGAAGAATATCCATGAAGAGGCGAAGCTTATCGTCTGTAATAGTACGGAAATCATGACTATGTTTTCGAGGGGCTAAGGCTATTTCAAATGGAAAACGACTGGCAAAGGGAGCGTAGGCAACAAAGTGCTCGTTTTGATCAATAATACGCTGCCCATCTTTAATTTCCTGACTTAAAAGGTCACAAAATAGACATCGTTCTTTGTCGCTGAAATGCTTTTTTGCCGATTCAAGTTCTTGTGCGATTACCAACGGGGTTACTGGAAGTGCTGTGATCTGAGAATGAGGATGAGTGAGGCTTGAACCTGCCATCTCGCCATGATTTCTGAAAATTAAAACATATTTGAATCTTCGGTCTTTCATGAGGTCAATAAGACGTGCACGGTATGCCTTTCCAACCTCAACGGCGTGATCAATTGATAGGATGGAAAGGTCGTCAAATCTGTCAGGGGATTCTATTACAACCTCATGCGCTCCGATACCATTCATTTTATCATATAATCCAACGCCTTCACGGTCAAGATCACCCTCAATCTTGAGTACTGGGAAACGATTGGGTACAACTCGAACCTTCCAACCACGTTCATTGGCTCGTGAAGACTTTGAACGCCAGGCATATACTTCTGGAGGGGTTTCTGACTCATTCCCCTCCTCAAATGGATTAAAGACAGGTAACTCTTTTTTGTCAGCACGAACAAAATCAGTGGGACGTGCTGAACGATGTGAAGCAATTATCACCCACCGTCGTTGAACTGGATCGTGACGCATTTCCGGCATTTATGTTCTCCCCAAAAAACTATGCCCAGTAGTAGGGATTAATTTCCCTGAACAGTGGGTCTCTGCTGCAAATTTCCTGATATTGATTTCGATCTTCTTTCTTAATGGTTCGATTGTTGGCAATTTCTTCCAGATAGCCAACGAGAAAATTAAAATCGTCAACATGACCCTTGAATCGTAATTCAGCGTAGTCTCTGGCTGCCTTCGTGCTGATCAGAAACTGCCAGTCACTTGATTCGAGTAACAACAATTCACGAGCCAACTGCTTAAGGACATCCAGGATTTCACCAGTTGTGTCTGAATAGTTTCGCGCGAGTTCAGTCATCTTGCGCTCGGCATCATAAATCGGTTGCCAGGTCCACTTGGTTTCTTCGTTGTACCAGATGTAGTGAAATCCCCCCTCACCCCAGGAACCTTCAGGCAGTTCAACAACCGGAGTATTTTTAGTGGATTCTATGATTTCATTTCCGGTTACAGTCTGGATATTCTCATTGCCTGCCAGTTTCTCGAGAACTTTTTCCAGCCAGCGAGGACCTTCATACCACCAGTGACCAAAGAGTTCTGTATCAAATGGTGCAACTACAATTTTATTCTCGGAAGTCAACTCTTTCTCATCATTCAACACGTCGTATACGACACTTACAAAATGGTTGGCGTTTTCTTCCAAGCGTGATTCTATTTTGTCCAGCTCATAAATTTCCTTATCACCCAGGTCAGCTTCCGAGTGGGTCACACGCCAGTAACGATGCCCGCCAGGGAAGCGCATCTTATGGAAATCAAGATACTGACCATCACCAGGATAGCCATGTTTACCCGACCAGACTTGCAAGCTGGTTTTTTCATCCCTGCTGAGAATTCCAACCGGATCACCACCTTCAAGTGTCTCAGCCAACCAATGTAATTGATGCGGATTTTTTAATTCATCAAGCTCAACAGAATGTGATTTTTCACCCGGAGAGGATTGTTCCCACAACTGCTTTAGCCCTTCAAATCGTTCGAGATAGACACCGAGTGCCTCTCCACCCTTGATGAGGTGAGAATCGACAATGAAATAGCGAATTCCATATTTCTGCAAATACTTTTCCACACCAAGCCGATCGATTCCTTCGCTGTCGGGTTCAGTTGGTGGAATCCAATGATATCCTGGACGATATGCACACTCGGGAAGCCAGATGCCTTTAGGATCGCGTCCAAAATG
>JAIOHU010000190.1 GCA_019912845.1 bacterium
TGGAAGCATGCCATTCCTGGATAAACCGCTTTCGCAAGATACTGACACGATTTGAAAAAACACTCGATTCACATTTGGGACTGCTGCACTTCGCATTCGCACTCATATGCTGGCGAAAAATAATTTAGAGATAGGCTCTTAGTTCCAGTGGTCTGTATTTTGTCACTATAGAAGCGAACAATTTGGCAGACCAGAAAAAGGTTTTGCTCCTCAAGTAGGATGAACTTTCATGCGTAAATTACTGATAATTGCTCTAAGTATACTTACCCCCATATTGGTCGTGGGGGCAGGGCGTTATCTTTTTCTTGACCAGGGAGTTGAATGGATAGGCGACAATACATACCATATACCAAAATTTGGATCAATCCATTCTCAATTAAATCACACAGAGAATAAATACTATATACAATCTAATTATGATCTTTATGCTGCATACTATGCAAATCGCATGGTTATTTATGACTCTTTGGGGATTGCTCCTTTTGACAACACCGCAATATCCCATTATGGTAATAAGTTAATACTTCCGCCTTATTTAAGTGGCTTTTATATCTCCAATAATGATTCAATGATAGTACCTAAAAGGATTTTATCAGAAATAAATGAGCCGTTCATTATAAATTCATATGACGATGACAGCTATGTTGTTACTTCTAATCGCAATAACATATCTACATATTGGAATTTCATTGATCCAGCATATCCAGTTTCACTAATCGAAATGCCACTTTGTACAAAAGCTACTGCTATTGTAGATGACCACTTTTATACTCAAGGTGGCAACACCATTTATGTCTATGATGCCACAAACCTCGAATCACCTGAACTGGTTTACTCAATGGCTATCACAGGTGAAATTCAAGATGTTGTTCCAGGATGGTTGATGTGTGCAACGGAGGAAGTTAACGGCAATTGGGATTGTATATTTTACAGCATTGAGGATCCTGTTGTGCCCGTATTTGATACAACTATAGCTATGGAATACATCACGTGGATTCCCCCATCAATTGGTTCATTTCAGGACAGCTTATTTGTTGCTGTCGAAAAAGATGATAATGATGATTTCTGCCGTGTCACCTACTTCAACCCCAACGATAATGAAGGTCCACAGTTACTCGATTCACACGATTTAGAGTATATTGAACATGATGTTCCAGCGTATACCCCTCCAGATGATGATCTTCATCCAATGGCGTTGGCAAAAAGCACCTGCTGGATAAATCGTAGCCAGATTTTGGATTTTAGCGATATTTCATCACCGGAAATCGTGGATATTAACGGTCCATCTTATCCTGATACCCTATTCCAACTTGATGAATTCTTTAGTGCCCGTTGTTTTACCATGAGATCGAAAACTTGGGATAATGATGAAACATTTTATTTCTGTGAAGCACCGGATGATCCGGCTGATCCCATTATAAAGCAAGAAATACCTGACGAAATCAAGAAATATTTTGGTACACTTTTACAGTCAGATCACTTGAGTAGAAAAGAGTTCTACCGTATTGAAGAGACCGAAAATGGAAAAGAGCTTGTTCTCGTCGAATCGATCCCTCGACAGGATATAGAACGAGATCATATTTTTCATGCATCTATGAGTGATGAGGATTTGTTTATTGTTACGAGGGACCATACAGATGATGATCCCAGGAACCAGGAATTTAAAACGTACCGAGTTAGAGATGGAGAAACCACTATCATTGATACGGTGGTTGTCCCGTTAGATCATATTAATGTGAAAAATCTCACCGAAAATGGCTTTTTATATGCCATTGACGACACCCTGTATTACGCGACAGCGATGCCATATTTCACGGTTCATGATTCGATTAATTTACAACTTACTACACGTGCAATTTTGCAGGAAAGGTTGGACAGGGATGGGCACCTTCTGACCCAGGTTTTTATTGAAGAGGCTGACGGTGGAAGATTCATATACAACATTGTCAACAACCGTTTTGTATTGGTTCACGATTTTGCGGGACTCAATTTAGGGAATGATTACACTCTTGGCTTGAGTCCTGAGTACCTCCTGACCCGATCGAATGAAGCCGGAAATAATATTTATAAAGTGTATGATCTGAGTGGGGAGATAGTTGATAGTGTAGCGACATTTTATACCACTGGCACGTTGATTGATGACTACCCAAGTGCATTCATTCAGGGTGATACAGTGATTGTCGCTGAAATAAGTGGTTTGGCTTACTTCCTGATTGAAGGCGGTTATGATGATGATCCGGTATCAGATAAGCAGATCGTCCAACTTCCATCTACGTACAGCTTGAGCACCCCCTACCCCAACCCTTTTAACAGCACCTGTGAGATTCAATTTGAACTACCGAGAAAGAGCCTGGTAATTATAACGCTTTACGATATTCTTGGACGTGAAATTCAAACGGTCATGAAACGGAAAATAGAAGCAGGCAAACACACTCACACACTGAATGCTTCAAACATGGCATCTGGCATCTATTTCATCAAAATGACTTCCCAGGAATATGAAGAAACAAAAAAAATAGTACTTCTCAAGTAATTTAAATTCATAAGAACAACTTGTTTACATAACGTTGGATACCACGCCTAGCAAATCAACACAAAAGGAGAAAATGAAAATGAAGACTTTTAAGATTTTGCTTACTCTCCTGTCGATATTCTTATTGGTGGTGACGGGATACAGCCAATTGTACGAGAACTTTGAGCAGTATCAGGACTTCTGGCCGTGGGAAAACTGGCAGATCAGCCCAACTCCTCCATCTGCACCCAATAGGCATACCTGGGGTGTGGAAGATTCGAGCGTTTATTTTCCCGGAGCACCTGGAGAGTATCGTTCCATCTGGTGTTCAGGGCTTCCCAATGACTTGATCCCTGGAGAAGACGACTACCGGATCGACCCGAATGAACCTGCCTGGGCGATTTGGGGACCATTTTCGCTTGATGATGTTGGTGAAGCTTATGGTTCCTTCAAACTATGGATGGACGTTGAAACTGGTGATGATGGGCTCAAAGTAGTTTGTACAAATCATCCCGAGTACAACACACAACACAGCACACTGGAAGACCTCGACAATTGGTGTGTTCTCTACGAAATCTTCCATCCCACAGCACAATTACAATGGGAGGATGTTTTTTGGGATTTTACTGAAGTGGATTCTGCTGGTGAGACTATCAGTTACCTGGGCAGGGAAGATATCTATTTTGCTATTGTTTTCATAGATGATGGTGATGAAATTCGAGGGGGTGGGGCGTTTATTGATAATCTTTCGATAGGATGGGATGTGAATCAGGTAAGATCAGACATATCGACAACTGCTCATGATTTTGAGGTTGTTGCTGCCTACCCGAACCCATTCAACTCGACAGTTTCCATCAAAGTACAATCGCCAATCGATAGTGATGTTGCGGTCTCATGGTATGATATCACAGGTAGATTGGTTGGCACCCAGAATTTTGTCATGAGTGCAGGAATTAAAACTGTTCGTTGGCAACCGGAGAGTTTGTCTGCTGGGATTTATTACGCACGGATAAATTCAAGCGGAAATGAGAGGGTTATCAAAGCGATTTATCTGCCCTGAAAGATAGCGTTCGAAAATGATGTCGAGGATTGGAGTTACGTTATATTTCATTATGTCGACGTAACTATAAAAATGGTGACAGATATCTGAATACACCTTTGGTATTTATTTAACAAATGAGGAGAGGATTGGCATACATTGACAAACATCTACCGTCAGGAGAGCGATTGATTTATCGCGCATTCCTCCACTGGACTATCTTTATCCCTACGTTTTTCTGGATAATTGTTAGTCTGGTATTGTTAGCAGGTCTACCAGAAGAGGTAAAACCGATAAGTATCCTCGCCTTGATTGTGGCAATACTTTTCTGCCTCAAAGCGTACATTGACTATTCTACGTCAGAGTTCGGATTAACGAACCGGCGAGTAATTATGAAAACTGGTCTGATCAGGAGACAAACCATCGAATTTATTCTCCGAAATGTAGACTCAATTTCTGTAAAACAGACTATCCTCGGAAGATTACTTGATTATGGAGACATCACTGTTCTAGGTAGTGGAATTTCGAATACTACATTTTCACATATAGGAAAGCCCATTGTTTTCAGAAATCATATAAACGAACAGGTCTCAAAACATACGTAATTTTTCTAGAATTTGCATGATAAAATCGTTTGAACCTGTAAAAATTATCCCAAATGTTACATGGATTTATCGAAAAAAAATAAAGTTGCCAGACAAGGGAAAATCAATGTCGGTTTGGCAACTTTAATTATCTGTATCGCTGAGAATTTAAAATCAGAACATCACATACATGGTATCGGAAATCTCTTCCTTGCTGATGGTATCCAGTTCCACTCGTTGCACCGCACCAAACAGTTTCAACAGTACGGGTCTCAGTTGTTCAGCGAGTGTTTTGTCGTCCCAATGAGAAAGGATGTAGTCGGTCATCTCCGTAGCGTACAACTTACCATTCTCATTCAAGTGAAGTGGATAACCTGAAAATTCTTCTGTCTTTCGTGGATTTGTGTAAGTCAGCCAGGTGGAGTCTTCTCCATCAACCTGATCGGTCAACGATCGATAGTCTCCAGATTGACGTGCACGATCACATGCCTGCAGAAAATCCTTTTCAAAGATAGACTGCAATTCTGCTTTGATCTTAGGATCGAGGTGCACTTCCTCTTTGCGATATTCGTCGATATGGCCTTTCGGTTCCGCCCATTCCGGCTGATCCTCTTTGTACAGGATGTAATCTTCCAGAATCAGGATGTCCATTTCGGTTCTCATGAAGCAGCGATAGGCATCTTCAGGCGAGTTTACGATTGGCTCACCACGTACATTAAAGGATGTATTGACGATCACACCATAACCGGTTAAATCCTCAAAAGCCTTTATGGTATTGTAATATTTTGGATGATGATCCTGACGTATCGACTGCACACGTGCCGAATGATCAATATGAGTAATTGCTGGAATATCACTGCGAGGCTGACGTACGATTTCCAGCATATCGTCGATTGAACCACTGAGCTCAAATGGAATCTGACGTTTAGGGTGAACTGGTGCCACGATCAGCATATAGGGGCTTTCGCGGTCGAGATCAAAATACTCGGATACTCTTTCCGCCATCACAGTCGGTGCGAAGGGACGGAAGGATTCACGGTATTTGATCTTCAGGTTCATAGTAACCTGCATCTCCTGATTCCGTGCATCACCAATAATCGAACGAGATCCCAACGCCCTCGGTCCATATTCACTTCTACCTGCAAAATGACCGACCACCTTGCCCTTGTTCAACAATTCAGCCAGCACTTTTGGTCGTTCGTCCTTATCCAACTTTTTGTAGGGGAAATCGTAGAGATCAAGATAAGCCTCAATCTCATTCTCACTGTACTGCGGACCAAAGTAAGAACCACCCTGTAACGCACCACTTTCAGGAATCACGCGAGGTTGATCGAAATAGTTGTGATAGGCATCCAGAGCTGCACCAAGAGCAGCGCCTGAGTCTCCAGCAGCGGGTTGGATCCAGATATCCTCAAAGGGACCTTCACGAAGGAGTCTTCCATTCGCCACGCAGTTTAATGCAACACCACCAGCCATACAAAGATACTTCTCACCTGTCAGCTCATGTGCAGTGTCCGCCATCCGTAACACTGCCATTTCGGTGATAACTTGAATGGAACGTGCGATATCCATTTCACGTTGGGTTATCTTGCTCTCAGGCTTACGTGCCGGACCACCAAATAGTTCAGCAAACTTTTCGTTGGTCATCGTTGGTTCTGTGAGAAATGCAAATTTATCCATCTTGAGGCTGACTGAACCATCGTCGTGCAAGGTTACGATATTCTCGAGAATTGTATCGACATAAATGGGTTTACCGTACGGAGCCAAGCCCATCATCTTGTATTCACCACTGTTCACTTTGAAGCCAGTAAACTGGGTGAATGCAGAGTACAATAACCCGATAGAATTTGGGAAGTTCATCTCACGTAACATCTCGATTTTACTTCCATCCGCACGTGAGATTGTCGCTGTTGCCCATTCACCAACACCATCAACAGTTAACACTGCAGCTTTTTCAAAGGGTGAGGGGTAGAATGCTGCAGCAACATGGGAACGGTGATGAGCTTCCCGTAACACTTTGACATCTGTTTTCAGGAAATTTGTGATCAGTGATGGAATATGCAGCTTGTACTGCAGCCATGAGGGCATCATACGAATCCACAAATCACTCGAATTTTCGCCACCTTCAACAGCAGTATGCAAAAGTCGTTCGAAAGATAGTTCAGGAGTGTCATAATAGACTACAGCGTCCAAATCCGCTCCATCAATCTGACCCTCCTCCAAGCAATAATTAATCGCATTTGTGGGGAATCGACGATCCGCTTTAACACGTGTGAAACGTTCCTCTTCTGCTGCGGCGGCGATTTTACCATCTACGATTAATGAAGCTGCTGAATTGTGATAGAAACAGGAAATCCCCAGGATTCGTGTTGGTTTTGCCTTCTGCTCAGGTGTAGACTCTTTCGTCACCGAAACTGTCACACCTTCACCAGCAGAGAACCCATCCAACAGATTATGTTTTTTTATGCCCTTTTCAATCGCTTTTGCAACCAACTCATGCCCGAATGGTGAGTAGTGCGGGTCTT
>JAIOHU010000017.1 GCA_019912845.1 bacterium
ATTTTGGTCCATGAAGGTGAAATGGTAACTGCTGGTGAACGTCTTTGTGAGGGATCGGTTTCTCCACAGGATATTCTTGCGGTTCTCGGGCCGAGTAAGGTGCAGGAATACCTTGTAAACGAAATTCAGGAAGTTTATCGACTTCAGGGTGTTCGAATTGCGGATAAGCATATTGAAGTTATCGTGCGCCAGATGATGCAACGTGTACGGATTGAAGACCCGGGTGATACTCGATATCTCGAGGGTGATCATGTTGATGTCAGCAAACTGAAACGTGTGAATCGTGATATGCAGGGACTTATGGTTGTAGAGGGTATTGGCGACAGTCGTTTTATGGAAGAACAGCTTGTTGATCGTGCAGAAGTGAATCGTGAGATTCGTCGCTTGAAGAAACTCGATCTTCAGTCGCCGTCAGTTCGACCAGCGCAACCAGCACTATATCAACCGCTCTTGCTTGGTATTACTCAAGCCAGCTTATCAACCGAATCGTTTATCTCGGCAGCGTCGTTCCAGGAAACAACACGTGTGCTTACTGAGGCAGCTATCGAGCGAAAGACAGATGATCTCATTGGTTTGAAGGAAAATGTGATCATGGGTCACCTCATCCCAGCCGGAACCGGACTTCGCGATTATCAGAATCTTACTGTCGTGAATAAGGATGAAGAGGAACGTGAACAGATTGAACGTGAGCAAGCTGAGTGGCTGGCACGTGAAGCTGAAAGAGCACGTCAGGAAGCTGAGGAATACGCGGATCAAGAGCATCAGGATGAGTACAACTATATGGACGATATGCCTGTCATAGCAGAAGAAGATGAAATCGCTGAAAGTTCCATTGATGACGAAGATGAATCTTCTGATGATGTTGATATGACTGAAGTTGCGGAGTCCGACGACAACAGCGTTGAAGCTGATAGTTCAGATGAAATGGACGAAGAGAAGGACACTGCAGACTCGAAAAACATAATGTCTTCTGATGATGAGGGTAAGAAGGATTTATCGGCTCCAGATTCAGAGTGATTTTGAGTACTTGACTTCCCAGAGAGAATCGTTTAAACTCGGTGATCTTTGGAGAAACACCTGAGACATCCAAGGGGTAGTGATCATCGGCGCGTAATGTCCCCTTCCGATGATTGGATTGCGATCTTGGAGATTAGGAAAAAAATAGGGGACACCTGAGACGAGCGGGTCTAGGTACATACGCTCGTCATTTTTTGTTCTTATTTGTAATCGTTCCCAGGTATCGTGATTACTAAGTTTTCAACGATTAGGGGGCCATTTTCAGGATTGAAATAAACTGCTTTGGAGTAGTTAATGCCGACAGTAAATCAGTTGGTTCGCCGGGGGCGCAAAAGAATCGTCAAGAAGACGGATGCGCCAGCATTGCAACAGTGTCCACAAAGACGTGGAGTTTGTGTCAGGGTATACACCACGACCCCGAAAAAGCCGAACTCAGCACTGCGTAAAGTAGCGCGTGTACGTTTGACAAACGGAATCGAGGTTACCTCATACATTCCCGGAGAAGGTCACAACCTGCAGGAGCACAGTATCGTGTTGATCCGTGGTGGTCGTGTAAAGGATCTGCCTGGTGTACGCTACCACGTAATTCGTGGCGCACTCGATACTTCAGGTGTTGATGATCGTAATAAGGGACGCAGTAAATACGGCGCCAAGAAAAAGAAGTAAGAAATTCTGAAGCAGGATGTGAATCTGACGCAGGACAGAGCAGGAATACTGGCAGTTCTGCAGGTTGAAAGGTAGAGCACTATGGCAAGGCGTAAGCGAGCAGAAAAAAGGCAGATTTTACCGGATCCGAGATATAAATCATTGTCGGTGGCAAAGTTTGTGAATAATCTGATGCAACGAGGAAAAAAATCAGTTGCGGAAGGTATCTTTTATTCAGCTATTGAGATCATAGATTCAAAAACTGAGGGAAAAGGTGTTGAGACCTTTGAGACTGCGCTGAAAAATTCTCGCCCATTGCTTGAAGTGAAAAGTCGTCGAGTTGGTGGTAGCACATACCAGGTTCCTGTTGAGGTAAGACGTGATCGTGCTACTGCATTGGCAACAAGATGGTTGATTGGTTTTGCTAATGGACGATCTGGAAGCAATATGGCAGAGAAGCTGGCTGATGAAATTCTGGCAGCGTCGAAGGGGGAAGGTAGTACAATCAAGAAAAAAGACGATACACATAGAATGGCAGAAGCAAACAAAGCATTTGCGCATTTCCGCTGGTAGTATGTTTGAATGAAAAAATGGAATTATTCGAATTAATTATGTGCAGGTAGTTATTAACTGCAGTTTGGATTCATACTTTTAAGAGTTAGAAAGCAGGCTTTTACCATATAATGGCAGTTGCAAAGAAAAATAAAGGTGCCAAGGGTACCAAGGTCGAACGTCGATGGTCAATGGACAAAGTGCGTAACTTTGGGATTATGGCGCACATCGATGCTGGCAAAACTACCACCACAGAAAGAATTCTTTACTACACTGGTAGAATTCATCGGATGGGTGAAGTTCATGAAGGTGCATCGGCAACAGATTGGATGGAGCAGGAGAAGGAACGTGGGATTACCATTACCTCTGCTTCTATCACGACCGAATGGAATAATCACAGGCTTTGCTTGATCGATACTCCCGGGCATGTTGATTTCACTGCTGAAGTTGAGCGTAGTCTCAGAGTGCTGGATGGAGCAGTCGCATTGTTTTGCGCTGTTGGTGGTGTTGAACCACAGTCGGAAACTGTCTGGCGTCAAGCTGATAAATATGGTGTACCCAGGCTAGCTTATATAAATAAGATGGATCGAGTGGGTGCTGATTTTTATCGAGCTGTGAAAATGATTGAGGAGCGTTTTGGTTCTCATCCAATACCACTGCAAATACCAATGGGACAAGGTGAACTATTCAATGGTCTCATTGATTTGATAAAGATGAAAGCAGTCTGGTACAACGAAGAGTCGCTCGGTACAAATTGGGAAGAAGGTGAAATTCCCAATGACCTTAAGAATGAAGCTCACAAGTGGCGTGAAAATCTACTTGAATCAATAAGTGATTATGACGACACATTGATGGAGATGTTCCTAGACGGTGAAGAGATTCCCGAGATGCAGCTTCGTACTGCAATCCGTAAGGCAACAATTGATAACCAGATTGTTCCGATCTTCTGCGGAAGTAGTTACAAAAACAAGGGCGTTCAGCGTTTGCTTGATGCTATTGTCTACTATCTTCCATCTCCGGCTGATTTAGGTCAAATCAATGCCCAGCATCCCGGGAAGGATGAAGAGATTGTTCTTTCACAGTCAGAAGATGAGCATTTAGGAGCTTTGGCGTTCAAAATAGCAACAGATCCTTTTGTCGGTAAACTCACATATATCCGAATTTACACAGGGAAACTGGATGCAGGGCAGTCTGTTCTCAATGTGAGGACTGGGAAGAAAGAGCGTGTTGGACGTATCCTGGAGATGTTTGCCAACAAACGTGAGGAACGTGAGGTGGCAGTATCTGGTGATATCGTTGCACTGGTTGGGATGAAGGATATTCGTACTGGCGATACTCTTTGTGACGTAAAACATCCCATGCTGTTTGAATCTCTTGTGTTCCCCAAGCCAGTTATTACTCGTGCGATAGAGCCCAAAACAAAAGCTGACCAGGATCAATTATTTACGGCACTTCAGAAATTGGCAGAAGAAGATCCAACTTTTGTAATTGCTTATGACGATGACACTGGTCAAACTCACATAAGCGGGATGGGTGAGTTACACCTTGAGATCATTTTTGATCGCCTGATTCGTGAGTTCAATGTCCACGCTAATATGGGTAATCCACAGGTTGCTTATAAAGAGGGTATTGGCAAGCTCGCAAAGGGAGAGGGAAAATTCATTCGTCAGAGTGGTGGTCGAGGTCAGTACGGTCACTGTCTTATTGATGTTGAGCCTTTGCCTCGCGGTGAAGGGTATGTTTTTGAAGATAAAATTGTGGGCGGTACAATCCCACGTGAATATATCAATTCGGTTAAAGAGGGTATTCATGATGCAATGGGTTCCGGTGTTATTGCCGGATATCCCATAGATGATGTTCGTGTTGCGCTCTATGATGGTTCTTATCACGATGTCGATAGTAGTGAAATGGCGTTTCGTATTGCTGGTAGCATGGCATTTAAGGATGCCGCGAAGAAGGCTGATCCATTTCTCTCCGAACCTATCATGAAACTTGAAGTAACAACCCCAGAGGAATATGTGGGTGATGTTATGGGCAATCTGAATGGCCGTCGAGCCCAGATAGCGGGGATTATCCCCAGAAGTGATGCTCAAGTAATCACAGCAAATGTTCCCTTATCAGAAATGTTCGGGTATGCGACCGAACTTAGGTCGATGACTCAAGGGCGTGCATTGTTTTCTATGGAATTCAAGCACTATGAGAGATTACCCGCGAATCTACAAGAAGAAGTCATTAAGAAAATTCGTGGTTTCTAGGAGTTATTTTCATGGCGAAGAAAAAGTTTGAACGTAAGAAACCCCACTGCAATGTGGGTACAATTGGTCACGTTGACCATGGCAAGACCACTTTGACAGCCGCGATTACATTGAGCCTGTCAAAAAAGGGTGGCGCTGAATTTCGTAGTTTTGATTCCATTGATAACGCTCCTGAAGAGCGTGAACGTGGTATTACCATTGCTACAGCGCATGTTGAGTATGAGACGGACAACCGTCACTACGCGCATGTAGACTGTCCTGGT
>JAIOHU010000018.1 GCA_019912845.1 bacterium
ACTTCGAGATGATGGATGGTTTAATCAAATTGAATTTAGCGTTTCCATTCATTATTTCTTTTTCGTGAATCACTGCGTCGAAGAACTTCGCAAGTCTTCTTTCCGAAGCGAGGAAAACAGCATCGTTTTCAGAAAGATTGAAGTCGTAGTGATAACGTCTCATACGGTCAAGTGGTAACTCCGGGAGCGATTTGGAGATGGTTGAAATTGTATCCTCGCTGATCTCCATCGGCAGAATGTCTGGCTCAGGAAAATATCGGTAATCCGCATTTTTTTCTTTCGAACGCATGCTTTCGGTACATTTTTTCTGCTCATTCCAAAGACGGGTTTCCTGATCTACTTCATTTCCCACGGATAAGAGATTTTCCTGACGTACGATCTCGTACTCCAGTGCCTTTTGAACATTACGAATGCTGTTCAAGTTTTTTATCTCAACACGCGTACCCTTTTTAAGTTGACCTTCCGCTCGTAGACTGATGTTAGCGTCACATCTTAGCTCACCTTTCTCCATGTTCGCATCGCAGATTTGCAGGTATTGGACAAGCAGACGAACCTGTTTAAGAAACTGGCTGACCTCTTCAGTACTGCGAAAATCCGGCTCGGTAACCAACTCCAGCAGGGGAACACCGCAACGGTTAAAATCAACTTCCACATTTTTTGTAGTATGGTAGCTCTTTCCTGCATCCTCTTCGAGATGAATACGTCGTACACTGATAGCAAGATCCTCTTTCACACCCAGGGACATCCAGCCTTTCTCACAAAGTGGTGACTTTTGCTGAGTAATTTGATATCCCTTCGGCAAGTCAGGGTAGAAGTAATTTTTACGGTCGAAATTGATTTCAGGGTTGATTTTGCATCCTAAGGCTGAGCCAAGCAGAATACCCATACGTACCATTTCCCTGTTGGGGATGGGTAATGCTCCTGGGTATCCCAGACAGATTGGACAGGTATTCGAGTTTGGGGAAACTGAATAGTCGTTTGCGCAGAGACAAAACGCTTTACGTTTTGTCTTGAGTTGCAGATGGATTTCCAGTCCGATTACTGGTTCGAAAGTCTGTTGGTAGATTGTTGTCATATTTCTAAATTATGGAGTTTTTGCATCTTTCCTAAGGAAAGCTGTTTGGAGCTGAATTTCAAGCAATATGAACGTCCCTTAACGAATCTTCGCATCTAACAAAATATCAGAATGAAACATGAGATACACACGAAAGTATTTACGATCAAGAATTAGTCTAATTACCTGGTGAACACTCAACGGATATTTTTTTTGTGAAAGAATAGTGATCATATTTTCACTCTTACAGGAGTCGAAAGAGGTTAGATCACTGGAAATTGTTGTGAAGTCGGGCTATTTTGTTTAGCTCCACGTGCCAGTATTATATTCACGTGGAGTCTTCTTTGTAGTAAACGATTATATTGTTTTTAAGCCTGTAAGACGGGCTTGTTTTAGAGCGAGCATGGCGGAATTGGCAGACGCGCAGGATTTAGGATCCTGTACCTGAGGGTGTGTGGGTTCGACTCCCACTGTTCGCACAAGGGAACCTTCCAGGGTTCTCGCGTGGATCGAAAAGTTGAAAGGGACGTGTAGTGAATATCCTCGAACAAAAGACCGAAAATGGTATCGGTGAAATCAAAGTAGAACTGACCTGGGAAGAGCTGGAAAAGGAATTTGAAAAGGGGTACAGGAAAAAGCAGAAGAATGTTGAAATGCCTGGTTTCCGTAAGGGAAAAGTGCCTCTCTCAATGGTAAAAAAACAATACGCTGAAGTTGTCCAGGCAGAAACAATTGACTCCATGATCAATTCATCTTACCCAGAGATGCTGGAGGAAACAGGCTTACGTCCCGTAGCACCCGGCGAGATCAAAGATATACAATACTTTGATGGTGAACGGGTAGAATATGTCGCAGTGGTAGAACTGAAACCAGAATTTGAGCTCGCTGACTGGCAAAGTGAAAAGCTACAGAGAGATATTCCTGAGATATCCGACGAGCAGGTCACTCTCCAACTTGAACAAATCCGCAAGGACAAAGCGATTGTTCGGGAACGTGACAAAGACGAAAACGCGGTGGCGGAGGATATCCTCACTGTGGATATTCAAAAATTGGATGAGTCTGGTGTACCAATAATCGGGGATAAACATGAGGATGCCCGTATCCCATTAAATGAGAATATTCTGGGCGAAAATACCGATACTCAGCTTATCGGGGTTAAGCTTGGAGAAACCCGTAAAATTACTTCAACAGAAGAATCCACCGATGAACAGGGAAATCCTGTAGTTGGAAAGATTGGCTGGGAGATTCTGGTCAAGAAAATTGAAGAGATATCTCTTCCTGATCTTGATGATGATTTGGCAGTGCAGGTAAGTGAAGAATTTAAAACGTTAGATGATCTGAAATCAGGCGTAAAAAAGAGCCTGCAAGATCAAGCTCAATATATGGCGAATCAACGACTGTCAAATCGTATGATTGATAAAATGATCGAGCTGCACGACTTCCCCCTGCCTCCAACTTTAATGGCTGAAACGTTGGAACGATTAATCGACAGCCATAAACAGCAAAATGAGCAAGATCATCATCATCACGATCACGACCATGACCACGATCATGATCACGAACACCATCATCATCACAACAACGACCATGCAGCTCTGGAGAAGGAGTATGCTCCAGTAGCAGAGAAGCAGTTAAAGTGGTATTTCATCCGTGATAAGTTGATCAAGCTGAACAACTTGCAACCAACTGAAGAAGCGATTGACGAAGAAATTCAGAAATATGCGGATCGTAGTGGACGTGAGCTTGAGCAATTGAAGTTGATTTTCAAGCAGGGAGAAATGCGTGAGAATCTGGAACGTGAAATTCTGGACGGTAAGGTAATGGAATTGTTGCGTAACGGATTCAAATATGATGACCGTACAACTACTCTGGATGAATTGTATTCCCAATCTGTTTAACGATGAAAAGTCTCGAGACTTCACCTCGTTGAAACATTCTGATTGGATTATAAGCATGTTCAGCAATACATTTTTAGTTGGAAGATAATAAAAGGAGTGAAAACAGAATTATGAATCTGGTACCGATGGTAGTAGAACAGACGGGTCGCGGGGAACGTGCATTTGATATTTATTCCCGTCTACTGAAAGAACGAATTATTTTCATAGGTTCACCAATAGAATACAATGTCGCTAATCTGGTAATTGCTCAGCTTCTTTTTCTGGAGGCTGAAGACCCGGAAAAGGACATTAATATTTATATAAACTCTCCCGGTGGGAGTATCTCGGATGGCTTAGCTATTTATGATACCATGCAGCACGTGAAACCGGATATTCATACCACTTGCATGGGAATGGCGGCATCAATGGGTGCTGTGTTGTTGGCTGCAGGAAACAAGGGAAAACGTTCTGCTCTGCCGAACAGTAAAATCATGATTCACCAGCCATCTGGTGGGATGCGTGGAACAGCCTCGGATATTGAAATTCACGCAAAAGAAATCCTCAAGGAACGTCAACGGTTGAACGAAATTCTGTCGAATCATTCTGGACAGAAAGTTGAGAAGTTGATCAAAGATAGTGACCGTGACCGTTTCATGGACCCTGAAGAAGCGAAAACCTACGGTTTAATCGATAAAATTCTTGTGCCCGGAACGAAGAAGAAAAAGGGAGATGACAAGAAATAATACGGGGTGTTAAACTGAGTTTTCGAGCGAGGTTTTAATGAGTCAATCAAAAGATTCTGGAAATACAGAGCAGAAATGTAGTTTTTGCGGACGAGGCCCTGAGCATGTTCAACTCATGATCAGTGGACCTGGTGTGATGATCTGCGATCATTGCATTCGTGCGTCGAGCCAGATCGTGCGTCAAAACAGCGCAAAAAAACGTTCCCGCTCCATCGAAAGGTTCCCCAATCCGCAACAGGTGAAAGAGTACCTCGATGAATATATCATCGGTCAGGATGAGGCGAAGCGGAAAATTGCAGTAGCAGTGTACAATCATTACAAACGTATCAGCCGTGCCCAGATAGATGAAGATGTTGAACTTGAGAAGTCAAACATTCTCATGATCGGACCCACGGGTACAGGGAAAACTCTGATCGCCCAAACACTTGCGAAGATGCTGCAGGTGCCATTTGCGATTGCCGATGCAACAACACTCACCGAAGCAGGTTATGTAGGTGAAGATGTTGAAAATGTGCTGGTACGTTTGCTTCACGCTGCTGATTATGATGTTGCCTCCGCGGAGACGGGAATTGTTTACATCGACGAGATCGACAAAATCTCACGAAAATCGTCCAATACTTCAATCACTCGTGATGTTTCCGGCGAAGGTGTGCAGCAGGCACTTCTCAAGATGCTGGAAGGTACCAGCGCGAATATCCCACCGGAAGGGGGAAGGAAGCATCCTGAGCAAAAACTGATCACCATAAATACTCGCAATATCCTCTTTATTGTCGGTGGTGCGTTTGAAGGGTTGGAGAAGATTGTCAAACGTCGTGTGAATGAGAGCGCGATGGGATTTGAGGCGGATGTTACCAAACGTACCGAATCGAGTATCTTTGAGTTCCTCAATCGCGTTGAACCCGTAGATTTGCTACAGTTTGGATTGATCCCTGAATTGATTGGTCGGCTGCCAGTGATCGGTGCCTTGGATGAACTCAGCCAGGAGGCGATGTTACGAATCCTCACAGAGCCAAAAAATGCGCTGGTGAAACAATTCTCACGTCTCCTTGAAATGGAGAATGTGGAGCTTATTTTTGAAGCCGATGCACTTGATGAAATTGTCGATCTGGCAAGAAAACGTAAAACAGGAGCACGTGCCTTACGTTCGATCATGGAAAATGTAATGCTGGATTCCATGTTTAAGGTACCCTCTATGGAAAACGTGAGCAGTGTCACGATTACAAAGGATACGGTAACTGGTAAAAAATTGGCGAAAATCGCATTCGACAGCTCACAGGATACAAGACGTAAACTAGCATAATCAATTATTTATACTTTTCTATACCAAAAACACAGGCTGATGCTTGTGTTTTTTGGTATAGAAATACTGGAGCGCCACTCTCATCCGTCATTGCGATGAACATTGTGAAGAAGCAATCTATTCGTTGTATTTGATGTCACAACCCTACTTGATCTAGCGCCACTCTCCAAAGCGGCAAATCAGTCTTTGCGGTTGCTGTTCCGCAACATCCGAAGATGTTGCGGTGAGTCCTTTCATATACACAGCAAAAAATCAACTGGCTTTGGACTCACAGTAAACCTGATCAAAATTTCATCCGCTCATCTTCATTGAATTTCTTCGAGTTTGGTGATACCTTAATTTCATGATTAAATCACTCTATATTTTGGTAGTAGCTCTTTTTTACCTCATACATTTCATTTTTATAACGACATAGTGAAAGGACTTACGAATGCCTGCACCCACGAACTTGTTAAGCGAACGAATCCAACGTACCCAGGAAGCAATGAAGCAATACAAGGGCGCACCGATGCTGGTCACCGATCCATCAAATGTTGGTTGGTTGACCGGTATTCCGCATGATTTCCAGAAAGATGCGCATGTATTGGTTACCCCTGAGGTCACATGGTTTGTAACCGATGGACGGTATGAGAACCGTATTCCAGAAATTCCAGGAGTTAAGCCATTTATCTGGGGTTCAAAACATCCACACCGTTACCCGGAACTCAAAGAATTGATCAAGGGTGATACCCTGGTTGTGGACACAAGAGGGCTCGCTTTGGACATTTTCCAGGCATTCCCCAAAATGCTTGGCATCAACAACTTCGAGGTACCCCCCGGCTTTATCGACCGTCTCCGTATGATCAAAGGTGAAACAGAGATTACGCTGATCCGTGAAGCGTTGGAAATCGCCATGGCGCAATTTCGCTATATGGTTGAGGAGTGGTTACCAGCAAACAAAAACAGCGCAACCGACATGGACTTCCGCGACGCTCTTGAAGAATGGCCGAACGATAAAGGTGGCGAAGGGGTTTCCTTTGACTCGTTGGTTGCGATGGATCATGACGCTGATACTCCCCACCCGGATATGACACGCGCACCTCGCCCACTGAAG
>JAIOHU010000191.1 GCA_019912845.1 bacterium
AGGGCAACTTGTCGATTGGGGTTTTGCCGATTGATTGATATTCAGACGCTGATCCCATGTCGTCAATTTCACTTATCTCGACTCGGGCGTCGGATGGGTCGCTGGTAACTCTCAGGTATCCGACACTTGACGCAAGATCAAAATGGAGGGATTCCAGCTTGCCGTCATTGATTTGGACGCTTTTTTCCTGGGGATGGTACTGTTCAAGTTCGAGGGCAATTGTGTGTCTTCCCGAAAACAGAGTGTCAAGTTTCAGAGGGGTTGTACCACGCAGCTGGTTATCAACAAAAACTCTGGCAAGCGGTGGATCAGAAGTGATTTCGAGGGAACCAAATTGGGGAAGTAACTCGTATTCACGGCTGAAGGTCACACCCGGCTCGATCTGAAAAGTGTCAAGGATCTCGTAATAGTAGTCGCGCATGAGACGGAGTTGGTAAAGTCCTTTGTCGATTTCTACTGGGTTAGGCATGGGAGTACGACCCTGTTGCCGTCCATTAAGGAAAATCATCGCAGCAGGAGGATTACTTTTTACCTGGTAGTAGCCGAAATTCGGGGTCAGGCTTATGGCGATTTCCGGGAACTCCAGCGGTTTTACATCGACAACCTGCGTTGTAGGGAGATACAATTCCTTTACCGCTTCAATGGTGTAGATTCCGGGGCGCAGTCCTTTCAAGTCCAGTGGCGATTGACCCTCCTGCTTGACCTGGTTCAAGTAGATCGTTGCGCCGGAAGGAATTGTCAGGATGCTAAGGTTGCCATCGTCCACCGCTTCCAGTGAACTCGTAGAGGACTGGCTGAAATCAATTGTGAGATCGTAAGTTTGACCAACTTCAAGAGTCAGTGATGACTGCCACATCTTTCCTTTTGACCAGGCACGGATGGTCTGGTTGCCGGATTCAGGGCGTAAAATGACCTGCCCACGACTGAAGTCGATTTTTTGAGGGGGATTATTTCCAATTGCGACGAGGATATTATCGCCTTCTTTCTGAACTTGGTAAATCAGGTTTAATTCTGGACGCCTTTCGTCAAATCCACCAACTGCCCCAAACTGCGGCTTTGGAAAGACTTTTATCTGCTTCACACCTTTCGGGGAATAACTTGCTCTCGGCAGTTCCAACGGCAAAAAACCGTCCGCCATAATTGTGATGAGTTGAACACCCGGTTCCAACTTCAGGTGGTAGACGCCATTGGCAGGTTCTTCCTGAGATAGAATGCCACGGTTGCTGTCAAATTGCAGGTGGGGAACAGTGCTTTCGACAATGAGCAGGGATTGCGAGGGGTTGGTGAAGATGGTCGTGATGGCATTAACTTCGGTGTACTGGAATTCGCGGTATTCGGCGGCGGTGCTGTGAAAGGTTATTGTTAGTAGAAAAAATATACTTAATAGAATTACGCGACGCGTTGTCATCCTGATTGGCTCGCTTATTTATATTGGCTTGGGATTTATCCCAAGTTTAATGGATCCATATTTGGTTTAGAGAACAATAATTCACCAGTGGATTTATTAAACCTTGGACAAGTCCAAGGCCAACGGATTTATTAGACCCTGGATAAATCCAAGGCCAAGCTGGGTTCCTACGGACTTATTAGAGCTTGGATAAATCCAACGCCAGAATTACAAGACCTGATCGATTACTCTTTCCACCAATAAGGTATATCCATTCTCAAAGGAACTTGTTCACTTATCTTCCAAAACCTGGCACTCGACCATCGATAATCTTCTGGTACCTCGATCAAGTCATTTTGCTTTGGGTTGTTATGAATATATTTCATTCGTGCAACAAGGTCTTTTTCTGTATTTATTGGGCGATCATGACCACCACCAGTTTGCCAAAATCTGTGAACCACATTGCGATGGTCAAGAACTTCCAGGCTGTCGTATGTTGGTTTATCTTGAATCTGTAACCAGGTCAACGCTTCTCGTCCTGTGCGTGCTTTCAGTTTTTTCAATGATTTTCTTATATCCACTTCAGGAGCAAAAACAAGAAGATGAATAGGATTTATCATCACCACAAATGCCCAAAGTTGGATTTTTTCTTCACTCCGCCAACGGTCAAGGTGTTCGACAAAAAGATCAGCCAAGTGATGATAACGGAATAGATATTTACGTTTGAAGCATCCAAAAGTAAGGAACCGTGCGGCATTGATGCCTTCCTGTCGAATTGTCATAGATTATTACCTTGAATACAAATTGGCTTGGGATTTATCCCAAGTTTAATGACTCCGGGATTGCCTTAAAGAAAATTTTTTGCCTACGGACTTATTCTGAATATTAGCTGGCTTGGGATTTATCCCAAGTCTAATTGCTCCATTTACTGATAAATTTTTTGTTTGTGCAGTGGACTTGTTAGACCCTAGATAAATCCAGGGCCAGTCTATTTTTTTGGCTTGGGATTTATCCCAAGTCTAATGGATCCATATTTGGTTTAAAGAACAATATTTCACCAGTGGATTTATTAGACCTTGGACTAGTCCAAGGCCAACGGATTTATTAGACCCTGGATAAATCCAGGGCCAAACACCAATACCTACTGCCCTGACCTCACGAGACGAAAGCCGACTCCGCGGCCGCGGCCAGACGGGTCGTAGCCGTAGCGATTCGCAGACCGGCAGTCCCTGGCGTCGCCGTACCAGCGGCCGCCCCGTTCCACACGGCCGGCGCCCCGAGGATCGTCGATCCAGGGAGCCTGGTTGTCCGGGGCAACATCATAATTATCATGATAGTCATCCTCACACCATTCCCACACGTTCCCACTCATGTCATACAAACCCCAACCATTCGGAAGCTTCGTCCCTACCTCTTTAGTACCACCGTTGTCATTTCCGCTAAACACAGCGTAATCATTGATCTCCGTATACTCCGGATCATCTCCCCAATAAAAACGCGTGTCCGTCCCAGCACGACAGGCGTACTCCCACTCCGCCTCAGAGGGTAACCGCCAGGGATTCCCATTTTCTGTCGCATTGATCGCAGGAAGAAAATTATAATGGATATCATTCCATGAAATATAATAAACTGGATAGTTACTCCCCACACCATAATCATGCGCAGGATTCTCACCCAAAACCGCCTCCCATTGCCCCTGTGTCAGCTCGTATTTTCCCATCCAGAAGCCTTCGCTGATTGTCACCGGGTGCTGTGGTCTTTCGTCATTTTCTGCGTCCTGCTCACCATCATAAGCTCCCATCATGAAATCACCCGCGGGAATCCACACCATCTCGAGCGTCTCGCCGCTGTTGCCCAAAGCAAAGGTGCGTTCATCACCTGCACTCAGCCAATCGACTGTAAGCCGCAGATCCGCCTCATCTGAAACGATGTTTCCCGCACGATCGGTAAAAGAGACCGATACTGACGCATCGGCGACTTTGGGTGTTTGGTCTGTCAGGGTGTAGCTGCCTCTGTAGCTGCCGTCTCCCTGATCGGTGAGTGGAATATCGTCCCACCCCTGAACCGTCACAACAGCCTGACCACCGGTCTCAGCCCCGAAGGTATCGTCCGCCATCTCCAGCTCGAAGGTGACTTCATCACCCGGGACAAGCATGTTGCCACCCGTGGATGTCCAGTCAAAAGAAATAATTTCGATCTGTGTATCTACTCTA
>JAIOHU010000192.1 GCA_019912845.1 bacterium
GGGTAACACTTTACTGGAATAACATTCCCGAATTCTTCATTGACCCGATCAGTAATGAGGTTGATTTTGAGGGCTATCGGATCTACGGTGCACCGAAAACGGAAGGTCAGCAGGGTGAATGGACTCTACTCGCAGAATTTGATGTTGATACATCCTCAATTGGGTATAACATTGGGCTAGATGCCGTACGTCTTCCGAATCCTGAGATAGTGGATGGTGTGAGTGTTCAGTATTCATGGACGAATGAAGGTGTTAAGAACGGCTGGCCCCGTGAGCTATATTATGCCGTTACGGCATTTGATCGTGGAAATCCCGAATCTGATCTGCCCAGCCTGGAATCATCCCGTAATGCGAATCGAACCTACGCATTCCCAGGCTCTGAACCGGTAGAGGCAGGGGACGAACGTGTCAGTGTTTACCCGAACCCTTATTATGGACAAGCTGAGTGGGATGGTCTGACGGGACGTGATCGTCTGATCTGGTTTCGTTATCTCCCGGAAAAATGCAATATCAAGATATTCACGATTGCGGGTGAAAAAGTGGATGAGTTCACCCACAATTCGGCGACTTATAGTGGTGCAGATGTAGAACGTATCTCAACTGGTGGCGCACCTGGCGAAAGAAGAGCCTTTGCCGGTGGTGAGCACGCCTGGGACCTATTGACCGAAGATGATCAGGAAATTGCAACTGGATTGTATGTCTATACAGTTGAGGATTTGAGAACTGGTGACGTTAAAACTGGAAAATTCCTTGTAGTTAAATAGGTGGTAACGAGTACTAGAAATAGTCCATTTAGTCATCGCGAACGAAGTGTAACAATCTGTTTTTGGTATAAAGCGAGATCACTTCGTCTCTTCGTTCCTCGTGATGACAAACAAATAGTCATTGCGAACGAAGTGAAGCAATCTGGAATTGCTGCACAACGAGATCGCTTCGTCTCTTCGTTCCTCGTGATGACAAGTGAGCAATCAGTATTTTGGTAGTAAACTTCAATGCTCTTTGAAAATGATCTCCAAATTGGTTACATAACAAAATGCTAACACTATTGTCTTTCCTTCAAAAAAAATCAGTGATTAAATTCATCTACGACTGCCGCGAGCCACTCATGAAGAGACAATTTTTCACCAGTTTTATAGTTTCGATGGTTTTGATACTGTTGATGCTCCCTCAAGGTTTGCAGGCAAAAGAGGAGACATTTGCCAGACTCGACTGCTCCTACTACACTCCACCGCCGGAAGGAACATCATTCCTACCACTTCCTGATGGGAAGATAAAGAATATCATCCTGATGATTGGCGATGGAATGGGGTTCAATGTCCTTTATAGTACAAAAATTGTTTCGGTTGGTGTCTCGGGGAATATGTATATCGATCTTCTTACTGCTACAGGTATGATGACTGTTCACAGTATTGATGAACTGATCACCGATTCGGCGGCGGCAGCCACTGCCATGGCAACTGGAAAGAAAACGAAAAACCGTATTGTTTCCATGTCTGAGAATGGCGAAATTTTTGAAACCATTCTCGAAAAAGCTGAGAAGAGAGGGATGGTGACTGGCTTGGTTTCAACTTCATCCATTACTCACGCTACCCCCGCTTGCTTCGCTTCTCATGTTGAATCGCGCTATATGGAGAATGAAATCGCAGAACAGATCGCCACAGCCGGAATCGAAGTTATCCTTGGTGGCGGGACACAGTTTTTCACACCCTCGAATATGGACGGATCGAAAAGGAAAGACAGCCGAAACTTGATCGAGGAAATGCAAGAGACTGGTTATACCTTTGTTGGAGATCGCGATGCTCTGATAAATTCATCGTCAAACAAACTGCTGGGACTATTTTCTTCTGGAGGAATGAAAACTCAGCCTCCAGAGCCATCAATTGCAGAAATGACTGAAAAATCGCTGCAAGTACTTTCCAAATCTGAGCAGGGATTTTTCCTGATGATAGAAGGCAGTCAGATTGATTGGGAAGCACATGACAATGATTTTGAAGATATGGTTAGACAGACTTTGCTCTTTGATGAGGCTGTCGGAGTAGCTTTAGACTTTGCCATGGAAGATGGAGAAACATTTATTATTGTTACTACAGACCATGATACAGGTGGATTGGTAATCACTGGCGGTGGACAGGATGGCGGCAACATTACAGTCTCCTGGGCATCGACACATCATACAGCGAGCCGTGTACCCGTCTTTGGTTATGGTCCAGGTGCTGAAACCAGCATTCCGTATATCAAAGACAATACTGATGTTGCAAGAATTATTGAGAAATTACTCGATTTTTAACATTTGAAGAAAAGTTTTAAGGAGGCTAGGTCATTATGAAAAAAATTGCGCTCTTTTTAATCGTATTACTCGCACTTGCTTCAATGGGCATTGCACAAACTGCGATTCACGACATTCAGTTTGTTGACAATCCTGGAGCAGCCGATGCGAGTCCGATGGTTGGACAGGAAGTAACTGTCCATGGTTGGATTACTTTTGAACCGATGTCGTTCGGAGGAAATCGCTTTTTTATGGCGGATGACGCTGGGGCATGGAATGGAATTTATGTCTACACTGGCGACAACGATTTTAACCTGGGCTTTGGCTGGGAAGTTGAAGTAACTGGAGTAGTCGAAGAATATATCAGCGGTGGTGGTGATTTTGGTATTACCGAACTGAACGCTGCCGACGGTACTGTTACTGTAGTCAGCGAAGATGTTGATTGGCTCGACCTACCCGCAGCTTGTGCATATACGGAAGTTACAGCGGTTGACCTTGCAGGCGGTCAGGCATCTGCTGAACAGTTTGAAAGTGTATTGGTTACAGTTTCAGAAATTTCCTGTATCAATGACGACGCCGGATTTGGTGAGTGGGAAGTTGGGGATGTGCTCGGTTCAGACTTCATCGTCGACAACCCATCCCATGATGTTTGGGGTTACAGGCATGATCACGAAGTTGGTATGCAATATGATTACATCCGCGGAATACTGAATTGGTCATTTGGGGACTTCAAAATCCTGCCGGAAATTGCATTTGATCTCAAAGTACACGAAGATCCTGCAAATGGTAGTTACACTCCATTCGCCTGGTTCCAGCAGGTACGTCCTATGGATATGACGATACGTGAGGATGATGAAGGCAATCCATATACTCGAGACGAATCATACTCCAGCCTTTCACGTTACCAGCATTACGACGAAGATTTTGAAGACACAACGTTTGTAACAGTTCATGGTCTTGTGACAATGCCCACCGGTCTTTCTTACGCTGGAGCAGGTGTCAAGTACATGATGGCTGACTTCGACACATACGACCCAGAAGGCGAATATAAACCATGGAACTCAGTTCTCTCTTATGACCAGGATTCAACCGCATTTCCAACACTTTATGAGGGAGATGAGGTCATCGCGACTGGGTATATTGACGAATACAATACTGGTCCAGCTCACATGACAGAGTTCTGGCTGACTGCAACTGTCGACTTTCTTACTGCAGGAAATCCGCTTCCGACACCGGCAGTGGTTACAACTGCAGAGTTGAGAGATCCACTCACTGCAGAACAGTGGGGAAATGTCTTTATCGACGTGCAGAACTCCATGGTGACTAACAATGAACTGCAATATGAACTCTTCACCATTGATGATAATCTGGAGGATGACATCCGTGGTGTCAGTGTAGATGATGATTCCGATTCATTGACGAATTATGAAGTACCACCAATGAACACAAATATGGAATCTGTTAAAGGCTGGTTGTATCACCATTATGGTACATTCGGTGAAGATGTTGATGACTGGGTATACAAAGTCTGCCCGCTCTATGTTGGTGATATCGTTGTTGGGACTGGACCACCCAGTATTCTCAGTGCCAGTCGTACTCCTGGTGTCCCCGGATCCAACGATGATGTAACTGTCAGTGCAGAAATTATCGATGATACTGGCGTTGAATTCGCAACTGTCTACTGGAAAATGGAAGCGGATGCTGAATGGAACATGATCGATATGGTGAATACTGAAGAGCTAACCTGGGAGGGTACGATTCCCGGTCAGGCTGACGGTTCAGATATCTGGTATTACATCGAAGCAACAGATGAAGATGAAGCATCTTCGACATATCCCGGTCAAGCGGGTAGAGATGGATTCGGTTACTGGGCAGTTGACGAACCTGGTATCTTTGAGATGCAGTATACTCCCTTCCCATCTGGCAGAAGCCCCTATGATGGCAATCTTGTGACCATAAGCGGTGTGGTTACCACAACACCAGAAATTTCTACACATTATGGTGCTTATTTTATCCAGACTGGCACTGATGCAGCCTATTCGGGTATCTGCGCAACCATTCCGACCGAAATCGCCACCCCTCAGGAAGGGGATATGGTAACGCTTACCGGTACAGTTGATGAATCTGGTGCTGAGTGGAATTACAAATGGGGTCTCAACACCAAGATGATTGATGTTGTAGATTGCACAATCGAGAGCAATGGAAATGCTTACGAAGTGTATCCTGTTACTATTGGCGAAGTCAATCTGGCTCAGGAAGCACACGAAAGTGTGGTGATTGAAATTTCGAATCTCACTGTTGTTGCCACAAATCAGTATGATTGGACTGTTCGTGATGCTTCCGGAAGAGATATGATTCTCGACGATGACTTTGTCAGTGAAGATAATGAAGACTTCCATAATTATTTTGGTGACATTCTAAATGGCAGCACCATTTCCATGGTCAAGGGCGTTTATACATACAGTTTCGGAACCTGGAAAATCGAACCACGTGGTATGGATGATCTAGGTGAACTGGGTGTTGATGATGGATTCCAGGCGACTGTGCCAACAGAATTTGCTTTGGAACAAAACTTCCCGAATCCATTCAACCCGACTACTCAAGTCAGTTTCAGTGTTCCTCAAAACACAAGAGTTCAATTGCTGGTTTATAACAGTCTGGGACGTTTGGTTACTTCACTGATTGATGCACCACTCTCAGCGGGTCAGCATTCCGCTTACTGGGATGGACGTGATTATAACAACATGCCAGTCACCTCGGGCACTTACTATCTGCGTCTCGTAGCAAATGGACAGCAGAGGGTACGTCCCATGACTCTGGTGAAGTAAAACTTGATTTTGTACCTTCCACGGGTTGTGGAAACTCACAACCCGTGGCTTTTTTATATTTGTGTTACCAGTGCCGATTCTGAATCGGTTTGAGTGTTGGTATTATCCTGCGTTATTCCAGTAGGGTTTTAGATGGAATCCAGGAGATATCCGGATAAGCCAAGCGTGTTAATAAAGTCTCTAGTTGTAAATAGAAGTGAAGCAAAGAAGATTTGATTATTTCATCACTTGCAAACTTATACTATATGTGGTTTCGTGAACAGTGAACTCTAGTATCAGAATATTCGCCACAATTGTCCTTGCATCATTATTAACCATAGTGATGTACATCGGTTGTGCCGATCAAGACCCGATCAGTGCGGACGGCAAGGCAGGCGGTCAATCCAACGCCACAGGGAATCAACCTCCTGAAACCTACATCCATCTCCCAATCGCCGAGGATTCGCTTCCAGAAATCTCACGTTCGACAAAGAACATGAGATGGTGGGGTGAGGATATCGATGGCAGGGTGGTCGCCTATAAGTACCGTTGGGGACAGCTCGTCTACGATGTTGTTGATTCAGGTTCTCCAGCACCTGATTCAGTTAAACAAGTAATAATTGATTCAGTCTGGTACAATATAAGTGATACAACCTGGTTTGGAGATTGGATAGAAACTGAGGAAGAGGAAGAGAAGCGGATTCTTCCCATACGAACAGAGATTGCCGTATTTACGTTTCAGGTAAAAGCGATTGACAACATGGGGGCCGAAGATCCGACACCTCAGAGTATCAGTTTCCCTGTGATCAACAGCAAACCAACAGTTGCTTTCCGGCTTGAATCAAACCCTTACACAATCGCGGACACATTTTATACATTCACAACACGTACCTTTGTCTGGGATGCTACAGACCCTGATGGCAATGAATCCATTCAAGCCCATTATTACGCTGTAAATCCAGATTCTGCAGACACAAACTGGGTGGAGATAGAGGGTGACTTCAGTTTTGTTACACTTCACGACCTGGGTGTTGGAGAGAAAACATTTTACCTGAAAACCATGGATCTGGCTGGTTATTTTTCCAATACAATCCACTTTCCAGATTCGACCGTCACAAATGACCCCAATGTCTGGTATGTAAAAGAACCGCGAGGAAATTATCTGTTGGTGGATGATTTTACTCTCGATCATGACAACAACCATCTGAATTTTTACAGGGATATCTTCACAAACCTTTATGGTGCGGAAGGTGAAGCGTTCAGCGTCTGGGAAATTAAAGAACTGCCGTACAGTCTCGAAGATGTTACTGCGAATTTGATGTATTTCGACAGGGTCATCTGGTTCTCCTATTTCGGCATCCCAGAGTTAACCAAAGCATTCAATTCGATGTATACCTACATCAATTCTTCAGATGATCGTCGTTTGTTGTTGACTGCAACCTTGATTGATACGGGAATGATTTCAGGAATCGCTGACAGTCTCTATCTGGTCACCAACAGGTTGACTACGCCACCGGATTCTGTAGTTGGGTTACGCCCGGAAACTGGTTCTGACTATCCGCAACTCAGCCTGAGTGAATCAGTGGGGAGACCGTTCTTTGGATTGATTCCGTCAAATGATGCTGATATTGTTTATTCACTTGCGGAATGCCCCTATCCGGTGGGGCATCGCGAATATTATGAAGGAACGCCAGTCATTTGTATCCAAAGACCTGATCGATCTTACACATTGATGACGATTCCGCTAAAATTTACGAATGGCTACTCGAATGTTTCTGAGTTCATAGAAAAATTGTTTGAATAGGGAAGAGTGCGTGCTTTACAATTGCTTGAGATGGGAAAATCAAGATAATCAAGGAAAGCTCCTATTTTCTATTTCTAATTTCTATAATATCAATACTTTCCTGGATTCCAGCTAAAATCATGCTGGAATGACGCAGTGCGAAACCGTCTTCTAGGAAAGACTATTAAATACACTTATGAAGTTTGTCAGTCTAATGAAGTTTATCAGTAATGAGTAGTTCATCAACATCCGTAGATGTTGATGCTTAAATTAAAATGTGAGCAAATAACAGGTTTTGTCAAATTCACAACGACTAATAATTAATTGAAGGCATGCAGAAACTACTTCAAAATATCACCATAATAGCCCTGATGCTCCTGACAGGGGTAGCTCACTCTTTCGCCATCAGTCGTCTGCAGGGATCTGTGGTCGATGCTGAGACTGGTGAAGGAATCCCGGGTGTTAATATCGTTGTGAAAGGTACCTATCTCGGTGCAGCCACCGATATTGACGGCAACTATATAATTACCTCTGTTAAACCTGGCAGTTATGATATCCAGGCATCCTCCATTGGCTATAAGGTTGCTTTGCATACAGGTGTCATCGTTGAAGAAGGTGAGATGAAAATTGTTGATTTCGAATTGGAATCAACAGTTATGGCGCTGGGACAAGAAATTGTGGTTGTTGGCAAACGTCCCCTTATTGATGTCGACCAAACCTCTACGGCTCGTGTGATGTCCAGCGAAGATATTAATGACCTTGCGGTTGAGGGTATTGATGATATTTTGTCGAAGCAGGTTGGTGTTGTCTCTGAAAATAATGAGGTTCATATCCGTGGCGGTCGTGCAGATGAAAACCTTTACATCATCGATAATCTGTCAGTTAAAGACCCCATCAGCGGGCAGGGACTGGGTATTTATCTATCTGCCGATGCTATTGAAAACCTGGAAGTGATTACTGGTGGTTTTAACGCCGAGTATGGTCAGGCGATGAGTGGGTTGGTTAATATCGAGACAAAAGAAGGTGGTTCGGAGTATCATGGAGGTATTTCTGTCAAATCTGATAATCTGCTTGGATTCCCGGAAAATCATCAGAACACTGGAAGCACTGACTTTTCACTCAGTGGACCAGAACCCATCACTTCCAACCTTTTCCCAGCCATCGGTTTTCGTATTCCAGGGAGTGTAACATTTTTTGCTAATGGTTACGGCTACATTTCTGATACCTATCTCCCCAGTTCACCACGTCAGATTGTCCCCTACAAAGAAGACTATGATCCTTTTGCCATGCGAGAGGAGAATAACTGGTCACTGCTTGGAAAGGTTACCTGGAAACCGACAGGTGTGGTCAAACTCTCTTACAGCTATGGAAGAAGTTTACGGATTAACCAGGGGTATTTTGACGCATTGGTCGAAGACAAACAGTATTTCCCTCTCGAATATATGGAGATTTTGGATAAGTATAACACAATCACACGTGAGGGTATGCAGCAGAACTTCAATCTCACCCATACCTTGAGCAGCAAATCCTTTTATGAACTTACCATTGGGAATTTCTTCAATAAAGTTCATTCCGCTTCGGGACGGTTGCACTATACCGAATATGTGGAACCTGTGGATTTTGATCCAATCCGTCTCTCCCCACAATTCAACGGCGACATTAATGTTCAATATGGCGATGGTCTCTGGGATGACGGTAATGGTGCGATTTACCATGACCACTTTAATGATACATGGCAACTGAAATATAAGTTCACATCCCAATTTCACGAGAAACACCAGGTAAAAGCAGGACTCGAGTACGAACAAACCAAGTTGCAACTTTTAAATATCCATGAACCGTGGGTAGCATCAACCCCATTAGGTGGTGATTACGACCTCTACAGTGCTGTTTCGGAGGCTGGTGCTTTTTACGTGCAGGATAAGATCACATTTAAAGGTATGATCGCGAATGTTGGTCTGCGTCTAGATTGGTGGGCACCGGGTCAGTACGTTGAAGATGCGATCAATGATCCTGATGTGATTACCCTTACAGATGGTGCACGGCAACTGTTCGAAGATGAAACCAGTGAAGTGCTCGGACGACGGATTAAATATCATATCAGCCCTCGTCTTGGGATCAGTCACCCGGTAACCGATACTGATGTACTCTTCTTCAGTTATGGTCACTTTTCGCAACGTCCGAAGTATTCTTATGTCTTTGCAAAGTTGAAGAGTTACAGTCCTTCGACATATCAACTCTTTGGCAATCCAAACCTTGATCCACAAACTACTGTTGCCTATGAAATGGGTGTCAAGCATCGGTTCAGTGGTGATGAGGTGATTGAACTGGTTGCATTCTACAAAGACCTCTTTGATTACGCTACAAGTTTTAATGTTCAGAGCACCAATCCCAGGCTTGGCAATATCTCTTTCTATCAGTACTTCAACATCGATTATGCACGTGTTCGTGGTATTGAAATGCGCTTCCGGGCACGTGAGGGTAAATATGTGAATGGGACTGCTGAATTTTCTTACCAGATAGCGACTGGAAAAAGTTCCAGTGCGAATGCTGAAATTCAGGCAGCAGCTGATACAAGAGTGGGTGAGAAGACACTGGGTGAGGAGTATCTTGCGTGGGATCGTCCCATAACTGCCAGCCTGACACTCTGGTTCAGGGTTCCTGAAGAAGATAATATACGTCTCTTCGGTATCCCTATTCCCAATCGTTCAGGTGCAAGTGTACGTTGGGATGTTCAGAGTGGGAAAAGATATACACCTGCCAAACTGGTCAACCAGGGGCAGGATATTCAGGATGCCGGTGAAAAATACAGTGCACTATCTGAGTGGTGGAACACAGTTGATTTGAAGCTCTGGAAGGATTACAGAATATCTGAAGGATTGGATCTGAATTTCTTTATGGAAGGCATCAACATTTTCGATTACAGACGTCCGAACCAGATCAATGCATTGACCGGACTGCCGTATGAAGAGGGAGATCCTCATCCACGTATCTGGGAGAATGATCAGGGTTTTGTCCTGGTTGATCCCAGCCGTTGGAAAGCACCGCGTCATTTTTTTGTTGGCATGGGTTTAAGGTTTTAGCATAGTAGTAGATTGATTTTAACCTGTGGTAATTCGCTCTTTTTCTGGATTGCCATGTAGTAAATAGAAACATGGAACCAGCTTTACAAGCTGTACATGAATGCGGTTCCAGACCGCGTCGTGCCAGCGTGGTGTCAACTTTACTCGAAGAATCCGAACACGAGTTAAGAATCTTTGTTTAGAAATAAAGCAATTCTGTATTGGTATCATTGCGATCCTCGCATAGGCGGGAGGAGCAATCTCTCGAATAATCAGAAGGAGATTGCCACGTCGCTTCGTTCCTCGCAATGACAACGGAAATGCATTCGTTCCAAAGTCCAACAACACAGAATTGCTAAGAGCGGTATAATTTAATAATTCCATAATTTCATAATTTGCAGATTCTATGCGTAAAATTAAAACACATATCATTCCATTCATCCTGATCCTGATCATGCTCCCTGGGATTTCATCTGCCGCTCAGGAGTTCTTTTCCATTCTTGGGGGTCAGAGAGTGGGTACCTCTGCGATGGCATTCCTGAAAATTCCGGTGGGAGCGCGTGGCGAAGCGTTGGGTGGGGCTTATGTAGCTCTCGCCAATGATCCCATGGCAGTTTACTGGAATCCAGCTGGTATCGCGCAAATTGGAAATAGATGGAATGGAAAATATGTCCAGGACCCTACTCGTCCCCCTGAGGACAGCAAAGGGCAGCCTGGTAAAATGCAGAATTTACACAAAGGAAATCATACCTTTGGAGCGATTCGTACCAACTGGATCGCTGAGATTAATTATGATGCGCTCTCTTATATTCAACCACTGCCAATTGGTGTGATGGGAGTCAGTCTTGCCAGTTTGAGCACTGCAGACATGGAGATTACAACAGAATATCATCCCGATGGTACGGGTGAGTATTTCAGTTATGGCGACAATATGCTGGCACTCAGTTATGCTCTTGCGATGACTGATAATTTCAGTTGGGGTGTCAGTCTGAAGTATGCATCGGAACAACTCGGCGAATATGACATGGACGCGGTCATGGTTGACTTCGGAACTTACTACTGGACAGGTTTTCGTGATCTTCGCATTGGTGTTGCTTTTATGCATTTCGGACCGAATATGTCGCCGGATGGCAGTTATATTGCAAAGGATGAAAATGGTGATCCCGAGGAAAAAAGTTTCCAGGAGTATAGTCCTCCAACGGAGTTCAGATTAGGCTGTGCAATGACTCTTTTAGCACTGGATGATCACAAATTCCTCGGTTCGTTTCAATTGAATCATCCTGTTGATAACTCTGAAAACATGAAACTGGGCATGGAATATGGCTTCATGGGAGTCTTTTTCCTGCGCGGTGGCTATAAGATAAATACAGACGAAGATCGTTGGAGTACAGGTGCGGGTCTAAGGATTCCTGTCGGTAGTACAGCTTTCAGCGCCGATTTTGCATATACTGATTTCGGAGTTCTGCAAAATGTAACTCGACTCAGTATTGGACTTGAATTTTAGTGCCTGTTGAGATTCGGTTTGAGTATTGGCATTGGACTTGTCCAATGTTTATTGATTCTAGTAATGGAGTAATTAGACCCTGGATAAATCCAGGGCCAAACTGGAATTCAGGAAGTAGTTTAACAAGGTAAGCGTTTTTAATAAGGTATATTCATCAGGCGAATGAGAGAAATTCCGAAAAATATAGATGCAAATAGAATGTTGATCCGACCGATTCTTTCTGTCCTATCAGGCGTGGTGCTTCTAGCGTTGGTTCTGCTCGCGGGATGCGGTGAGTATTCTGATCTCCCAGCAAACATAAACACTCGTCCTGAGGACTTCGGAGCTAATGATACATCATTCGTTCGTATCGGTCCCGACTGGGATAATGCTAATGGTTACAACTGGACTCATCCCGGTGATATTCAGATTGGACGAGATGGTTTGCTCTATCTGATTGATGAGGGTGGCAACAATGGACGTGTGCTTCAGATGCGACGAGATGGTCAGGTATTGAATAGCAATCTTTTTGAGTCTGTTTTGGATACCTCTCAGCCACCTGGTGGAATTGGACAAGACAGCCGCCTGAATCTGTATATGGTCAACAATACGTCGAATGTTTATCTCTGGAATCAGTATGTTGCTCTTCACGGCATACGGCATGTTTTTAAGGATTTTGAAGTCTTGAACACAGAGACAAACGATACATTGATCTGGACTTGGGAGCAGGTCAGCGTAGAGGTTGAAAATCCAAATTCACCCTATGTCTTGATTGGATCCAGCATAGAAGATCATCCGGATACCCTCTCGAAATATGAGTCTCCCTATGTTGTCTATAGTGATACATTGAAAAATGGAGCTCAATTTACGGATGTAGATGGTGGTGTAGATGGCAAAGGTGTCATTTTCCTGGTAGACAAGTATAACGACCCCGACGCCACCCGTCAAAACCCTCACAAAGATGACCGTATCATCAGTTTGAATGTGGTACGGAAACAGTTGATTGAATTGAATAATGGTGAACTTTACTATATCTATCATGGCGAGTTTAATCAGAAGGTTTTAGGAGTTGGGCAGGGTGAAGGCAGTACACAAGATCCTACCAGTATTACCAGCGAACCATTAGGAACTGATCAGGCATTGCTCTATTTCTGTAACTCGACTGGAGTGATTCGTGTGCAGCGGGTAAAAGGTAATGATGATTACTGGAACTATGATTTTAATGATTCGCCTGAGGGACGTCCTGAAGTACGACAGGACTACTATTTTAATACACCTAAAGCCATCGCCGTAGGTGAACGTGATCAACTGGGGCTTGGTCTCTTTTATGTCGCCGATTCCCTGCAAAATCGAGTAGCTGCTTTCCATCCCAATGGTTTCCTTTTCCGGGAAGTCGCGGCTGCCAGCGAGATTATTGAATTGCAACCAGGTGACACACTGCGTAACCGTATGAACGAGCTGAATCTTACTTTTCATCCGGAGTTGAATGGAAGCATTGCTGCTGATAGTGTTGCACGGATTCCTGAATGTTTCGATCTTGTTCAAGGCGATATTATCTTGCGGATTGTCGAAGATGAGGGCTATTCCTGGGATCAAATTTTGAATCCTCCAGTATCGCCAGATTTCACCGCTGCGGGTGACACAACTATCTGCCTCGATATGGGTATTATACTGAACCTTTCGATTCAATTCCCCATTCTGAATGGACCTAGTGGTGTTGCAACTCTGGGTGGAGTGGTCTATATCTCTGACACAATGAACAATCGTATCCTGCGTTACAAACGTTCCAACGCTGACTCCTACCTGCCGGATGAAGGAAATTAATTAATCTGGATTAAGGTTTCTGATTATTTGCCTGCCAGTGATTTCAGTGTCTATCTTTCAAACTTGGTTTGGGTAAAGAAAACCCTGCTTCTAACACTAATTCTGGTTGCATTATGCATGATGCCTTGATAAACGATAGTGCTGGTTTACTGTTTATTCTCGCTGGGAATGCTGCTTTCTGGTTCTACCTCGAGAAACGTACTCAGTCGAAGTTATTCAACTTCATCCCACCCCTGTTATTTATTTACATCATGCCGGCAATATTCTCGAACACCGGTTTGATAACTTCCAAATCGCCTGTATATGACTGGATGGGAGACACCATCCTGCCTGTTTTTCTGGTGTTACTGTTACTGGATGTTGATGTCCGCGCCACCATAAAGATTATGGGACGCGGTGTATTTGTCATGCTCATCGGGACAGTAGGCGTAGTGATTGGAGCACCCATTGGCTACATGGTTGTTAAAGGCTGGCTGGGCCCGGAATCATGGAAAGGGTTTGGAGCTCTCGCTGGTTCATGGATCGGTGGCACTGGCAATATGGCAGCGGTCGCAGAAGGTATCGGCACTTCCGGGACAGATTTTGGATTGGCAGTTATCGCAGATAATGCAGTCTACCTACTCTGGCTGCCACTTCTTCTGCAATCGAAGAATCTGGCTGCAAAATTCCACAAATTTACTGGAGTATCAGACAATCGTCTTGATAAAATGAAGGAAGCAGCGGAAGAGTTGATTGTGGACAAGGGCAAACCACATATGCGTCACCTGCTTTATCTGATCGCCATAGCCTTTGGAGCGACTTGGATCGCCACCAACCTCGCACCTCATTTGCCCGTAGTTGAGCCAGTTCTTACTCAAAGCACTTATAAAATTCTCCTGGTTACCACCATCGGATTGATCTTATCCTTTACACCTGCCAAAACTGTCCCAGGAAGCCATGAACTTGCGATGGCACTGGTTTATCTGTTTGTTTCACGGATGGGTGCAAAAGCTGTTGTCGCCGGTCTTGCCGGTATGGCAGTTCCATTTGTCGCAGGAGCCTTTATCTGGATATTTATACACGGTCTATTTATTCTGCTCGCTGCAAAACTATTGCGCATTGACATTCACACTGCTGCGATCGCGAGTGCGGCGAATATCGGAGGTGCTGCAAGCGCGCCTGTTGTGGCGGCGTTCCATGATGAGCGTCTGGTTCCAGTCAGTATTTTGATGGCATTGATCGGGTATGCAGTGGGTAATTATGCTGCCTTCCTGGCAGCGACATTGTGTAGTTTGGTTTAGAATCTTTTTCTCTAAAATAAGTTTAGCGATATATGCTAAAAAAGAAATATGATACTCAATTGTAGTTAAGCATCTCATCATGATTAGTATATAGCAAAACTTTATTAAGAAACCTATATAAGGCATAGACTTATTCTAACAAAGAGATCAGGTATGAATAATTACACAATCACACCCGAAGTTGACCAAACTCAAGAATTCATAGAAATTGCTAATGACTTTTCTAATCCTTTAGATGTTGTCAGAGAGGCAATTAGCAATGCTTATGATGCAAAAGCAACAACAATTTCGATTCTATTTGATGTTGTAAAAGAATATGGAATTGATATTTTGAGAGTGAGACTAATTGACAATGGTCATGGTATGGATAAAGACGGATTGAAATCTTTTTTTGATCTTGGCAACTCGCTTCGACGTGATGATAAATCCAAGATTGGCGAAAAGGGACATGGAACTAAGGTGTTTTTTAATTGCAAAAGAATCGAAGTAATAACCATCAATGATAAAATGAAATATATTGCAACGATGCATGATCCAATGGTTAAATTATATGAAAGGATTTTACCAGAAATTCAAGTAGAAGTAGAAGAAAACATAATGGATGAAAATGGAACACATATATCTATATA
>JAIOHU010000193.1 GCA_019912845.1 bacterium
TCCTTATTGAATCATCTTCTGTTCCCAGGGCATTCAAGGTTCCAACCACAATAAATTCTGTCTCACGTTCATCCTGGTTCAGAAACCGAACCTCGACACCGGGATCAATCCAAAGTGTATCGTGAGCCTGAACAACGACTGTGTCAGTTACAAGATATGGACTGCCATCAATCGTCCATCGTCCGCTCACATCACCCGATACTTCAGTTTGGGAGTGCGCAGTAAATGACAGGAGCAAGAATGGGAAAAGTAGTAAAATATGTAATTTTGAAAGAGACACAATGCGGAGCAAACATTTAAGCATGAATTCGAAGCGTAAGTATTGGCAACTCATGGAAATCCCCCAGAGAGATTTGACTCCACACCTGGCGGGGATAGACCTCAAGTGTGGTGTTCTCTGAAATAGTGGCTTTGGTGGCACTGTAATATAGCACCAAGACAGTCATGAGGCAACGTGAGCAGATCCTGAAGTTTAAATATGTTGATTTGCTTTCCGCAACATCTACGGATGTCGCGGTACGGTTGGAGGAAGGGAGCTTGATTGCTTCAGCTCCCCGTATTCCGCTTCGCTACACGCCGGGGCTACACAAATCTCACCACGCTGTGGTGAACTGCTGGGAAAACGTTCGAATAAAAATCGTCAATTGGCATTGCTTTATCCAATGTTTAATAGATCGAATGCAGGAATTATTAAACTTGGGATAAATCCCAAGCCAGAAAAATATGCCATACTCGAGTGTGGCGCTCCAACACCAGATTGCCTAACTCGCAATGACTGGCTTTTTCAACCGCAGCGCGGTTGTACTTGGGTAGCCCCCAGTGGAACGAAGAGGAACTGGGGGAGAACGCGAACCCCCCTATCCCAACCAGCCCTGTAGGGGCGGGACTGAATCGCTTTTAGTGCATGTTTGATCACATACTTCCTGGATGCTCAGCCCGCCACCGGGTTCCTCGACATCCAAGTTCCGCAACATCTGCGGATGTTGCGGAACGTAGTTTACAACGCTGTGGTGAACTGCTGGGAAAAAGTTCAATTATGAATCGTCAATTGGCAATGCTTTATCCAATGTTAATAGAGAGAGTGCAGGAATTATTAAACTTGGGATAAATCCCAAGCCAGAAAAAATGCCAAACTGGAGTTTGGCGCTCCAACACCAGATTGCTTCGCTCGCAATGACTGGCTTATTCAACCGCAGCGCGGTTGTACTTGGGTAGCCCCCAGTGGAACGAAGAGGAACTGGGGGGGGAACGGAACCCACCCTATCTCAACCAGCCCTGTAGGGGCGGAACTGAATCGCTTACAGTGCAGGTTTGATCACATGCTTTCTGGATTACAGCTGAAAGTACGCCGGAATGACGCATGCATTCCACATCGGAGTGTAGCGCTCCAACCTGGATTCCATTATTAGTCCCGCTGATAATGTTAGACATTGGATAAATCTAATGACATCAGTCGTGCAAGTGAGTCGATCCAGTAGAAGAAATCACCACTTTTTCAGATTGTCTCCAATCCACTTCAGCAGAAGTTTGCTCTCTACTTCAGCACCCTGAAATGACTCCATCCATTTTAGAGATTCCTCGTAGCCATATACAGCGGGTTGGAGATGCAAGGCATAGTCACTGACTGAATCAATGTTCTGAAGAACATCGGGGACTTCATCCATTGCAACAGTTAGTGCAAAATTGCAGCCGTTATCGCTGAATTGTTTGATCTGATCATCGGTTATAGTGCTGAACTCTGTCCAACTTCCCATAGCAACCAGCTTTTCCCCGAGAATCTCACTCAGCGGCATCCAATCCGATAAAGTCGCGAGAGGGATTTGTACGACTGTTTCAGTTTCGTTCAAGTGCTCCAGCAAGGCTTTTTTATCTTCACGAACTTCGCTCCCGGAAATCCATGCGGTCGCATCTTCCATCACTGCCCAGTGGATGCCATTCTGTTGAATCACATCCCACCAGAGAGTATCACCACTTGCAAAACTATCAATGGGCATTGCCAGAAAAACCGAGGAGGTTCGTTTGTAACTGTTGCCACCAAGATCGCTCAGCTTTCCAGCGATGGTAACATTCTCTTCATTTTCGGTTAAATCACGCCATTTGTCGAGATAAATCATCAAACCCCAGTCATGGACGTTTTTCGCCTGTTGACGTAAGGTTATCACACTGCCCATATAACCATCAGCCAGATGATTTTTTGCTTTCTTGATATCTGCAGCAACATCATCCCCAGAATTAAAATGTGCTAAGGCCGCTCCACGATGCCAGACTGAGCGAGCTTTAATATGACGGTCTGCCATCTTTTCCGGGAAGGAAGCGATTCCGGCAACCCATCTCGATGCACCAGTAACCGCACCACCAATCGCCGCTTTGTGGATGGTTTCAAAACGATCTTCCATTCGATGATAAAAGGAGTGATCACCTTTGCTGTAGGTAGTAAATGCGGGTATGCCAACTTCTTTGAACGGTGCATGGTCTGAGGAATGACCTCCCCAGGCACGGTTGGCTTCGTAGTTATCCTTTATACTGTCCGGTAATTCCGACCACCACCACTCCCACACTTCCGGGAATTGATCCGCCCCTCCCAATCCGAACACACCATCCCCTCTACCTGCCATATCCATGTTGACCATGTTGATGTACTCGTAAGTATCAGGCATCTTGGGAGCAAGGTCTTCACTACCGAGTAAGCCCTGCTCCTCACCGCCAAACAGGCAGAAGATTAAGGTTCTGGGTTGAGGATTCTGTGCAAAAACACGCGCCATCTCCATAATCACACAGGTACCGGAACCGTTATCATCCGCTCCCACCCAGACATGCCCAAGCGCATCAGGACCAACATGATCACCATGAGCTCCGATGATAATCGCTTCCTTCTTAAGATTTTTATCTGTACCCGGCACTACACCTACAACATTATATCCGATACCCGGTTCAATTCTTTTAACCCTGGCTTTGATGCGTAATTCCTGCGGAGAAGTCAGAGGGAACGGTCCTTCTTTCATCTTCTTTTTGTATTCGCTGTACATCAAGTGAGTGCCATAGAGAAGGTGATTGACAACACGTTCGCCTATATAAGCACTCGGTATATCCTCGTGATAGGCATCGACATTCATCGCTGCGCCATCGATGGGAAAGGCACGATGATCCTTGAATAAAACAGCAACAGCACCATGTTCGACAGCTTTGTTCAGTTTGTAGGAACGCGACATATACTCAGACCAGTCTTCGTCATTTGGAGGGCTTCCACGGTGAATGACTACGACATGACCTTCGACATCCACACCGTTATAATCATCCCACCCCATCTCGGGTTCATTCACGCCATATCCGATGAAGGTAACTGGAGCTTTTATGTTCCCACTACCGCTATTGGTGTTGAGTGTGAAGTCATCACCCAGCAGAAATTCGATCTTTCCCCAGGGTGTATCGTAGATGGTCATGGAGGCTTCAATTTCGTCCGTAACCAATTGCTCATATTCTACATACGTATCATTCCCGAACAGAGGCTTGAGGCCCCATTCATTGAAACGGTTCGCGATCCAGCGTTGCGATTGATTCCCACTTTCAATTCCGGTCTTTCTCCCCTGGAAGGTGTCTGGGTCTGTTAGAATCTTTAGATATGCCATTGCACTGTCTGTTTGCACGGGAACATCGAATTGTGCGAGCACTGAACCTGAGAAGATCAGGAAACAAAACGCAGCAAGTGAGGTACTAAATTTATATTTCATATGGAGGTCTCCAGTTTATTTGCTGACGGTAGATACAAAGAATTCTGCGAGACTTCAAGCGATTCATCAGACCGTTGACATAGAGAAACCTTAGGAGTACCTTACGCGGTTGACATTTTGGAGTGGTTATGGCAGAGAAGCAGGCAGGACAGCAGGCAAAAATTAAATCTCCCCAGAGAACCAAAGTGGGCAAAAAAGCACCAGCAGAAACCCTCTTTACCTGGCCTTTCGGGAAACGAAATCTTTATGTGGTTCTCGCAGGCATAGTTTGTATTGTGCTGGGCTATGTTTTTCTCGGTATCGGCCCGTACGATAGCGTTGCGTCCATGAGCATCGCCCCGATATTCCTGGTAATCGGTTACCTGGTACTTTTGCCCATGGGACTCATCATCTCCGATCCCTCAAAAGAGGAATAGTAGATAAGTTGTCCAGGATTTCTAGAAGAAATGTAGAATAGTAATCCAGGAAATTCAGAGGTATAGTGGAGTTTATTCCGATAAAACAGGGTATACAGGTTATTTTGAAGTTTACAATTTTATCGGGCGATTAGCTCAGCTTGGTTAGAGCGCCGCCCTTACAAGGCGGAGGTCACTGGTTCGACTCCAGTATCGCCCACACAGTAATGACAAGGGTTTCAGGGTTTTCCTGGAACCCTGTTTTTATGGCTGAATGTGTATTACCCCGCTCTATACCCCGCCCTTGAAGTAGAAAATGGGCTTGGAAGTTAATCCGAGCCCATGGGTTCAACGGAGTCTGTTTCAAGTTTACCTGGCAAGCATTTGGGAAATACAGTATCTGATTGGTGTTACTTCACATAGGAAGTTTAGTGCATCGGACGGTACGTATCAGTTATTGAGCTTTGCAAGGATAAACTTGATGGGAGTGTACTTTATTACGGGTGAGATACCCATGCAGGTTTTCTGAAAGATTCATCAGAGTATGTTACTCGGTGACTATCAATGAAGTTTTCGATGTCATTCATATCGTAGCGCACAGACTTGCCCATTTTGATATAGGGTATGCCACATGATTTGCAGCGATCCTGCTGAAGAGTCTTGACAGCTCGTCCAGTCAGTTCAGAAACTTCTTGCTCGGTCAATAGCCTTTTCATTTTGTACTCCTTGTGGATGGTGTTACTTGTGGTTGTTGTTGAGGTGATTCTGGATGAATCAAGAACTTCATCCGGTAGGTATGTTGTTCGTTGGTGATCACCTTCAGTGTTTTTGACCTGCTCCATGCCATTTAACCTTATTATCCTCCTTAGCTGATAGTTTGAATACTTTTGTGACAGTTGTTCTCTTGAATAGAGGTCAAGAATTCCTTCAGAATAACTTCTGTACCTCCCTTCTTGATTCGTCACCCCAGACACGGAATATGTGCGAGGATGAGAATTCTTCAGGTGACGTTTCTCAATTGTTACTATCCCCAGGTCGATCATCTGTTTGATTCTATTGGTAGCAGTTATTCGTGAACAACTCCAGAGAGATCGAAACCAAATATGTGAAAGTTCAATTCTAGTTTTATGGTCCTTAGTCAACATCAATTTTGCACCACGATAGAATTCAGCAATCCATATCTGAGTATTCAACCTAGCGTCAAGATCAAAGATGAAGTTAACTTCTTTTTCGGTCAGTGAAGCTCTCGCAATTGTTTTGCGATATCCATTAGTAAAATTATTTACGAGGAATTCAATCTCGTTTCGAATGATGTCAAATTTACCAGCAGAATAATCTGTGGAATTGTTGTTGTGTTTTTCTTCAAGCCATTTCCAGATATAAGAAATGATCTCCGACTTGTTCATCTCTGTGTGGTAGATCAAGTATGGCACTAATGCCTGCACAATGCATTGACGAGTTGATTTCTCTTCTATTCCATACTCCAAAGCCCGTTGTGCTACTTTTATGTACTCTGCATTTTTATTGATCCCTACAGAAGGAAGAAAAGTAGTATTATGAATTATTCTTTTACTAGTGTTTGTCGTTTGGTTCTGCTGTGCCTGTGGGGTCAGAAGTTGGGGGGTGGATTCCACAACCCCCAAGGTTGTTGGAACCACACCGCAGTCCTTGACCACAGCTGGTGATAGGTTCAGGTTAACTGTATGGGCTGTACTGCTAAGAAGATCATCTGATGTGTAGGTATAGTCCTGGATGATATCAGCTATGCAATCAAGTGCGCCTGAAAGGCTGGTGACTATAGGAGCCAATGAATCCATATCTAGAAGTTCACCACCCAGTCCCAAAGGCAACCTGAATAGCTTACTACAGGAACTTATAGGAAGTTCTACATAGCCGGGCTTGATCGCTATGTTACAGGCATGCAATCTGTCAGCTACTTGCTTACTGGTATTTTCACGATCCACCGCATTATCAAGAAACCAGTAAAGGTGCAACCCCTTCGAATCAGAAGACTGGATAACAATTGGCGTGCATCCATTGAATGCTTCTACTACCATTTCCATACGTTCACGGCAAGGATGGATGTACGGTTCGACATAACCGTTCTGACCGTGGTTATCTATGTCAATGGCGATATACCGTAGGTTACTCTGGAACTGAAGACCAAGGACAACTTCCTGTGAAAGGTGCTTAAGAACATGCGTTTCTGTAAATGCATATTTTAACGTCTTCCACGGTTGAACTCTACAATTCTTTACTTCACATAAGCCATGACGACTACCACCTCTATTCGTGGTAAAAGTGCTAAGATAGAATTTCAGTTGATCTTCTCTAATCCCAGATGCTTCCAATCGGAATTGCCTAGTTTTCCTTTTCGGAAGGATTTCTGAGGAAGGACCGGGAATTTCAGGCATAGTAATTTTCCTTGGGGAGATTCAGGTTAGGATGAGTCTTAGGATGGTTAAATTTATCATAACCTTGTAAATGAGAGCAGATTGTTTTCTGCAAACGCTGCGGCTGACGGGAAGTCAAGAATCATGTAATTAGGCTAGAGCTAAATTTGATAATCTAAAGACGTATTGGTTCTGCAGCAGGGTCATCGTGTAGTTTACTATCTGGAATCAATCTTGTAGATTTCCACAGTAGAATATCATAATAAGATATTATTTTGTGTTTGTCAAGTGTTTTCTTCAGAGGCATGAAATTTATTTATGAACACGCTTTTTTTAGTGATATAGATAGTAAGGCCCTTAATATAACAGGCCATTCTATAGCGACTAATTATCCTAAAATTTTCCCGCGCCCCCTATATGTATAGACACGAAGGATTTTGAGTTTTTCCACGGGTACCCCCCTTCTGCAAAGCATTCATCTTTATAACCAGTACAACTGTATGATTAACGCATCTCAAACCGTCATTAAACACACGTAGACCTTTCAGTCAATCACAAGTTCAGCTTACCACAAATAGTCTTAGTTCATTTAACCCAAAGGAGAAGTAACATGAAGATCGAAGTCTCACATGAGACCTTGACACAGGTACGTCAGGTCGCGAAGGAGCAGTTCAACATGATGGTGAAGGCATTTTCCTACGATGGTCATTCGTTAAAAACAATGCCATCTATAACGCTGAGGGACACCATTATCGGTAGAATGGTTTCCCCGGACAACCTGATCAGAGTACAGCTCTGTTATCCAGAATCAGGTCCTGATGACCGCTGGTATGCAGCGTGTGAAGCGTTACTTGGCGGTGGAATCCTGCACAATGGCAGGAAGTATAAGATCCTTGGCGGATCGTCATCCCTGAAGAAAGGGGTAGTCTGGTGTGCAGTGGATGAGGTTTGTGAACAGATGCATCAGTACTTCAGTACCTCACAGGAAGCATTGTCTTACCTGGGCGTCTTCTTCAGTGGATGCCATGAAGGCATCCATCATCTGGATGGTGTGCAGGGCAGAGTAGTTGAGGATGGTGAATATGATACCGCAGATGGCATGGGATTCATATCAACAAGACTGATGGATTCCCTGGGATTGCATCAGCGTCAGATTCAGGTGCGTTTGATTTCAGATGGTACTGATGACAAGTGGCTAGCAAAGGGTACCTTACTCCATGCAGACCTTCCAGAAGGCACAGACTTCATTCTGCCTGCATCCATGATTAAAGGGAAGGGATCACCCAAAGATATTCCCTGGACACTCTGGTTCGGTGTACGGGATATCGCACTGGTACGATCCTATTCATCCAGTTTCAGCTTTGCACAGTGGTTTGACAGCAATACCCTTGACGCTGTCTGGCCTGTCGCCGAACAGCGTCTGGAAGTCATCAGGGGTGCATTAGCAGATCGTGATAGTGCAATGCGTTTCCTGGGATTGCTTAAGTCCAGCACAAAGTATGTAGGGGGTACCCGAAAAAGCACTGACAGTACTGACAAAAGTGACAAAAGTCTTTCAAGTGTCAGTAGTGTCAGTGAAGATTTAGCACCCCCGCGTTCAAAAGCAGAAGCATTTCTGGGAGCTGGCATTGAACCAGATCATCCCTGGCTGCAAAGACAACTGGTTCAGCTCATGCGACGGTCATTTGTCGAGCTTGCACTGGGCGGTGGTATCAAACTGCAGGGAAGAATGGGTGCCTGGGCTGATCTGCCCGATAGTGTAATCTGTGTCTGTGACCTGCCTGCTGGTCCAGTGGTGCTGTCTCGTTATCCAGTACGTGATCCGCATTCCATACAAGCAGTCTGGAATGAACCGGATGCTGTTGATGGTGCATTGCCCGGAACGATCTATCTGAATAACAACGATGCCCTGCTGCTGGATGGTGATTACGATGGCGACTATTATGTCACCTGTACACAGGAAGCCGTCGTAGACGCAGTCTCTGCACCTTCATGGTATCCAGCCTATCGACGTCAGGATGTACCGCCTAAGAACAGAAGGAAAGACCCGCTCACAGCATTACCATTTGTAGCGGTAAACAGTCTCGGGAATCGTATTGGGAGTATCACCTATGCGATATCAGCAGCCTTGCATTCCCAAGAATTGGTTACCACAGAAAGGGATAAGCATATCGCAGAACTGTCAGCCTCCCTTCAGGCAGAAGTACAATCATTGAAGTGGGATACCAGGGCGAATCGTACCCTGCTGCGGGAATTGGATCTGAAAGTACCTGAATACATCACAGATGCTAAGACCGACCGTGATCTATTCATCAGACATGCAGAGGATATAGAAGGTGACTTCCCCTTGATCCAGAACTACAATCGTGTGGTGAAGGTATGGAAGTATACCCTGCCACCTGTAAAGCCACTCAGTCACTTCAAACACTTTGTACCTATCTGGAAGGTACCAGAAGCACTTGAATGTGTAGAAGAAGCAACCGCAGTTGTGCAGACCTATAACCGCTGGATTACCCGAATACTGGATCAGGTGAAAGAACCGACCATGGATGATCTTGCGGGTCCGATAGGCTTCCTGGAAGCATGGGATCGATCCAAGGTAGAGGATCGAAAAGCATTTGCTGTGGCGTTATGGCATGTTCTCCATGGCACACGAGCTGATTCCACTGGAAGCGCAGCATTCCATGCATTCACTGATGAGCTGGTAGCAATGGTAGCAGGTGTAGCAGGTCATCTACTCCCATTGATGCCTGAAGTATCTGCAGGCAGGCAGGGTATGAAGAATACTGAAAGCCATAGCAGGGGATTGGAATCCTGGCCAAATGGTGAACCAGTTGTGCTACCTGTTGTTGGTGCTATTGCTGGAAAAGATTCCAGGGATACGATGATTCAAATACTTCACAACAATGTAACCAGAGAGTATGCAACTATAACAACAGCTGAAGATGAAAAGTATGGTGTGGGATTCTTCGCAAATGGAACCTATCCAGGTTCAATACCGAAAGACCACTTGCTCTATGGTTCGATTCCAGCTTTGCTCTGCTTTAAGGCACAGATAACAC
>JAIOHU010000194.1 GCA_019912845.1 bacterium
TTATTATACCCGCCATCCGGACCGATATTTGGATCAAAACAACGCCAGTTATTACCTTCCAACGCTTCAAAATCACTGTGCTGCCAAAAGACATCGACGTCCGCATTACCATCGACAAACTCCCAATTGATATCCCCTTCAAAATCTTCCACCCACAATACTTCATCCAACTCCATGTTGTTTTCAGGGATATTCTGTGGAGATTGATCGATTTGGACATCTTCAGGAATGGTAAGTTTCTGGTTGTTGCCAACAGGAACTGCCGCAATTAAGTTGAAAATCAACGCAAACGAGAGAAAGCATACGCCGATAGCACCCCATTCTTTCCGCATATTCCCTCCTTGAAATATAAACGTAAAATGGATTCTATTCAGTTATGTTTTGGTTGTGAGGTTAACGTTCTTTGGTCTTCAAAATATATCTATAGTACTCTGTGATACTGATTGGTTACTTCACTACTGTAAAATTGGGGAGCAGTATAATCTACCTGTTCAAGTTGGAAAAAAATATCAGCCAAGCTTGCCATGGTAAAGTCAAATTCTTCGTTGTAGTTGAAGACTAATTGAATCTGGTTTAAATCGCAACAGGAGAAGTAAAATTAATGAAAGTTTTTCATGCCACTCGGAGGAGCATCAGAGTCTGTCTAAGAATGAAAAAATTTAGATGTTTCTGGAAAATCGCGTAAATTTGAGAATCTAACATCAATAATATCTATATCTTCCTTCGTGCCAGCTAACAACACCCTGGTGTAACGCGATGGAACAATTCGTTCGGTAATTGCCATAACAACAAAAACACCACCCCTAAAAACCATAGGGTGGTGCTGAAATATCCTGCATGATATCAGTCTTGACTCTAAACTCATTCTGAGGAGAGACGTACCCTTCCATCTTCGATCTGGAAGCGTACCTTCGCCTTTCCTCCGGCAAGTTCGTAAGCCTCAAATTCATCGTCATCTTCGATTTTATTGAAAGCCTTTTCTGCAGAGACTCGTCCATCTTCAAAAATCACCTCGAACTGTCCACCTCCTTTCAAGACATTAAATCCGATATAGCCATCTTCTGCGCGAAAACGGTAATGACCATTATCATCAAGGGAGGTTGCAATCTCAATCGAACCATCCTCACAATAGGCATCAATGTTTGTGTAGCTTCCTTTTTCGAGGTAAAAATCGCCATCTTCAACAACTATGCTCAATGACCCCATGCCACCTGAGACAACAACATCGCCATCCTCAGACTCGATTTCGAGAGCATTACCACCATACTCAGATATTTTAACATCGCCGTCTTCGCTTCTGAGACGAATTTCACCTTTTACATTTTGAATGATGTAGTCGTCATCTTCTCCTCGTAAACGCAGGTTTGCGGTCTCCGGTATCTCCATTTTAATCTCATAGAGTTCACGAGTGATGGTGGCAATACCGACGAATACGCCTCCTCCACCGATTTCACGGATGTAGAGGTTTCCACCCTCATTTTCGATTTCAAAATCAAGTGGATCATACTTTGAATCGAAATGCAACCCGGAAATTTTTTTCTCATAATCAATCACCAGGTGAACATCGTTACGTTTGCTCGCGACGATCTCAATATCCGCATCCTCGGTGATCATAGTAATTATTCCATCCATATTCAGCGGGTAAACCTCATCGAGATGAAAGCTGTCTTTGTCCGCAGCAAATCCAATGGTAGATGTGATGTTCAATACCAATACGCTAACCAGAATTGTAGAAAACAGATTTTTCCTCATATCCCTCTCGCTCCTCTGTTGAAAATTCTATTCATAAGACAGATCGACCTTATTTAGGGTTACATTGTTGCCAGCGAAAATCAGGAGAATTGTGAATACTTCAGCCATTTGAACTTATGCACTTTCGCAACTACATTTCCAGATACCTGGATGAGGAATGCAATTTACAGCACGGTAAAGGGAGTCAGTGTGTTTTTCAGGAAAAAAGACCCTTATAAAAAACTGAAAAAACTGATCGGTTCTGAAAAAGTATTAGACCGTGCAGAGGATAAGCTGGTTTATGCCGGCGATGCCAGCTATACCGCCCCACCGGGCAACCACAAACCAGACCTGGTCGTCCTACCTGAGTCCATTGAAGATGTCTGTGAAACCATTCTATTCGCCGAAGAAACCGGTATGCACGTAATACCACGAGGAGCTGGTACCGGGATGAGTTCCGGGGCTGTTCCGATTGGTGGTGGAATTGTCATCAGCATGGAAAAAATGATCAGCGATCCCAGGCTCAATGTTGAGGAGCGTTGGCTGGACTGCGAAATGGGCTTGAAGACCGAAGATATCAAGAAAGCTGCCGCAAAACAAAATCTACTCTATCCCCCTGACCCATCCAGTTTCCGTATAAGTACAATCGGTGGTAATATCGCGGAAAACGCCGGCGGGTTGCGATGCGTAAAATATGGCACCACGAAGGACTATGTGCTGGGTTTGAAATATGTTGATGCTGAAGGGCATGTTGTATCCACAGGCGTATATAACACCGAACCAACTCCAGTTGACCTGACACCGTTGCTGGTTGGATCTGAAGGGCTGTTTGGAGTGATTGTCCAGGCACGTCTGGCTCTCATCCCGGCACCGGAAAGCACCTATACCCTTCTCGCACATTTCAGTGATATTAAACATGCGCTGGCGTCACTCCATAAATTCCTCCCGAAGGTTACACCATCAGTTTGTGAGCTGATGGATGATCTGGTCATCGGAGCAATACGTAAACACGATCCCTATCCTTTCCCAACTGGAACCGAGGCGGCGATGCTCATTGAAACCGATGGCAAGCAGGAGTCTGCAGCAAACGAGGCAAAGTGGATCGAAGAAGTTCTGAGAGCACATAACGCTCTGGAAGTACACAGAACACAGGATAAAACCGAACGCGAGAGACTCTGGAATCTACGTCGCCTGGTTTCACCCGCACTGTCTCACATCGCAACTGGGAAAATGAATGAGGATGTCGTTGTGCCGATAAGTGCGATGGCTGAGCTTATCGAACGTTGCCGCAAAATTGGTGAAGAGTCTGGTGTGAAGGTGCCGATTTACGGTCATGCTGGTGATGGCAACCTGCACTTGAATGTGATGTACGATAAATCCGAGCAGAAAATGGAAACCGTGGCGCACCAGGCGATTAGCCGTTGTTTCAAAGTTGTAGTGGAACTTGGTGGAACTATATCTGGTGAACATGGCATTGGGGCATCGAAAAATCGCTTCATCACCATTCAGTATTCTACCGAACAATTACGTTTGCTTAAAGCGATCAAAGATGCCTTTGATCCAAATGGGATGTTTAATCCCTATAAGGTTTTGCCGCCAACCATGTAAACATCAACTATTAAATATTGGGGAATTATCATGGCAAAGTTAATCTTTCTGGGCGCAGCCGGCACAGTGACCGGTTCCAAACACCTGCTGCAATGGGAAAGTGAGAATCACACTCGACGTATACTTGTAGACTGTGGTATGTTCCAGGGATTAAAAGAACTTAGGTTGCGAAACTGGGAACCTTTGCCTGTTAACCCGGAGCTGATTGATGCGGTTATCCTGACTCATCCCCATATAGACCATATCGGATATCTTCCCCGCCTCGTACGTGATGGTTTTGAAGGTCCAGTATATGCTTCTGATGCCACCTGCGATATGGCAGAGATCATGCTACGCGATAGCGCACACATACAGGAAGAAGATACACGGCTGGCTCGTAAATATGGATTCTCAAAACATAAAGATCCTCAGCCACTCTATACTCTTGAGGATGCCGAACGGGTCTTCTCCATGCTCTGCTCAATTGGATATCGAAAACCACAACATATCTTTTCAGATGCCTTATTGGAACTGAGGCATTCCGGTCATATCCTTGGCTCCGCTTTTGTCGAACTGACAGTTGAGGAAAAGGGTAAGGCGATCAAGGTCGTATTCTCGGGGGATGTTGGACGTTACAAGCAACCCCTGCTGAAAGACCCCGATCCCCCAACCAATGCTGATTATCTGCTGCTGGAATGTACATACGGCGACCGTACTCACGACGACGCTGATCCCAAGACTGAACTGGGTACGGCGATCTCAAAGACTTTGAAACGAGGTGGTAGTGCTGTAATTCCAGCATTCGCTCTTGGAAGAAGCCAGATGATGCTCCAGTATATCGCAGAACTCACCGATGAGGGAGTCATCCCTGAAGTTCCTGTTTACCTCGACAGCCCAATGGCAGTGGCTACGACCTGGAAAACACGTAGCCATGAAGAGGAACTGGATGAACATACCCTCTCAATGGTTCATTCAAATACCCTGTTCAAACGTGCGAATTTCCATTACCTCACCACACGTGACCAGTCGATGAAACTGAATAACCGTACCGAACCCTGCATTATTATTTCGGCGAGTGGGATGGCGACTGCTGGAAGAGTACTACATCATCTGGCACGGCTTATGCCGGACAAGAAAAATTCCGTCATTCTGGTCGGTTATCAAGTGGAAGGAAGCCGTGGACGTCACCTGATAGAAGGTGCGAAATCGATAAAAATTCACGGGCAACATGTGAAAGTAAATGCGGAAGTCATCAATCTTGCATCCATGAGCGGTCATGCGGATTACAGCGAGATGATGCCCTGGCTGAAGAAGATGAAAAAGCCCGAGATGACTTTCCTGATTCATGGTGAAATAAGTGGATTGACTGCAACTAGAGAACGGCTCTTAACCGAGTTGGGCTGGGAATCGCATATTCCTGAACTGAACGAAGAATATGACCTGGCTCCTGTTCGTGAAGCTGAGAGTATTATTGCTGTCAGGGAAGAAGAGAAAGCCTACAAAATGCCGTCGGGTGCAGTGGCGATTATCCTCACGGATACTTTTCCGACTCCAAACATCGCCAGTTTGCCGGGGACAGTGGTCTTTCGTGAAGCACCCAGCGAAGAGCTGGCAGAGCGTCTCGCCAATTCACGGATTTTCCATGAAGCGATTGTTTATACGGCATCAGGAAAGTCCGGGAAGTCCTCAGAACCTGGCTTGGACGCATTTTCAACAGCAATGAGGAAACACAATATCCGTGTCTGGCAGTTAAAAGAAGCTGAGTAAAGATGCTGACAATACTACCAATAATGAATAACCCCGCTTTAGCGGGGTTATTTAATTCAATTTTTACTCAAGTAAAACATGCTTCCTTTAACTAGAGATTCATAGTTGCTAATTATTTGACTGAATATCTTCTTTTAACAGTTCAATTTGTTCTAAAGTAAATTCATTTGCAACTGATTCGGTAACATGCCTGAAGGATTCAAGGTTTTCCTTTGCTACAGGGTACATTTTATCACTAATTAACTTAATATTCGGGTATTTATCGGTAACATCCTTCAGTTGACTAACAAATTGGTTGTAAAAACCTCTAAATATTTTATCGGTAACTACAATCTCATCAACAGGCACTAAACAGTAATAAATTGTAAAATTATGCTTTTCCCCAAGTTCATTCAGGTGGGAAAATGTGAGAAGGCTGGTTTCAGAAAATGAAAAATTATTATTGTGCTCTATTATACGGTTTTTTTGCTTTATCCTATCTCGATCCACTCTTTCCATATCCGCATCTCTCGGCATAAATCCATATTCATGATTATAGTATTCCAGTTGCTTTTTAAATAAGTATTTGTCAGGGTATCTGATTGCCATTTTGGTTTCTCTGGGACGAGAAAGAAGTGGTAAATATCGTGCGGAAAATATGCGATACGTTGCTCCTAAATCTAATTTGATTTCCGGTGTATAATTTTTCCAGAAGCCAAATGGCAAGGGAGTCCACGCGAAGGAGCTGATTTTTTCATTTATATCACGCAAAAAGACATCATTGGCATGGGCGATTATCACTCCCTCGGGAGCAGGATGTTCTTCTAGATATGCATTTAAAAACCAAACGGAATAGATCGGTGTCATTTCACCGAAGGTTGAAGCATTGTATGTTGACCCCATTCCTTCGGCAACAAATAAAGAGTCATTCAGACCGTGACGTCCACTGGAGTCACCTAAAATCAACCATGAGTAATCATCAGCGAGCAATTTTTGGAGTCTGGTTTTAAGAATGATCACACCGAATTCGTTAGGGTAACGATCTAGATACATTATCAAAGATATATTTATAAGGATAATCCCAACCATCATTATAGTGACTGGGAGTATAACATCTCGTTTTTTAATCGGAACAAATATTTCATCCGGAAGTCGATCCGTCAAAGAAGGCACACTAAATCCTTTCACTAAAATTGGAAGTAAATAAATTCAACGGATTCTCTAATACTAAAAACGCATAAAGAAAAAAGAATTACCAGATAGAACAAACCAAGAAACACAGGCTTCATTTTCGTAATGATTAAAAGATCCTTAGTTCTGTGCTGTAAAATTTGAATAATGACCAAAGGCAATATAAATCGACCAACTTTAAGAAGACTCGGAATTGCACTGACTTCAAAGGAGAACATATTTGTCATGAAGTACATGATTTGTTCATAAGAATGTGCTCGAAAGAGAATCCAACCAATCATGGTCAGGATAAACATAAAGGTTATTTTAATTGCAAGCCAGGCTCTATCCACTGAACCATCAGCCTTGACGGGCAACTCTCTTCCTCTTTCAAGAAGTCGATAGATTACGAGAATCGCACCGTGATATGCTCCCCATATCACAAAATTCCAGGCAGCACCATGCCACAACCCACCTAAGAGCATTGTCAGCATGAGATTTCTGTAAGTATTTCCTGATCCCCCTCTGCTTCCACCTAGCGGTATATAAAGATAATCTCGCAGCCAGGAAGAAAGGGAAATATGCCATCGTAGCCAGAAATCGCTGGGATTCACTGCAAAATAGGGCAATCGGAAATTCAACATCAGTTCAAAACCAAGTAGCCTTGAAATCCCACGTGCAATGTCTGAGTATCCTGAAAAATCTCCATATATTTGAAATGTGAATGCGAGGACCCCAACAAATAAACCTAAGCCAGTATAGTCTGAATAATTATTGAAAATGTTATTGGCAACCAAAGCCAGATTATCTGCAATAATTACTTTCTTGAAGAAGCCCCACAGAATCAAAAATATACCTGAATGGATATGTTGCAGTGTTATTGTTCTAGGCTTAATGATCTGCGGTAGCAGATTGCTGGCTCGTTCAATTGGCCCTGCGACAAGTTGCGGGAAAAATGAGACGAAAAGGGCAAAATCGGAAAAATCCCGAATCGGTTTCAATTTTTTTCTGTAGATATCAATGGTATAACTCATCGTTTGGAAAGTGTAAAACGAGATACCTACAGGTAAAACTATTTTGAGTGTACTGTAGCTTGCGGACATTCCTAAAAGTGCTAATATTTCTGAAAAGGATTCTGCAAAGAAATTGAAGTACTTAAAAAAGCTAAGGATTGAAAGATTGGCGAGCACCGATATTGTCAGAAGGATTTTTCTGTGCTTATTGATAGAGGATTTGTCAAGATTCAAGCCAACAAAATAGTCAATGATTGTTGATAAAATTATTAATGACAGAAAACGCCAGTCCCAGTAACCATAAAACACATAACTGGCAACAAGTAGAAGAATATTCTGACCTTTAAGGTGTTTCCTTAATACAATATAAAGACTATATGTAATAAGGAAAAACAGCAGAAATGTAAAACTGTTAAAAAGCATTTATTTTCTTACTTAGTATTGAAACTGTTATCAATTGTATTAAGAATATTCGATAGTAACGATATATTTCCCATATAAGCAAAAAAACCCCGATACATCGAGGTTTTAAATTCAAAAAATTCACCAACTCTGCTTTATGCAGCTTTGACCGTCTCAACCAACTTCCCAAAAGCTTCCATATCTTCAAAAGCAAGGTGGGCAAGGGCTTTACGGTCGAGTTCAATGTTCTGCTCTTTCAGCATGTGCATGAAGACTGAATAGCTAAGGTCATGCATACGGCAGGCAGCGTTGATACGCGTGATCCACAATTTGCGGAATTCACGTCTACGAACGCGTCGGTCCCGATAGGAGTACTGACCTGCACGTTGTGTAGCACGCTTGGCGGCACGAACGGTGTTCTTACTGCGTCCGTAAAAACCTTTTGCCTTTTTGAATATTTTCTTGCGTCTCGCTTTGGACGCAGGATTATTAGTTGCTCGGGGCATGAGTCACAATCCTATTTCTGAATCATCTGGTCGACACGACGTACATCAACCGCCGCAATCAGTCCCAATTTACGTAGTTTACGTTTCCTGTTCCGTGATTTTTTGGTCAGGATGTGGCTCTTATGGCTATGATTCATACGAATCTTGCCTGAGCCGGTTTTGCGGAATCTTTTTGATGCCGCTCGATTTGATCTCATTTTTGGCATGATATTTCTATTTCTTTTGTAAAGTCATCACCATAAAACGTGAACCTTCCATCTGGATTGGTCCCTCAGGTTTGGCAATGTCCTCAGTTTCCTGGATAAACCGCTCCATCACGTCGCGTCCCAATTCTTTATGGGTTACCATCCGACCCTTGAAAATCAGGGTTATTTTCACCTTATCACCTTTTTCGATGAATTCACGAATTGACTTTAATTTGAATCCAAAATCGTGATCATCAATTTTCGGCGTCACCCGAATTTTTTTAACCTGAGACTTGTGCCCTTTTTTACGACTGATTTTCTCTTTTTTAGCGAGTTCATACTGAAACTTGCCATAATCGAGAATCCTGGTAACTGGTGGTTTTGCTTGTGGTGCAACTTCAACAAGGTCAAGTTCACTCTCTCGGGCGAGTTCCAATGCCTTTGTTGTTTTTACAATTCCAGCCTGATTACCCTCGGCGTCAATCAGACGCACTTCCGGGGCTGTAATTTTTTCATTGATACGGTGAGACGGTTCATTGTCTGGTGCTGAACCGCGCTGACGGGCAAATGCGATGAGCTGTTCTCCTCTGTTACATGAACCAATTAATTCAATGTGGGCACTACTGGACTCGAACCAGTGACCTCTGCCATGTCAAGACAGCGCTCTAACCAAGCTGAGCTAAGCGCCCATAAATAAAATCTATTATCCTACTGAGTTGATGCAGGATATTGGGTGGTGCCGGGAGCCGGACTTGAACCGGCACGGGGTTGCCCCCGGGGGATTTTAAGTCCCCTGTGTCTGCCATTCCACCACCCCGGCTGAAAAACTCCGGAAACCGTGGCTTTCGCACACTATAAATCTAGTGCATCCTGACGAATAGAACTGGAGGCGGCGGTCGGATTCGAACCGACGAATAAAGGTTTTGCAGACCTTCGCCTTAGCCACTTGGCTACGCCGCCCGGTATTGCCTAAAACGGCAGCAGGCAGGAACTGGTCCTACCTGCGGTCGGCGTCCTTAGAGCGAGAGACCGGACTCGAACCGGCGACAACCACGTTGGCAACGTGGAGCTCTACCAACTGAGCTACTCTCGCCTGTAATTTTTTAGAACCGGAAAATATCGGCACAAAGTTCTAATAAATGCAAGATATTGTCCGACTCGCCGAGTTGCTATTCCTCCTCTGGAGGAACAGAACGTTCGAACGCTCTTCGACGAATTTCCCAGGACTTACGGGCACCTTTTTGAGCTGTTTTAACGCCCTGACGCCTTATGTACCAGAACAAAACCGCGAGGACGATGATAACCACAAGCAATGTCATCATTTACTCCCTGTTCGCGGAATACAAGTGGAGCCTAGCGGGATCGAACCGCTGACCTCCTGAATGCCATTCAGGCGCTCTCCCAGCTGAGCTAAGGCCCCAAATTGATTTATCTGCAAAACAGCAGGTATCATAAACTACTTCCCGGAATCGACAATGTTGCACATCAATTCCACTCCAGTATAACAGCGCCTTGAGAACAGCGTTCTCAAGGCGGCTCCAATATAAACAGAGTGCTAAAGGGAGTCAACAAATAAAAAAACAACCTCTCTGCACTCCAACTCCCAATCATTTCGTTTTTTTGATCACGAGAACCGGAATTTCCGAGACTCTTATCACATGCTCTGCCACCGAACCCATAATCTGCTCAGCTAAGCTGGTTCTGCCGATGGAACGCATCACGATGATATCAGCTTTGATACTCTTGGCAATATTCAAGATTTCTTTTCGTGGATTTCCCTGACGAATCATGATTTCGTATTCGCCCTTTTTGAGTCCACCGGAAGCAGCCAGTTTTTCCATTACTGTGCGGCATTCCACAGCTTTCTCTCTCATGAAGTCTTGATAATTTGCTGCACTGACACGCAGGTTCTGCATCTCTTCCATGTCCATGAATTCTTCATGGATATTGAGCAAAGTGATCTTACCACCGTACTTTCTGCGTAAATCGACAGCATGGTAGAAAGCTTCGTTTGATTTGTCCGAAATATCAGTTGGAAACAGTATATGCTGAAACATAATTTCTTCCTTCATCCTTCCCCCCAGATTGATTAAAACTGCAAATTCTTAAAAGAATATCAGACTTATAATTACAAATAGCGGTCCCAGAATACCTACTGACCAAATCATATATCCGAAGAAACTGGGCATGGCTACTTTATTCTCTTCAGCGATGCTGCGCACCATGAAGTTGGGAGCATTTCCGATGTAGGTCATCGCGCCAAAGAACACCGCACCAACTGAAATCGCGACCAAGTCATGATAAAAAGACTGTGCCACTGCAGCAGAATAGCCAGGTGCTGATCCTTCAGTGAGCAATGCGGGTACAACTGATTCAGGAATCTGCAGATTACCAAGTGATAAATTAAAGAAGGTTAAATAAGTTGGTGCGTTATCCAGGAAGGCTGAAAGCCCACCAGTGATGAAATAATAATGAATCGGTTCTTTTACGATGTTCGTAATAAAGGCGAGGTGTCCCGCAGAACCCGATTTCAACATTGCCAGTGCAGGTATGATACACATGAAAATACCAGCAAAAAGATAAGCGACTTCTAAGATTGGAAACCAGGTAAAGCCATTGTCTTTACGAATTCGTTGCGATGTGGTCTTCATTGATAGTATTACCATCACGATGATAAAGACATCGCGAATGATATTTTCGTAACGCATGTGAACACCAAAAACGTTCACTTCACCCAACCTTACAATACCACTAAAGAGCACAGCAGCCATAACACCAATCAGAAACAGAAAGTTGTGGGATCCATGAAGGCTGAGTGGTACCTTTTCATCTTTGTTGTGCTTCTCTACATTCGCCCTGTCTTTACGATAAAGAATGCTGTCGAGAATAAAGAATGCTACCAGCAGAGTAATGCTTGCTGTCAGGAATTCTGGAATCAGATGTAGTGTCCAAAAGAACGGAACGCCATGCAAAAAGCCGAGGAATAGTGGTGGATCGCCCAATGGCGTTAGGGATCCACCGATATTACTCACCAGGAAAATGAAAAATATAACAACGTGCATTTTTGATTTACGATGTTGATTCGCCCGCAGTACGGGACGTATAAGCACCATGGATGCTCCTGTGGTGCCCATCCAGGATGCCATTATAGTTCCGATAACCAACAAGATCAGGTTTGCCTTGGGAGTTCCAACAAGGGTGCCTTTCAGATAGATTCCACCTGAAGCAACGAACAACCCAAGCAACAGGATAATGAAAGGTATATAGTCAGCGAGATAGATGTGCAGAATTTCATATACGGCTTCACCTTTGTACACAATCAGAAATGGGATTGCAAAAAGTAGAGCCCAGAAAATAGAAACCTTGGGGAAATTATGGTGCCACCAGTGTGGAGCAAAAAGTGGGAAAAGTGCTATGGAAAGTAGAATACCTACAAATGGTATTACACTCCATAGTGGAAGTTTCTTCCCGAGATCAGATACATGGTGACCTCCACCATGTTCTGCATCGTCATGCCCGCCACCATGGGGGTCGTTATGTCCGGAAGATTGTATACCATGATGATCTTGCTGTTCAGCATGAAGTGTACCTTGATGCTCCTCCGTAGCTTCATCGTGATGCTCCTGTGCTGAGGCAATACTCACCATTGCAATAAGAAGCAGGAGAGATAATACGAGCACTAACCTTTTCACCATTCGCCTCCCAATCCCCCTGAGGGGTACACGTAACTTACACTCTTGCGAGTTAATCGTAATACCCGGCGTTTGAAGTGGACATCAAACGTAGTATTTCTCGAATATTATCACTATGAAAAATAATTTTCGAGAAATGTTATGAATCCACTGATATTTATTTGAGTGGAGCTAAAATAGCTCTGAAAATGCCACGCTTCAACCTGTATCGGAAACTACTCCAGATAAATGGGATCAATAAGCTACGGTATGAGGTTGGTTATCTGATGAGATACCCTTCTCGTGTATACCATTCGAGTGCCCTCATAATAGCAGGATCAATCGTTCTTGTTGGCTTATACCCAATCTCCCTCTTTGCAACTTCACTGGAAAGATATTCTCCAGTCATTGCGAAATGAATTCCGACTAAAGGCAGTAGTGGCTTTGGACGCTTTAATATTTTTCCTGTGATCTCACCGATTAAACTTAAAGGAATAAGGGTTTTCGGGTTGACAACAATTGAAGGCGGTCTCTGATCTGCAAGTCGGGCGATTTTACGTGTGAAATCTGGAATACCCAAGTTTATCCCTCCTAATACATACAGTTTTCCCGTTTGTCCAGACTCAAGTGCCTGCATTATTCCCTTAGCGACATCTCGTACATCAACCACATTCGTTCTTCCCGCAAAAGTGAAGGGCTGCCAACGAGCGGCATACTCGAGGACCAGTCTACCCGTTGTTGGTTTATGGTCGAACTCCCCGAAAATACCTGTTGGAACTACGGTCACAAGGTTTGTCCTGGAGGCTGATTGCAGAAATTTTTCTTGCATGGATCGTTTGATCTCAGCATACAAACTGAACCTCCGCCATTCCTGCCAGGGTGCATTTTCATCTTCAGGTGCGCCATCGGGATATCTACCAACAGCAGTTGGTGCTGAAACATAGATAAAACGGTCTACGGGGTGTTGCTGGAGTGCACGCTTGATGTTATTGACCTGAAGTTCTGCTTGTCTGAGTTGCTGTTTGCGTCCCATGGAATAAATGGGGTAATATCCGGCGGAATGAATGAGAACATCGCATCCTTTAAGAGCGTTTTCGAGTACCTCACTGTCTTGCAGATCGCCATATACCAATTCCAGTGGTAATCCCGCAAGCAGTTTCGGGCTCGGCTTCCTTGTCAATACACGCACTGAATACCCAGCTTCGAGGAGTTTTCGTACGATATGACAACCCAGAAAACCTGCACCTCCTAAAACCAGAACTCTTTGACTAGACTCATAGTATTTCATTGGCACTTCCACCTTATCAACAGGTAAATAAAGGGTTTAGGATAACATTTCTGAAAATGAAGTTATTACCGGGTTTACATTGATTCCTCAGATGGAATGACCTCTTTGCCAAATCTATCGAAATCGTTCAGTCGTTGAGGAACCGACAAGTTTTCAATGAGAATCTTTTAATAAACTCTTGACTCTCGTACCAGTCCTGAGTATTTTCGCGAGTTAGCACAAGCTCACTTTTTGCTGAATTTTTTCTATGTTAAAGCTTTCAGAGGATTCAGGGAACGATTCCCCACAAGATGAACTGGCTCTGGAGCAAATATTTTTCTAATAATAATTGCTAAGTTTTGATCTGTATCACACTCTTTCAGTTCTGTATTAGCGACCTTATGGCTTCAATTTATGAAAATGCTGTTGTGGCAGGAGAATTAAAATGAGTTTGAATGTTGGATCTGTTGACAAATTTTTTCGTGTATTAATGGGTGTAATCATTGTGATGTTGGGTTCTTTTAATCAGTCCTGGCTTGGGTTAATTGGGTTTTATCCAATTTTGACAGGCTTAACAAGCTGGTGCCCTTTGTACCGATCATTGCATATTTCCACTAATCGAGATTTATCGATTCGTCAGCATTAATACTAGTGAAATACTTGAAAAATTTTGCCCCGGATTAAGTTCGGGGCTTTTTTTAGCTTATCCAAGACAATTTATTCTATTAACCTCTTGATATAATGTCTTATCACAAAAATTCTAAGTTTTTGTGATTGGTGGAATTCGGCTCACGCTCGGAATGACTCCTTTGGGCGTTCTCGAACAGCCTGAAATTCTCACATACAATCTTTAACTCGAAGGATATCCTCATGAATGATCAACATATATCTCGGTTCATTATTTTATTCTTCGTATCTGCTGTTATCTGTGTATTTCTGACACCCGGAATGTCACACGCTGATGAGGCATATAAACCAGTTGGTTCAGGACAACACTCCTCCGATGTTGAACCTCATTTACAGGATGCTAACTACCAATTTCATCTCAATGATCCCATCCCCTATTTTTCACCCAAGGAACGTCGTCCAGCAGAAGAGTGGAATTTATTTTATGAATATCCCCTTGAGTATCTTATAGATGAGGGGGTTGTGATGGTGAACTATATTGATCACGATCCATCACAGGCAATTGTTGACTACATGGGCATGCCACATTCATACGATGGTCATCGTGGCACTGACATAAGCCTGTATAATTTCAAAGAAATGGACAGAGGCGTTGCTGTTTATGCAGCGACCAGTGGCGTGGTCGCATCGGTACACGATGGCGAATATGACCGTCAGATCGGCTGGCAGGATGGTGCTGTTGGCAATCATGTAATCCTCAACCATTATGATGGAACACGAACTCTCTACTGGCATTTTCGCAGGAACTCGATAACAGTCGAGGTTGGCGAAGAAGTCGAACGAGGTCAGATGTTGGGCTTGAGTGGAAGTTCGGGGTATTCTTCCGATGCGCACTTGCATTTGGAGGTTCAGGATAATATCAACAATGTCTGGACAACACGCGATCCCTGGCGAGGAACCCAGAATCAAGTTCCAACCCTCTGGCAGCAACAATTACAATACTATGGTGACGATCATCTTCGTCTCTACGATGCCGGTGTAACTACGGAAACTGGTGTTGGTGGAGATCGTGACAATGTACCTGCCAGAATGTACAAGGAACGTTTTACCAGCCCGACAATCTTCGGGCAGGGTGAACCCATCCTTCTACTCTGGCTGCAAATGCAGGGATTGGCTGGTGATACCTATCATATATCGATAAGGAAGCCGAACAATGTTGAATATGGTTGGGTTAATTATACCCTGAATGGACGTTTCCGTTACGGCTGGCACTGGTGGTACTGGAATTTTGCGCAAAATGTCGATGAGGGTGACTTTGGATTCTGGAGAGCAGAGATCAGTATTAATGGAGACATTGTATCCACAGTCCCATTCTGGGTTGGCGATGAGACAGAGTATCCCCCACGTTTTGAAGCACCAGCAGGAAGATCATTTGTCGTCAATGGTGAGGTTCAACGTGACACCCTGCGTGTCGACGAACTCAGTGGTCCAGTAACATTTTCTCTCCTTGAAAATGATATTGTTTCCATTGTAAATGATTCAGTTCTGGTTATTCCCCCAGAATCTCCTCAAGAATTGAGGTCATATTATTTCCGTGTACTGGCTACTGGGAATGGTGGCTATACTGATACAGCTTATTATCATCTGGTGGATTTCGGCGAAGAACATCCTCCGCCCTTTAACACTGCACCTGACCAGGTCACTCTCACTATACAACCGAACTATCTAAACCTGATCAGCCTTCCTTTGAACCCAGTAAACTGGTCTGTGGAGTCTATTTTCGGGGAGATTGCCGGACTTGAAATCGTCTATGAAAACAGTGGTGAGATATTTATTCCGGAATTTGTGAATTCAATTGAGGATATCAAACTCAATCAGGGATATCGAGTCTTTACAACTGAGGAAGCTGAGTTGACCTTTCATGGATATCCCCATGAGGCAAATTTGATTCACATGCTCTCTATGAATACCTGGAACTGGTTTGGTTACCCATTACCAGCTCCAGCACCAATAACCGAGTTGCTGGATGAGATTTCCGATCAACTCCTGATTGTTTTGAACGATCAAGGTGATTTCTGGATTCCAGAAATGGGGTTGGATATTCTCGGAAATATGGAACCGGGTAAAGGATATCTGGCGATGGTTTCAGAAGATGTGTCATTTGTATATCCCGAAATTGAACTGGCAAGAGTTGCTCCTGAAACAAAAAGAACTACCCAACCCGAAGGTAGTCCTGCTCCTACTGGGGCACCTTACATTGTTTTGGTGAATACTGACAATCTTTCGGAAGATATTGCGATGCTATCAGCTTATGATGGTGACCTGCTTGTTGGAAAAGCCTACGTTCAAGATGGTGAGATTACGCCTTTGGTGACCTGGCAGGGTGCTCCCGAAAATAACCTGAAAGGATTTATTTCAGGAAATCCAATCCGTTTGACAGGAACAACCTCGACGGGAAAGGAATTTTCTCTCGACCATACGCAGGGAGCATTCGGTGAAGGTGCGTATGCAACACTTTCGATTCAACATACAAGTGTTCCAGTGGAATTTTCCATGAGTGAACCTTATCCAAATCCATTCAATCCATCAACCAGCATAACCATTAGCATTCCATCCCGGCAAAAACTCACACTTCGTGTGTATGACCTTATGGGTAGGGAAGTAGCTGTGTTGTATGATGGGCAAGTACGTGCTGGAACTCACAAGTTTACGTTTAATGGAAATTCCCTGGCTAGTGGGGTATACTTTATTCGAGCTGATCACGCCAACGGACAAAGTTTGATACGGAAAGCTATGCTGCTCAAGTGAGCAGATTCGAGCTTTGAAATCACTATTTTCTCTTGATTAGCATGGGAAAGTTTTGCATCTTTTAAAGCTGTTATGTTTCTGCAATTTACATCCCTGAAGTATTACGGAGGTCGTTTAACGCCATTTGATCGCTGTTTTAGTTTTAGTCCCATGAATCAATGAAGGCTATCCAACCGGATGAAGCTTCAGAGTATGCGATCAAGTGGGAGCGCACAGGCGATCTCTGCCCTCTTAGGGGCAGTGATTCTCCTGATATTCTTCTGTAGTAATCCCGCTTATGCACAGTTAGGTGTTGATGTTACACCATCCGTTCCGGGAGATTTTGACCCGGAAGCCGATCTACGTGCGCCCAAACCGTTGCGTCTGTATGCAGCGGACTCGCTTCACGCCGGATTAGTCTACGAAAACCTGCTCTTCCGTGTAGAAACCGATTACGATTCAACGTTGCGTGAGTATGTGTCAACCCGAACCTTGTTTGGTGAAGAGTATGGATTTGTGAAATTCTATACCGCTGAGGAATATCGTGAATACCGAATAAACCATAAGCGGAAGCAAATGATTCACGAGATGTTTTACAAGGAATTCAAAAACCCCTCACTTGCTGATGCGGGAGGTGGAGATGGGCTCGAAATTCAGGTTCCTTTCAAGATCAAGAGTAAAACCTTCCGTAGAATTTTCGGCGGTGATAGAGTCGGCTTGAATGTCAGTGGGCAGATAACCATTGATGGTGGGTTGCGACGCGAAAAATCTGACCAGGTGCAAACCACCCAGACAGATCAAGCGAACTACAACTTCAAAATTGACCAGACACAAAGATTTCGTATTACGGGTAAGGTAGGTGACAAAGTACGAGTCGAAATTGACCAGGATTCGGAACGTATTTTCGAGTTTGAAAATGCGGTTAAGCTAGAATACACCGGCGAGGAAGATGAAATTATCCAGTCCATTGAAGCTGGTAATGTCAGTTTAAGCCTGCCTGGAACTCAACTTGCAACTGTCACAGCCAACAACGAAGGTCTGTTTGGATTCAAGACAGTTTCACAGGTCGGCCCTCTCTCAATTACAGCCATCGCGTCTCTGCAAAAAGGTGAAAAAAACAAAAAGACATTCAAGGGTGGCAGTGAAGCTACAGTTCATAAAATTTCCGACACAGACTATCTGAAAGACCAGTACTTTTTCCTCGACGAATACTATCGCAGTAGATGGCCACGTTTCTCCTCCAATATGGTACATCTCTCACCACCAGTTGAGATCAAACGATTGGAGGTCTATAAGAGCGTTGATTTTGTGCCTGGGGATAATCGTGGCTATTTCGATGGTTGGGCACTTTTCACACCTCCTTTGATTGATGATGACAGCGATCAGGCAGCTATCGAGGCTTTGAATGATCAATTCAATGATGATGAAGAGCTTCAGTCCAGTAAAATGGCAGCCAAAGCGTCCTGGAAAATCCTGGAAGAGGGGATTGATTATACTTATAGCAAAGCTGGTTGGTTACGTCTGAATACATTAGCGATGAAAGATGAAATTGTCGCGGTAGCCTATGAATTAACAACACCATTTGGTGAGGGCTCCCCTGAACCAACGCGAACGAAATGGGGTGTAGTTGACCCCACCGGACAACAAATCATCCTTAAATTGCTCAAACCACAATCTCCGACTCCGGACGATTCAACATGGAACCTCTCCTGGCAGCATGTTTATTCGGTTGGCACATCTGACCTTAAGGTTGATGACTTTGTCTTGAAAGTAGCCCGTGCGGATGCGGAGGCACGTGAAACAACTGAAAACGGTAAAACCTGGCTGGAGATTTTTGGGTTGGATAGAAGGGGAGAAGGGTCAGATAATCCAGATGGTCTGATCGATCCTGCTTTCGTCAATTATGCTTATGGCGAAGTTATTTTCCCGGATTTACGACCCTTTGATCAGGATCCTGCAAACGCTTACACAATAGACAACAATCCACAAATTATCGAATACCCGGATTCAACCCTGCGCAACCCCAACATTTATGATATCCTGCGCGAAAATAACCAGACAGCGAATAACTTCAATCTACAGGCTGAATACAGCAATACTTCGGCAAACATTTCGCTCGGTTTCAATATCCTCGAAGGGTCCGAAGAGGTCTTTCTTAACGGTGCGCCCCTGGCAAGAGATCGTGACTATATCATCGACTATCTCTCCGGTCAAATTACAATCTTGAATGATGCTGCAACCGCCCCTGGGGCTGACCTTGAGATCAATTATGAATCTGGCGAGATTCTTCAACTCGACAAGAAAACAATGGTCGGTATCCGAGTTGAATACTCTCTGTGGGAAGATAGCTTCATTGGTGGCACCTTCCTCTATTTCAATGAACAACCACTTGATAAAAGAGTCAAAGTCGGGCAGGAACCCACTCGTAACCTTATCTGGGACTTGAATGCCAGACTGCGATTCAGACCCTATTTCATGACACGGATGGTTGATGCTCTTCCATTAATCGTTACTGATGAGGAGAGTGAAGTCACAATCGAAGGTGAAATTGCTCAGGTATTTCCAAACCCGAACAGCCTGAACAATGAATCCACCGGTGACCCCGATGGTGTCGCATATATTGATGACTTTGAAGCTGCGAAACGATCGACTCCACTGGGCGTTATGCGTAAAAGCTGGTTTCCTGCCAGTCATCCAGACCGTCTGCCAATCGGTGATTTACGTCAAACACCTCGTGATACAATGGATTACCGGGCAAAGATGAACTGGTACAACCCTTACCAGCAGGTAAAAATTAAGGACATCTGGCCTAACCGGGAAGTAAACAGCAAGGTTGCACAAAATGTTCATGTGCTCACCATCGAATATGAACCCGAATACAATAATTATCGTCAGGTCTTCAGTAGTCAAGGTAACACGGACACCTGGAATGGCGTCATGCGTTGGCTCTCTTCGGGATATAACAACCAGACGAACACAAAATTTATCGATATCTGGATGAAATGGAGTGCGGTCGGGGATGATGCAGCCATGTACATCGACATGGGAGAAATTTCCGAGGATGTAATTCCCAATGGTGAGATCGATACCGAAGATTTACCGGTAAATGGCGACATTGGTAATGGCGTACTGGATGAAGGCGAAGATGTTGGTCTGGATGGAAGAACCGGAAAAGACCCCAACTGGGATTTCGATGCCTCAGGGTATGATTACGACAGCAGAGCTTATGACTGGTGGGATTTGGATGGAAACGGATTACATGATCCAGGTGAACCATTTTCTTCGGATAACTGGTCGTACGAACGTGGAGACTATGAATTTGTAAATGGTACTGAAAACAGTGCTACTGATGATGGCGGCAGATTCCCCGATACCGAAGACCTCGACAGAAATAATAACCTGAATCGTGCGAACAATTTTTACCGCTACCGTTACCGGCTTTCTCACAATCGTCCCGGAATGGAGGACTTCGACAAATATGTTATCGGTGGTCAGGATAACCCAAGAGGATGGCGGCTTATACGCATACCGATAGAAGAAATATATGACGAAGTCGGTGATCCCAAGCTAACTCAAATCAAGTATCTCCGTCTCTGGTTCACTGGAGCAAGGAGTAAATCAAATTTTCAGATCGCACAATTTGAGCTTGTGGGTAACGACTGGCTTGAACAACCGATTGTTGATTCAGCAACAAAAGATACTGTACTCTATGTTTCTTCATCAACAATCAACACCCATGATAATCCAGAAGACTATAATCCACCCCCGGGTGTTGCAGGTGAGATTGACCCGATAACAGATGTTCGCAGCAAAGAACAATCGCTGGTGATGCAGGTGCTGGATTTGCCAACTGGTGCAGAGGGTCAATTAACAAAAATTCTGGTTGGGAACCAATCTCATAATTACCGTGAATATAAATACCTGAAACTATATGTGAATGGAGGTGGGCGAAACACTGAAGCCTTGAAGGGCAAAGACCTTGTTATGTTCTTCCGCTTCGGGACAGGTCTGTCTGGCGCGAACAAAGCCTATTACGAATATTCACAACGCCTCTCTCCCGGCTGGAAGGGTAATGAAATAATTATTGATATTGACCGTTTGACGCGGCTGAAAAAGTTAGCTGAAGAGGAAGATGCTGCTTACGAGGTATTGTCAAATGGTGATGTCATAAAGGTAATTGGTCAGCCCTCTATCGGTGCGATCAAGGTGTATGCGCTGGGTGTGCGAAACTTTGGACCACCGATTCAAGAGGAGGAGAATATTGAAATCTGGGTAGATGAAATGCGTCTTTCCGGTGTAAGGAAAGAGCCAGGTATGGCAATGCGTTCCTCAGTTTCTGCAAAATTCGCTGATTTCCTTGATTTACGTGTCGATATGAACCAGGAGGATGCTGAATTCCATCGTGTCGACCAACGTACTGGTTCACCCAACAGCACGATCAATTCTTCGATGAATGGAACAGTTAAACTGGGAAAATTCATCAGCCCCAAGGTTGGATTTTCTATTCCTGTTAGAGGGTCAGCGAAATATTCCATGTCGATTCCAAAATACACCACAAGCAATGGTGATATCAGAACTGAATCCATTGCCGGGTCGGAGCAGTTGAATATCTGGGATCGATTCTTTGAGATGATACCCACACGTGACTACATGGAGGATAAGTATCTCCTGGATGAGTTGGGTGAGCCAATACTCAATGAAGATGTTGGTACTCCCTATCAGGATTTAACTCAATGGGGGATTGATACCCTATTCAGCACTGAAAAACGTTATTCATGGGGCATCAGTGTTTCGAAAAACAAGGCGAGTCAGAATCCATTTGTAAAATACAGCATGGACAAACTCAATACGTCGTATGATCATTCTCAATCATTCAGCTCAAATTTGCGAAATCAGTATCAGAAGAAATTCACAAACTCAGCAAAAGTAGGTTATACATTTCCCTTTGAACAGGCGGATCTGGGCATTTTCAAGTGGGCTGAACCGATTCCATTTGTAAACAAAATTTCTGATACTAAGTTCAATTACTGGCCTACCAGAATAGCGACCAGCATCGAAGGTACCGAATCAAGTTCAAGCAGCAAATACAGAAATGCTGCCGAGAAATCCACATACAAAATGAACCTCTCACGAAATGTGAGTACCGGATATCGTCCCTTTAATTTCATCAACATGGACTATAGTTATGCGGTACGTTCTCAGATGGTGAAGGAAGACTCCGTCCAGCAGGATATCCTCTATAACGATCAACCGGATAGCGAACGTGCTCGTTTCTTCGCGCCGGGAACACCAGCATGGACAATGATTGATACAACCGTAAAACGTCTCCGTAAACTGGAAGAGACCGGATTCGACCCAGAAGCGGGACCGCTTGCTGATGAGTTGGAAGAGATGGCAGCAAGTGCAGATTCAGGGTATGTCGACTATCAAGATGTCGTTGACTATATGTATCAGGAACTTGAATTTCGAGATATTCAGGATTGGGAACTCTTTAAAGTACCCTGGAATTCGATACAACCTGGTGATCCCGGATTCAATGATAAATTCTGGACTGCGGGGGGATTCCATTTTGTAGATACTCAGAAAACACAAAGAATATCGAGTAATTTTAATCCATCAGTTGTATCATGGTTTACTACGGATTTTAACTATTCAACCAGCTATACGTGGAACTGGCAGAACTTCACTTATACAAGCAGAGGGGTGAACTCCACCAACAGCCTGGGGGCGAACTTTGTCCTGAAACTTCGTTCGCTAATGCCATCTGAAAAAGGTGGGAGAGGTGGTGGAGGACGTGGCAAAGATCGTGGTAGAGGAGGACGTGACGACATTCCAGGAGCAGAGGGGTTTGGCAGGGATGATCGTGATCGTGGCAAAGACGCTGACAAGAATAAAGAGGATAAAGACAAAGACAAGGAAAACGGAAAACCGAAAGAGGAAGAACGTCCCAAAGATAATGTTTCAACCGGTCCCAAGTTCAGCATTCCAAATCCAATGAATGGAGTCTGGTTCCTGGGACGGAAGATTCAGGATATTCGTCTCGACTATACACAAAACCTGACCTACACCAATCCTGCACTTGAAGATGGTGACGCTTCCCTTGAATATCAGCTGGGTTTTTCCGGTGACCCGGGGTTAAAAACCGTTCCAGGTATCATTGCGACTGCCACCAGTAGCCGAAGCGACGATTATCGTATGCGAAGTGGTATTGATTGGTCGAACCGTGTAACCAGTTCACTTGAATACGGTCTGAGATTCACAAAATCCACTGGAAATCAGGTAACTGGATCTCATACAAGAAGCGCATTTTTGACTTATGGTGACGACAATGTTACACCGAAGTTACTTGATGCTCCGAACTGGACTTTACGTTGGAGCGGACTCGAACAGTTGCCTGTTATAAGTAAAGTCACCCAGTCTGTGACTTTGGAACACTCATACAATGGTTCCGCAACCGAAGAGTGGACTGAACAGCCCGAAGTCATCGGCGAAGGCGAAACCCAGGAAACAAGGTTTGTTCGACAGGTATCGCGTCGTTCATTTGAAAAGACTTTCAGTCCGTTGGCTGGATTGAACATCACATGGAAATATGGAATCTCAACAAATATCCGTTACAATTATTCAGTACGTCTCGATGAACAACCGAAAAATAATTCACGTCCACGTGATACGAACACCGGAATTTCTGTTCAGGCAAATTATACCCGTAAAACCGGATTCCGTATCCCGATCCCGATCTGGCCCTTCAAAAACAGACGTTTCAGCAATGAGACGACATTTTCCCTCGCCTATGACAGCAATTCAATTCTGAAGGAAAACCAGAGTAATGAAGGTGAATTCAAAGTAGTAACCGAGACCAAGAGTTGGTCATTTACTCCCTCTTTGCGCTACAACTTTTCCAGAACAGTAAATGGCGGGATTCGTTATAAATACGGTGTAACCGAAGCGGCAACCAGCACAACGCAATATCAGGAATTTGGTATAAACGTAAATATCTCAATCCGAGGATAAGATATATTCCCACAGCTTGGTGAAATTTGTGTCGTTCAGTATCGTTACGAAGCGGAACCCGGGGAGCAGAAGACTTCAACACCCCGCCCTGGAGCGCCACACTCCATAGTGTGTCATCACACCCCGCGTCATCCCGGTGATGAGTTGGGCCGGGATCCAGGAAGCAATTTTTTCCGTTTTCATCGTGCCTCCCAGTGACTCTTCGCTCCGCGACATGCGAAAAAGTTGCGACACCGAAGCCAATAGCCCTGTCAACCTCGTCATCCCCGCGTAGGCGGGATTCGAAGAACCTGGCCGCAGGCCGAGAAACCAGACAAGACTCAGTGCGCCAGCACTGTTGATTTTGACGTTGAGAGGGGTGTTAAAGTGTTCTAAAAGCCAGAAGCCCAGAATAATTCCCTTGAATCTCTAAGCCGATCTATTCTAGATAGAATATTAATCCTAAATTTTAATCATTAACCTTAGGAGGATCAATCGATGTTATCAGTAACCAAGAATCTCGCCATATACTTGGTTTTGATATTAACTGTAGGATTAGTATCATTATCAAATGCATGGACATGGACAGTTGAATTGGGACCTGATGAAAATGCCATACAAGCTGTTGGCGATGGCCCTGGTACGGGAACTTACACAAAGCTAAGCTCAATTGTTGAGGTTGACACTGACGAAGTTGACGCTTTTCATCATCAAGTATTGGCGAATCAAGGTCCACCCTATTTTGACCATACTGAGATTGAACCTGAATCTGATGTTTCGTACTATGATTCGCAGCTAACTGAAAGCGCTACCGTCGATTATGAAGGGCAGAATGCTTTCGCTGAAGTTGAAGGAGGTATTATCTCAACGGGAGATGTTAAATTTACAATGATCTATCCTGATGAATGATACTATTGAATAGAGTTCTTTGTGATTGGTCTTTCTAATTATTGTGAGACCAATCACAAATTATTAGGGGTGTCTTATGACAAAATACAGTGTACTTGCTCTGATATTCATGTTGTTTTCAACATGCCACTCTAGAATTCTTGAAGTTCCTCTTGATTTTGAAACAATCCAGGAAGCAATTAACCATTGTCAACGTGGCGATACTGTATTAGTTCAACGTGGAGTTTATCGAGAAAATCTAACCATTTCAACAAATCCACTGGTATTGGCAAGTAATTATATAAATGACAATGAACTTGAAACGATTCAGGAAACCGTCATCATGCCAGGAAATGAGTTGTTTCGACCGATTTCAGTTCTGTTTGAGCAAAGGATAGCGGAGCAAATTATTATAGGCGGATTTACGATTAGAGGTGGCGCGATATATCCGCAGGGAATTCAGAGTGGTGGTGGGATTTATGCAGAAAATTGTGACATCAAAATAAGCAACTGTATCATTACGAATAACACCGCCTATCGCGGTGGTGGAATTGGAGTTCGCAATTGTAATTCCTACATTCAAAACTGCCGAATTGTAGCCAATCATTATGCTTCCACAGGTGGTGGAATTCATATCTCTGACGAGCAATTCGAAGGTTACCATATCCTTCGAGGGAATTCCTTCATGGAGAATATCCCGTTGGATCACTTGCCCTTTGCTTCAAGTGCTGGCGGTTGTCTTATTGGAGGTTCTGGTGGTAGTGGAGGGGTGATAGAAGAAAACATATTCCAATCAAATATTGGAACAAGCTATTGTGCAGGGTTACGGATTGCCTACAACCCAGGTGAAGGCGTAGAAACGTGGCGAGTTTCGAATAACGCATTCATTGAGAACAATTCAAAAGGACATACAGCTCTAGAATTATCACATATTGACTCAGTTATTATTGAAAACAATGAGTTTAGAGCAAACCAGGCATTTCCACTTGAGGAACCTGATCTGTATTCATGGGGCTCAGCTATTTATGTCGGCGAAGAGGTATCATATTGTTCCATCAATGGAAATTTGTTTCTGGAGAATGTGGCTCGGGGTGGTAGTCCTGCAATCATGTTTCAATCCTCGGGTCAGATGAACAATAATATGTTTGTCGGAAATCTTGGGTATGATTATGGCGCAGTTTCGACTTGGATCAACCTTAATGATGATCCCATAAATGTGTCTGGGAGAGGTAATATATTCTCACTGAATGGTCGATTAACTCCTGATGTACTTTACTTTTACGGTTCAGTCTGTTCGTTTCAAAACACCAGTATAATTTTGTCAGAGAATGACTTCCTAGACAACGAGTATTATGCTGTAGGACAATCTGATGATCGTCCAGGATATTTAAATGTTGATAATAACTATTGGGGAGATTCATCGGGACCCTTCCACGCTGATATTAATCCAAATGGAATTGGCGACTCGATCAGGACTAATGTTTCTTTTCAATCATATTCCGAGATTCCATTTACCGCTCCTTCACCCTTTAATTTAACTTCCCCAGAAGATGAAGAAATTCTAACCAATGGTGAAGTAGTTTTTTCCTGGTCTTCTTCCCACGATCCAACGACAATGAATGGACTGGAATACACTCTGGAATTATCAAGAACTGATGATTTTTCTGATATCCAAAGTTTTCAAAGTGGTATCGATACACAGCTCGTTGTAAACGTGGATGATTGGGAGTCAATTAGATATTGGAGAGTATACGTAGAAGATTCTTTCCAATTGCGAACGTATTCCTCCCAAATCCACTCGTTTTTTTTGACTAGTTTTAGCGGTAGCTTAAGAAATAAAAAAACACCTGATTCTCCCCATATTCTTTCAACATATCCAAATCCGTTTAATAATATCCAAAACATTGAAATTGTGCTTCCACAATCCGCAAATGCATCCCTAGTTGTATTCAACCTGCTTGGCGAGGAACTGTTTGCAATTTCCTCTGGATTTTTGGGTGAGGGAACACAAACATTTAGTTGGCAAACAAATGATCAGAGTGCGGGAATCTACTTCCTATTTTTACTCATCAACGGGACTAAAGTGGATTCGCGAAAGCTGGTGGTTTTGAAATAGGACCCTTCCTGTTTCGTCTTTATGGGCGAAGAGAAGTAAACAACCAATCAGTTGATAAGGCGACGTGTGGAATTGAGCTTGCCAAACTTTGGTTTACTAATGTTTTATTGTCTTTCACGGAAGAAACCGGGTATAAATTCTTCCTGGCTGCCAGCTAACACCACACTGGCATGACGAAGAAAGTAGATACGTACCTATGCCTTGGATATATCCACCATCTAATGAATGCAACACGGGACTTACTAAACTTTAGCCAAGTCCTATGCCAGAAAATGAACCAACCTTTCATTCAATTCAGAGATAGTCGTCCAGGTTATCTAGCAAATGAGCTGCTTTTTTCTGCGCAATTTTGTTTATCAAACGTATTTCAGGTGCTTTATCGAGGTCAAAATTCAAAATGTAGTTCAGCTTTGCTCGTGACGCCTCTTCATCGAGTTCCTGCAGATGAACAAACCGTACCTCAAACAAATCGCATAGCAGAAATGGGAACTCAACCAGTTCACGTTGACGCGCAAAGTGTTTCTTTGCTCTATCTAAATCACCGCCCAGCATCTTCGGTCTGGCACCAAAATAGGAACCGAAAAAGAGATGAACGCCGCCATAATAATACTCTTCATTGTTTTTGACGACGTAGTCCATCATCGTTTCCACTTTTGGAAACTGTGAAATCGCCTCCACATTTTCGAGCGACAGATTCAGGATGGATGCCCAGGAATTTGCCATCCAGAACACTCCAGGCACATCTTCATCATCCAATTCTGCGACAGCAGCTTCAAATTCAGTCAGATTCGTAATTGCATACAGGTCAATATCCGCTTCTGCGATCAACCACCTGCTTGCATACCTGCGGCTTCTTTCGTACAGCTTGACCGCACGTGCAGGGTCTTCATCCTCGACAAATCCCAGGGCATAGCTGGCAAAACCTTGCGCTGCCAAGAGTAGAAGTTCTTTATTTGACGAGTCAATATTCAGGAATCCTTCGAGGATTTTGAGGTCGGATTCAATCGCAGTTTTTGCCAGTTCGAGGTCATCTTCAGCCATCAACGCTTCAAAACTGGCATCTAGTACACTACCAGTCGAACGGATCGCCAACTTCTGGATACTGCAACCGGGGATAATTACCAACGTAAATAACAGTAGTAGGAGGATAGTGTAATGGGTACGTCTCATTGATCATTCCTGATTTGCACGCTGAATTTTCCCAGCAAAGACTTTGTGTTTCTGTTCCATGAATTTATGCTTTCCCACCGCCATGATGAGCAGGGTTGGTGCTGCGAGACGTGCCTGATCTAACATGGCACCTGCAATTTGTCGAATATCCCATTGCGCGTGTTGATCCTCGCGTAGACGGCTGAAATGGTACATCTCCCGAACATTCGCTTTGAAAATAACACGTCTGCGATGCGCATTGGTCAGACAATAGGGTCCCATGGTTGGGTGAATTTCACTGAATTCCCTGGCGATTTCCGCAGAGTGGGACATGACCTCATCGAAAAGTCCCTCCATACCCACCGCAACAATCGATTCAGGAGTAGTCCAGCCCAGATGGGGTTGATAAGGTCCTGGCAGTACAGTTGCCATACGGTGACGTTTTATCTGGGCAAAACAGGAGGCAGACATAATCAGTTCAAAGGTGAACTCCGCAAGTTCAAATTCACGTGGAGGAGCATCCCACTGGGCAGCATGTTTCAGAACATCCTTTACCATATCAATTTTATCAATTTCTGACAGGATTTGCATCATTTCACCAGCCTGCGCGAAGGAAACTCCATGCTTGCGAACCAGAAGTGCGGTAAGTATTTTTTCTTCCGCCAGTTCAGGAAAATCGATCAGCTTGACCAGTTCTTCTTTTGGCTCATTCGTGCTGGACTGTTCGTTCCAATAAGCGGTATGACGTTCTGCATCCCACTCAAATTCTGTTGCTTCCACATATTTTACGAGGGAGGGAGCAAGGTGTTGCACTTCATCTCGCAGACGTCCACTGAACTCACGCATTTCTGAAAGTGGGTGCGCGAGCCCCTGGCGAACCATTTTTTCAAGTGTACGAGCATTGATTGTCATACCAAGCTGTGCCTGGGTTGCCAGTGAAACACAATACCGTGCATCCTCGCTGGCAAATGCTTTTCCACGGGTTTTTGGCTTCTCCTCGCCAGCGTCGCGTAATTTTTCAGTGAAATACTCATGCAACACTGGGAAAAGTTTGAAATATGCATCGTTCTGACGTTGAATAAGATCACGAAAATCAGGTTCCTTCCCCGCTGCTCGCACTTCCGGGGGAATGACAATATCGCCATCGAGACGGATATACCGTTGTGATTTTTCCGTATAGGATGCCAGACGGTGTGATTCTATCGCCTCTACTACAAGCCGCGATACACCTACAATATCTATATTAAAAACAGCATGTTCTGCTACCGAACTATGCCCCAGCCCGAAAATAATATTTTCATTAGATTTACGTGCCTTTTCAACCTCTAATCTGGATATTGCACGAAGTTCCGGCACCTCTGCCGGGTTACGACTGATTCTGGCATACGCCGCTGATATGGTCTCAGGAGTCAGTGTTTCCTCAGGTGGAGCCTCACCACCTTCATAAGCCGCTTGTTTAAGGGCTTTCAGTGTCCCAGTGTCCAGATTAAAGCCTGCAAGTAAAACTTTCATGGGGAGTTCAGGGTTCATATTATATTCCAAGAGATTTTTCACGTATACGTTCTGCGGCTTCTTCCAATGAAGGATCCATCAGGATGATATCCTTAACCCCCCTCTGTAACCAGTCAACAGCCCGGTCTGGTTGAATTGACTTCACCATACAAAACAGACTGGCACCCGAAGGTTTTGACCACTGCAGGCTGATATTTAACATCGCATCGACATCCTCATAAAACCCGGAACCATCGAGAAGTACCCATTTCGGATTGGTTTCCTGGAGAAATTGCAGCATTCCTTCCGGGCGATCACAAGGCAACACTTTAATTGACGCGGAGCCAAGAAGACGACCGAGACGGTAACGAACTCTTGGATCATTTGTGATCACTGCCAAACCAGCACCAGAACCGATTGAATCACCTTGCAGGCACCAGTTCAGCCAACGTGTTGACTTCGACTCCGCTTCGCTGCGATTGATGACATCGAATGCGCCGAAATTAACGAAATCAAATTTGGGTTCGGTTAACGACTCTGCTGAGACGAGCCAGATACGTGGAATTTGGCTCAGTTTACGCGTGGAACGCAAGACTCGTTCAACCTTGATCGCTTCCTCTCCCCAGATATCTCCATCGCCAACAACCAGATCACAACGTAGTTTGCGGACTGATGCTGCAACAGCCTCGGGGCTCATCCCAGCAACTGTACGAACAGGACCGAATTTTTCTAAACGATCAATCCATGACTGGTCATCCCCCAGGAACACAATATGAGGTTTGAAGGCTTCAGCCAGTGCATCATAGGAGCCAGATCGATATCCAAGGTTTTTCGATTTGTCGATTGAACGTGTACTCAAACCCGCTGCGATACGCCAGATTTCTTCGATAATTGATATCAGCTTCTGTCGTGCGATTCCATCGATCTTTTCGAGTTTGGCTTCAAATTCTCCAGATTGACGTCTGAAAAGATGCAGTTGCATAGGAATCTCAGGACCATCCTTTTCCATGACCAGGCGAGCTTGAGGAACTGCAACACCATCCGGGCTGATATCAAATTCATGCTCGAGTTCGGCTGCGAATAGAAAACGAGAAACAGTTATCGCTTCCAGATTTACCTGAATCCAGTCATCGTACCAGAACATCCATAATTCCAACTCGTGTGCAGCTCCAAGCTGTGCGACATATTCTTCAGATGCCACCTCAATTTCCTGCAAACTTCCGAGGATGATAACATCCCGCCCCTCGTTTTCATAGCGATCGACAATGGATGTACGGAAGGTTGTGGTGACTTCGATGCCATCTTCTATGTAAGTATTACGTGCGTCGAAGGTAACATTTCCAGTCCAGAAATCGAGATCAGGGGTAGGTAGAAGTCTATCAATGATAAGGAGTAGCGAGGATTCTTCCATTTGAACATCAAGAATCTGAGAATCAAAATCGACTTCACCAGCTCTTGCCAGGATCAGCTTGCTGTTTTGCACAAGCGGAGACGAAAACCATGTTTTCCATTTTTCCGCTTCTGGCACCTTGATTTTTTCCTGTCCACGGAAGAGACGTTTCAGAGATGCGGGTATGTTCGCCGGTTTTACCAAAACTGCCCCGAAAGATTGTGTGATGGTACATTCTAAAGTACTGGCTATATCGCAAGGAGTGCAGTCGATCATTCATTTGAAAGTGTTGAAAGTTAGGAACTCACTCGTGCGATTACAAGGTGAAATTTTCATTCTCGAAAGTATTGGTAGTGGATCAACTCACAGGCTTTGGCTTTTGGCATTGGGCTTGTCCAATGTTTAATAACTCCAGTGGTCAGAGAGTGTTGAATAAGCCTCTATATTGTCATTGCGAGAAACGAAGAGACGAAGCAATCTCTTTATTATCAGCAACTTAACATCCTTTCTCAAATGTAAATAAGGCGTAAATTGTAGATATTCAACGCTCTCAGTCAACTTACTAGACCCTGAATAAATCCTGGGTCAATTTATCAAACCATACAAGTTGATCCAATGTGATTGGAAGATGACTCCAATACATTTGAGATAAAACGATCCTTTCGTTTTCGTCATGCATTTTGTGAACAATTTTGTGGTTCTAAATGACACATTTTAATCTTCGATTCAGAAAGTGGAGCCACATAATGACCCTGAAAGCCTTGTAAATAAAGAAATGTTTGTAGATGTAGAGGTCTACAATGAGATTATTTTAACTTTTTAGAGATTTGTCTTTCCTTTATATGCTTCGCAGGTTACTTTGTCCTTTGACTCATTAAGTCAATACGCTAACATCAAACCCTTATTTTCAACTTAATTTGATCTGAGCATGATTAACCGGCATAGCCGCTGAACGCTTGAAGGAGGGTGTAAGATGAAAACTTATTTACGAGCAATGACTATTGGTCTAATTGTGATGGTTTGTGCTCTCACCGCTACGGCATCACAATCAACAATGATTCAAGCTGATGGATCGATGATAATTGACCTGCCACAACCCTATCACAATCCATTTGGTGAATTGGATCGTACCTGGCCTGATTCCATGTATCACTACCTGTATGATGGTCAGGGAGGTATGCTGATTGTTGTTGAAAACTATTGGAGCGGAACCCGATTCACACCACCAGATTTATTTACACTGCAAGGTGTCAGGTTTTTACCCTTGAATCAGGGTGATAATTTTGTAGACGAATGCCGGGTATATATTATGTTGGATGATACTGGCTCGCCTGGCGAAATACTGAACAATGGTGAACCTGTTTGGAGTGGGGTTCTTCCAGAACTTTTTGAATGGGTGGAAATAGATTTTGAGGAACTGGAAGTTGATTTCATGCAATTCGATGAAGCGCAGGATTTCTGGATTGTCTATGGACCTGCTCCCGGTGGTACTTATCCCGAATTGGGATGGTGGAATCTTGCAGAGAGAGACCCATCAGATCCAATGCGTTCCTTCTATTGCGCAAACGGCATCCATGGTGAATATATCGATATCGACGGTGACCTGTATATTGTCGCAGAGGGAGAATTTGCTGGGAATATCGAGCCTGCTATCAATTTACCAGATACGGAATATAATTTTGGAAATGTCGCGGTCGGGCATACGTCAACAGTTGGGATTGTAGTCGAAAACACTGGCATCTCAAATGTTACCATCGAATCCTTTGAATTGGACGAAGAGGACAATTTATCAACTATATTCAATTTCCCCATGATATTGGAATCCGGCGGAGAAATCGTAATTCCAGTAATGTGGTCGCCTGAGGTGACAGGTAATTTATTCTCGAGAGCCGTCCTCAGCCATAATGATCCTTTGGTTCCCAATCCCCTGATGATTGAGTTTGATGGGCATGCCGAGGAGTCACCCACGCATTTCGTTCCAGTTGATCCAACAGGGTTGCCTTATGCGGTTATTGTTGATGATATCTTGATTAATGGCGATGCAATCGAAGAGGGCGACGAAGTCGGTGTTTTCGATGGAGATCTCTGTGTCGGGATTGGTATTTATGAGGGTGAATACCCCATTGCTATGACAGTCTGGGAGGAAAATTTTGATATGCCCGGGTTTGTGGAGGGAAATCCAATGGCATTCTCTGCATATAGTTACGATAATGATATGGAGTATGACAACCTCAACTTCGAAATTGTAGATGAACATGGCAATGGTCTATTTGGAGAGGGTCCATTTACCGAAGTAAATCTCTGGTATGGCGAATTACCCGAAGATGATGGCTACCCCTTTGAGCCGGTACGTCCCACTGGAAGACCGTATGCCATTGTTGTCGATGAGGCATCTATTGAAGGTGTACCACTTGAAATTGGAGATGAGATTGGTTTGTTCGACGGCAACCTTTGCGTAGGTGCTTATGTACTTGAGGATCCTGAAGGACCATACCCTCTCACTGGATGGGGACGTTTGGACGAGGACAGACCGGAGACAGGATTTACTCCCGGTAATCCGATAATCTACAAAATTTACAGCCACCACTTGGAAACACTGGTGACAGATATCGAAGCTGACTATGGAACAGGCGATGGGATGTGGGAAACTGGCCCCTATTCAGTTGTTGTCCTGGATGGAACAGTAAACTTCGGCACCCTGGGAATAGACCTTGAACCGAACCGCTTTGAACTTATTTCAACCAACCGTCAACCAATCAACGGAAACCTTGTCAATTTGCTTGAGGATATTGTTGACAATATCCTTGTGATTTATGAGGATGATGGTAGTGTATTTATCCCCGAACTTGTGAACAATATTGTAGAAATCGATGCTACTGAAGGCTTGAAGGTGTTGGTGGATGCACCCTCGTTATGGACGATCACAGGTGCACCTTTCGGACATGATACAGAATATAGCTTAACCGCTAACCAGTGGAACTGGCTGGGCTACCCCTTTAAGCATTCTGTTCCTGTTGAGATTGCACTTGGGGATTACAGCGACCAGCTTATTATTGTCATGAATGATGACGCCCATTTCTGGATTCCAGATCAGGTAAACAACCTGAATAATATGATTCCCGGCGAAGGATATTATGTTTATCCCATTGATGATATCATCTTAACCTATGATGATATTCAGATAGCGTCCAGCCTGATCGAACGTGAACCAATACTCACCCTCCCTGGCTCACCTGCACCAACAGGAATGCCATACCTCGTGAGAATACAGTTCAGCGGTGACACTCAGGCATCAGTTGTTGAGTTATATGATGGAGCTACGCTTGTGGGTAAGGGGTTGGTAAATCATGACCGTCTCTTGACGGATGTTATCGCATGGCAGGGAGACGATACCTTCGCCATTAGTGGTTTCACACCAGGAAACAGTATCAACATGAAGCTGTATGACAGTGAGGGCAGGCAACTCCCGGGTTCTGTCAATGAAGCACGATATGGTGAGGGTCCGTATGCCACCCTCGCCGCAACTGTCGCAGAACTACCGGGGGAATTTGTAGTTGAACAAGGCTATCCCAATCCATTCAACCCTTCGGTCACTGTACCCTTCCAGCTTCCTGAAGAGGGTCTCATACAAATCAGCGTCTTTAACATGCTGGGGCAGGAAGTGTTTGTTCTGGAACGTTCTTACGAGCCAGGCAGCCACCATTTTGTCTTTGATGCGGATCGAGACGGTCATGAACTTGTCAGCGGGTTGTATATCCTGCAGGTGAAGTATTCTGGACAGAGCCATGCTCAGAAAATTATGCTGATGAAATAGGCTGTGGTATTACATCAATTGAATGTTTTTGATATCTTACACAGGGGCAGCTTTAATGTCTGCCCCTTATTCTTGTTGTTGTAGTAGCCCGGGAAGAATGGTGAACTGAGACAGAAGGGTGAACCGAAACAGCAGATGAATAGGATAAAATCTTTTGTGGAGCGGTTTAATTTGTCTTACTCCCCAACCGTGTACCAAAAAACTCCAAACTTCGAACTCCAAACTAAAAGAGGCCTCTCTTTTTTTCATCTGTAAGTAATTACTGACAGCATTCTGAACTGGAAGTTTTTATAATCTGATGTTGTGTGACATGTGGACGGCAATTGGATGAAACCCGATGCAAGCTTCGGGCCAACCCGTCGACTTTGAAGTGAGAGTGGTTGGAAGTATTGAATTCACTGAAAGTTAAGGCAAGGAAGACTAATTGAAAAACATCTACCTTCAACCGGAATTGGACCAGCTATGTAGCGAGGAAGTCTTCGCTCAAGCTTGGAAGAAAACTGTGACGTGGATTCGCCACTACAACTGGGTCGAGGATCCACTTGAGCTGGAATTATCAAGTCTTCGAATGCCAGATTTGCTCCATTCCTGGATGGAAGAACTATCACATCCTGAAAAACTAAGTCCTGAACCATTAAGACTAATACTGGCACCAAAATCTTCAGATTGGGAAATTGATGAAAAGGGGCAATGGAATCCGACTGAAGAACTAACATTCTCTAAACTCCGTCCAATGGGACATGCTTCACTAAGAGATCAGACTCTAGCAACAGTCTTATTGATGGGGTTAGCTGATATCGTAGAGAACAGACAGGGTGATCCTGAACTGCCTTTTTCAACCCCTAATGGGAAGAAAGTGGTGAGCTATGGCAATAGACTACTTTGTAGACACATAAATAAAACACTTAGATTTGGCTGGGGTAACTCAAAACTATACCGACGCTATTTTGTTGATTATCAAAAATTTATTGATCGTCCTCTTAGTATCGCCCATGAGCTCGGCGAAGATAATTTTAGCTGGGCGATTGTACATCTCGATCTTAGCAAGTTTTATGATAAAGCATCACCAAGAAGATTTATACAAGAAGTTTTGAACATAATACCTGAACATTCACCTTTTCTTTTGGCGCTTAAGAATCTTATGAACTGGAGGTGGGCAACAAAAGACAATCGATTGGTCAATGATTTTCTCTCGAATAATGAGCTCAATAAAAAGGAGTTTGGCGCTATTTGCTTTCCTCAAGGACTTGTAGCCAGTGGATTTTTCGCGAACATATATTTGCTATCCTTAGATATATCGCTTTCGAATTCAATTGGAAATACCATATTAGATGGAGCGCAAATACATGATTATTGCAGATATGTAGATGACTTACGGATTGTTCTCAAACTCAAGAATGACAGCTATTCGAAAGAGAAAATACAAGACACTGCAAGTAAATACGTTAATAACATCCTGAAAAACAACAATCTTTTCTTAAGTATAAATAAAGACAAGACTGAAGTAATTCTGAGTGATGATTCCCCTAGAGTGATCAAAGTCAGAAAGACAATGAAAATTATTCAACAGAAAGTGTCTGGACCACTGGATTTCAATGTTGCACAACAGGTGCTAGATTCTTTAGGTGACATTCTGAATATTCCGCAGAATATGGCAACAGCTCAAAAGGATTTACAAATAAGAGATAAGAATATTGAAGACATATTAACAGAAAATGCTGAAATTCCGGGATTAACCATATCACGTTTCGCAGCGTATAGAATCAGGAAGGTATTTCGTGATATCAGACCCCTATTGGACGAAGAACCAAATAGATATCTTGGTGAATCATTAAGTAGAAATGATTTGGATAATCGTATAGTCGGTCTTAGTAGGCGCCTAATAAAGCTCTGGATAAAGGATCCATCAAATATTTATGTACTTAGAATAGCCCTCGATCTTGTTCCGGATCCTCTAACTCTTCAAACCATAATTGACTTACTTAAGCAACATTTACTTGGCGATTTACGAGATCCTGCGTTTTATACATCTATGTATGTTGCTGGGGAGATGTTTAGAGCTGGGACAATTGAAACTGGCTACGTGATAGATAATGATGAACTTAATGAAGAAGGTGATATAGAAACATACAGAGCATATTTATCAAATTTTGCAAACTTTATTCTCACTGAATTGGAATGGGTTAATTGGAATGTAAAACAACAGGCATTATTATACTTAGCTAATCATAGCTTACCCTATGATGGCAGCAGTATTACTTATTATGAAGATGAAATCAGGCAATATCTTCTTATTCATGAGATATTATTAGGTAGAATAAGAAACGATATTTCGTATAGTGACTTTTTGTGCATTCTCTATATTCACCATTTACAAGATGACTTTCGTAAAACTGTAAGACGCTTAATTGACAATCTAAATAAAATTACGATAAAAGAGCAAATTTCGTTAATTCGATATCTAATTGTAGAGTATGGTGAACTTGCACATTATCTATGGGAAGAGATAAGTGCTAAAGAAAATGATTACTTAGAGCCATTATTTACGGCTTATGGTATAAATATTGAAAGTAATAATAAACCATCAAATATTTCTCAACTTGAACCCAATAAGTATTATCAACTTTTAGAAGTAACATCTGTACAAGACAATCCGTTTGAAAATGAAATTGCTTTATTGAAACTTACTATAACGTTAATAGATTACATAAAAGAGGTGCCACTACAGACTGATATTACACCCCATAATCTACAAATTTCCTGCGCAGATTGGACTAAAATCAATTCGCTTGCGAGTTACGCAGAAGAATTAGATATTAGTGTAAAACATATTCAAATTAACCTACCATTCTCTGATCATCGTTTTGAATTTCCTGAATGGTGCTCTGATGACTTCAAATTCCAATATCGATTAGGTCAGATTTTGAAAGGTACCATTCATGGAAACTTAGACTATACTTTGAAAAAAAAGTCATCATGGAAATCAAACCAATATATCTCGAATTTCAAAATCCCACACTCTTGGCATCAAAGAAGATATGGGATGCCATTAGGGCGTTCTGGTCTTGGTGAGATTAACTTGGCAATATCTGATTGGTTTGCTGAACTCATAGACAAGTTGACTGGTTGGCCCGGATTATGGCAACTCGGTCATTACATTCAGAAATCTAAACTTAATAGTAAAGAAATTAGAGAATTAGTTAAAAATCAATTGATGGAATTATCACAAATTTACGGCACAAATTCTAAGTTACCAATCCTAGTTATTGATCGCAAGTATCCACCAAATTATGAGCTAAACTCTGCCATAAATGTTGCACTAATACAAACTGTACTCCCCCATTCTAAAGAGTTTGAAGACAACGGCTTTCTGCTTAATCGCGGAAACTCTAGGCGGAATTTAAGGCGACACCTTAGGAGTGTGTTATACGGCATTGGGACAATGTATGATATAAGATATACGCATTTAACCTCACCAGAAGGTAACACTCTAGACTATCTAATATTTCCAGAGCTTTCAATTCATATCGATGATCTACCTTTATTGCTGCGATTTCTTAAGGTTGCCAGATGTGGCGCATTCTGTGGTTTGACTTTTTTACCTGAACCTCGCATTGATGGAAGCTCAAGTCAACTTGTAAATGTAGGATGTTGGATAATCCCTTCGCACTTCGGTGGGCGACACGGTGCTTTACGATGGTCAATGTATATTCAAGGAAAACAACATTTAACTAATCCTGAAATTAGTGCTGGTGTTATTCCATATAGACCATGTCAATGGATAATTCAGCAAAATATTGGGAATTGCACATATCCTATTACTATCTCAGCTTCAATCTGTTATGACTCTACGGATCTGAGCCTTGCGACAGATTTGCGTAATATCACTGATGGTTATTTCATAGCAGCTAAAAACCAAGATATACAAACCTTTGATAATATGGTTAGTGCACTGCATTACCATATGTTCCAGCATGTACTATTGGTCAATTCAGGAGAATATGGTGGTTCAACCCTTCAAGCTCCATATGAAACAAGATATTTGCGGACTGTTATTCATCATCACGGTAATGAACAGGTTGCTATCAGCTTTGCTGAACTTGATCTGGGAATTTATCAAAATTCTGGTAATCCAGGTTTAAAACATATTCCGGCTGGATACACACGACACTGAATGTACTGCAGTTGAAATAAAGACAAAGTTTTTGAAATATTTATATTAGGTCCATAACAATTAAGAAAACAGGGTGTCGGATTTCAACGTTCAACACTATCCCCGGGTTCAATCTTTTGCCGAACTGGAGTTCGGCGCTCCAAAATACGCAACGCTCCAAATCCGCGGCAACATAACAAAAAATCAATCTTTACTATCTTTTATATCTTTATCATCTTGTTCCAGTGTTTTGAGGTTTTCATTTAACGGCTAATTCCTCATCCCTGATTCCTGATTGGCGAAGCCACCTGGGATCATGCTGCTATCAATAGAAGGGTGAATCGAGACAGAAACTGAATAGGAAAACCTATCCCAGTGATACAAAATCACGGGCTACCTTTCAAATGTCCTCTCAATACGTCGCTTTTTTATCCCCCATCGCGAACCATTCTTCATAAATAATCTCTAAATTCGCTTCAGTCTGTTGCAGGGTGTCGCGTTTGATGTTGGCACGTTTGGTGTTGCCTTTAGATTCCTCTTTTTCGATCTCAGAGGATAGCCGTTCACGTTGCTCCTCAAGTCTTTCGATCTCCTTCTCAAGAAAATCAAATCGTTCTTTATTGAATTTTAACTTGCGGAAACTTCGAACTCTGTTGCTTTTCTTTGTGTCAACGTTCTCTTCGACAATTTTTTCTTTAGACCTCTTTTTCTCTTCTGTATAGGCTTCAAAGAAATCCGAGAAATTTCCCTCGTACTGGACGATCTGAGGTGGATTGATATAGAGCACCAGCTCCACCATTTTATCGAGGAAATAGCGATCGTGGCTGATAACAAATATGGTGCCCTCGAACTCCTCCAAGGCATCTTCTACAACTTCACGGCTGCGGATATCAAGGTGGTTGGTAGGTTCATCCAGCAGGAGGAAATTTGGGTGACGGATCATCAGGGTTGCCAGTTGCAGACGTGCCTTTTCACCACCGGAAAGCACCGAAACCGGTTTATCGAGATCATCACGCGAGAAGAGAAAACGGTAGAGCAATCCCTCCGCCTCATTTCGAAGCAGACCACCCAGACGCATCGCTTCTTCGACCAGCGAATTCCCAAATTCGAGGTTCTGACCCATTTGCGTGAAATAGCCGATTTTCATCGACTTTCCCACACGCAGGGTCATATTCTCCCAACGTCCCTCTGAAATAATATCATTGAAGAGGGTAGTTTTTCCTGTGCCATTTGCACCAACTAAAGCAACTTTATCTCCCTGGGCGATACGGAAGGTGGCATTTTCAATCAGCAGTTTGTCGTCACCATAGTCGCGTGAATACTCATTCACATCAAGAGCGATATCACCTTTGGTACGTACCCCACCGAAACGAATACCCATCTTACGTTTATCCTCACGGATACGTTCGCCCGCGTCCACTTCCATCTTTTCGATGCGACGTTCGAATTGTTTCGCAGTACGTGCCAATCGAGGATTATCATACACATCAGCCCAGCTTTTCAAACGATGAATCTGGAATTGAAGACGTGCCCGCTCCTTCTCCATCCGTTTAACAGCACTTTCAGCTTTCTCGATACGAAGCAGTTTTTCGGCACGATAGGCTGAATAGTTTCCGGAATACTCCTCTATTTTACCATAGTCCAACTCCCACATCTTACGGCAGGTGTTGTCCAGCAGGTAGCGGTTATGTGAGACCAGGATGAAAGCGTTTCGGGAGGCTTTGAGGACATTCTCCAGCCAATCCAACCCCTCAAAATCGAGGTGATTGCCTGGCTCATCCAGCAGCATGATGTCTGGATCCTGTACAAGAATACGTGCGAGACCGATTATATTTCGTTCACCACCAGAAAATGTGGAAATATCTCGTTCCCAATCGAATCGCTTGATTCCAAGCCCATCAAGCACACCTTCTACCTTCGCATCCGCTTTCCAGCCATCCCGTGTGTCAAAGATATCGTGCAGGTAAGCGTAACGATCCATCAGACGTTTATAATTATCCTGATCCTCTTCTAAGGAGGGATCAGCCAACTCTACTTCGATCTGCCGTAATTCCTCCTCTATAGAGTCGAGGGCTGCAATCCCCTCTCTTACCTCTTCATATAAAGTACGTCCAGGATGATAGAGTGGGTCTTGCTTTAAGTATGCGATCCGAACGCCAGTAGTAGTAACAATATGCCCGTCTGTTGCCTCTTCGCTGCCTTCCAGCAGGCGTAGCAGGGTTGTTTTGCCAACACCATTTCGTCCAACCAGTCCGATGTGATCGCCACGGTTGATCTCTGTGGAGACAGAACGCAGGACTTCCTGGGCGGCGTATGATTTATGGAGATTATTTATTGTAAGCAGGCTCATAATGATTCTGATGCGGTTTGAAAACCACCTGAAAGTTTAATTAAACTCAGCTAGTGCGGTCATCCCTGATCTTCAGTTTGACTGCCAAATTGTAATCATACCTCATGCTCACTTCAAGTGGAGGTGATCCCTCATCCTCCCCCTTATGCATCAATGTATACCAATGCTGGCTTAAAAAATCAAACAAAACCTCGGCATGGCTAATCACTGAAGGCTTCAGGAAAATAGCATAAAACTCTCCTCCAGAGGCATTTTGTGAAAATAATGAAAGATTCTGCCTGGAATCTTCAAAATATCAATTTCAGAGTTAAAGTGAATGGTTCTCGATCTCTACTTTAATTTATTAGTGTATAGATAACAAGAGTTTACATATCGTTCTTCTCTAAAAAAACACTCCTAAGAAATTATAGCTTCAGGTTTAAGTTTTTTGAGTTTCCTGGCAAACTTCAAGTTAGTGCTAAGCTTTATGTTGCCAGTTTTATCTCAAATATTTCGCTTACTTTAACTTTTAACACCTTGTTTTCTTAAGGATTAATAAAAAAACTTAAAGTAAATGGTAAAGTTTACTTGTTAATGTGCTACTTTAAATTAAAGTTACTATCAATCAATCCGATAAAGTTAATGTCAGGGAACGAAATAAGTTCGCAAGAGATCTTAAGCCCTACATTAGCAAGAGAGGTATGTCATGAGTACAAGAATCAACCACAACATTCTCTCCATGACAGCGCAGAGAAACATGTGGGTCACCCAGAATGATATGGAGACTTCGATCAATCGTTTGTCTTCAGGTCTTCGTGTTAATTATGCATGGGAAGATCCCGCAGGTCTCGCAGTCAGTGAAAGAATGCGTGCGCAAATTTCATCCATGGTTGAAGCAGAACGTAACGCCAACTATGATGTAAACTTGCTCGCAACTGCTGAAGGTGCGATGATGGTTATCGACGAAAAGTTGAACCGGATGCGTGCCCTATCAGTACAGGCTTCAAATGGTGCCTTAACTTCTACCGATCGCGGTTACATCGACGTTGAATTCCAACAGTTGAAATCCGAGATCACAAGAATCGCTGAGACCACCAATTACAACGGCTTGAACCTGATTGACGGTTCTTTCAGTTCCGGAACAGGGATCAAGTTCCACATCGGCACGTACAACACTGCCAACCAGGATTACTACTATGTCAACATCAACAGTATGACAGCTGCATCCCTCGGGTTGGGATCAGCCAATCTGTTGACTACGACTACAGCTCAGTCTGCAATCCTGTCGCTCGACTCTGCGATCAACTCAAAAGACTCAGAGCGTACTCGAGTAGGTTCGTACGTGGAACGTCTGCAGAATACAATTCTTAACCTGCAGATCAGCCGTGAAAATGCGCAGGCGTCCGAATCTCAAATTCGTGACGCGGACATCGCCGAAGAGATGAGTAATTTCGTTCGTTCCCAGATTCTCTTCCAGACCGGCACATCGATGCTGGCACAGGCGAATATGATTCCGCAGATCGTCTCTGGATTGGTCGGTTAGTCGTAGCAAAGACGCTTGATCACGTCAGAATGGAAAACCTCATCCCTCTCAAAGGGATGAGGTTTTGTTTTCCAGACATTTAGCATTCAGCATACACAGAGTCGAATTATTCCTGAAGTCGTTCAAGTTAATACCCCTTTCAATTCCAGATACAATCCATCAATCAAATATAAGCAAAGAACCAGAGGAGCACTCGTGGAAGGTTTGCCCTATCTGTTTTGGGGAACATTTCGCTTGTTATCGGTTGAAATTCCTTATATTCTCTAGTGTATTGAAATTGATAGAAGTATCTACGCTTTTCGCTGGAAAGCGTTTAGCAGCATAAGGGGAGGAATGAATGAACATTCCGTATAAACATGTGAATATTGGTGGTGAAATATTTCGCGTACCAGATTTAGGCAAGATGTTTGGTGGCTGGTGGGTGATTATTCTCATCGTTATTGCACTCTGGATGGCTAGCGGTATTTATATCGTTGGTCCTGACGAAGAAGGGGTCATACGTACCTTCGGCAAGATGACGAGGATTCATTCGCCGGGCTTGCACTACCATTTTCCATATCCTATCGAGCAGGTATTAAAGCCTAAGGTCACGGAAGTAAAACGTATTGAGATAGGATTTCGCAGTAGACGGGGAGGTCAGCCTCTGGATGTTCCGGAAGAATCGCTGATGCTCACCGGAGGGCTGAATATCGTCGATATGGATTTCATCGTGCAATATAAAATTCAGGATCCGGTGAAATACTTGTTCTTCGTGCGTGATGTTCCGACCACCATGCGTATCGCCGCGGAAGCAGTGATTCGCCAGGTTGTTGGAAAACACAAAATTGATGAGGTATTAACAACTGGAAAAGGTGAGCTTCAGGCTGAAGCATTGCAATCACTGCAATCTATCCTGAACAGTTACGAGATCGGTGTGACGGTCACCCAGATTCAGCTCAAAGATGTCTGGCCTCCCAATGAGGTCGAGGATGCATTCCGTGAGGTTGCTTCTGCGAAAGAGGACCGTGCACGGTTGATTAATGAAGCACAGGGATATGAAAACAAATTGATTCCCAAGACGCGCGGTGAAGCGGCTGAGCAGGTTAAACAAGCAGAAGCGTATGCCGCAGAACGTGTCACACGTGCAGAGGGTGATGCAGCTAATTTCCTCGCAGTGTTGGAGCAGTATAGACGATCACCGAATGTGACAAGGAAACGTATGCTTTTGGAAACACTTGAAATTATTCTCCCGCGATTTAATAAGTATATCCTGGACAGCAAAAATGGAGACCTGATAAATGTGGTTGGTTCTTCGCTTGCAAAAGAACCGAGTAGTGTGAAAGGGGGTTCACGATGACAAAGACCATGCGAACTCTTATAGGGATAGTAATTGCTGTATTCCTGGTATCACTGGTTACTTATACAGTGGATGAAACCGAGCAGGTTATTATTCTTCAATTTGGTAAACCGGTGGGTATGGTGAATAACGCTGGCTTGAAATTCAAGTTGCCGCCACCTTTTAATACGATTGAGCGATTTGAAAAAAGATTGCTCATTTATGATAGCCCTCCAAACATTGTGGTCACACAAGACAAGAAAAACCTGGTCGTAGATTCGTATGCCAGGTGGCAAATTGTTGATCCATTGCTTTTCCGGCAGACTGTACGTACAGAGTCGGGAGCACAGGCTCGTCTCGACGATATTATCTATTCCGATCTTCTCCAGGAATTAGGGCAGCACGAGATGGAAGAAGTTGTAAGTGAAAATCGTGAAGACATCATGGTAGCTGTTACCAGATATGCAAATGAAAAGGCTAAAGATTTCGGGCTGGAAATCCTGGATGTTCGCATCAAACGTACCGACCTCCCTCGTGAAAATGAAGATGCTATTTTCCGTAGAATGAGAGCGGAACGGATGCGTATTGCAAATCTCTACCGGTCTGAAGGTGAAGAGGAAGCTCTCAAGATTCGGGCTGAAGCGGACAAGCAGATTAAAGTTATCATGGCGGATGCTTACAAAGAATCCCAGATTCTTCGCGGTGAAGCAGAGGCCATTGCGGTGAAAACATACGCCGATGCTTTCAACAAGGATCCAGATTTTTACGAATTCTTTAGAACACTTCAGATGTACGAGAACGCTTTAGATGAGAATACAACTCTCGTATTGCCGCCTGATTCGGAGGTATACAAATACCTGAAATCGAGCAAATGAACAATTCGTATATACGAAAATTACGCTGGTTAAATTTTTCCGTCAACCGGTTTGGAACATTGCATGGCGATTTTCAGCTTGCACCAGACCGGTTAACGGTATTGCACGGTGAAAATGAAGCGGGTAAAAGTACATTTGTTGCTGCGCTTCTGGCTGTCTTATACGGTTTATCTGACCAGGAGGCAGGTGTGCGTCCACAAAGGACGCATTTCCTGCCCTGGGAGGGTGACAGTTTTAAGGCTACTCTCGGGTTTGGCTGGAATGACCGCATTTTCAGGATCGATCGGAACTTCAGGGATCAAACAGTTCATTTGATGACTGAGTCTGGTGAAAATTCCGATCATCTGGTGAGCGAACATGGTAATATGGATGGCATCGGATATCTGCTCACTGGTGGCTTTACACCTGAAGTCTTCATTAAAAGTTTTATCGTACCACAAGAACAGGCTGCCCTGATTTCGAGCCCGGGGGAACTGGCAGAAAAAGTCCAAGCATTGACACGGATTTCACCCGGAAGTTCAGCGACTCAATCAGCACGTCAAATTCTCCAAGAGCTTATAGGATCAGCAGAAAATTCTGAGGGAGAGGGTACTTCCATTCTCACAGAGAAATATCGCCTCTCCCAAAATATGACGAAGTTACTCGAAGAGCATGCGTCACTGGTACAGCTCAAGAAAGAAGCAGACCATGTTGTGCGTGATCTGATAGCTCTCGAAAATGAACGAGTAACGCTGAAAACTCGTTTGAAAAGCATTCGTCGTGGTATTTTACTGAATGAAAAGAAAGACCTTGAATCCCGCCATGATGATATCCTGAATCACACAAAACGTCTTGAGACGCTTCAGGAGGAAGAGGCGGAATACAAGGATGCCGCACATATCACTTCCAACCTTGAGAAAAAGTTTACCCAGGTTTATGAACGATATCGGGAAGCTGCCGCTACTGCTGAAGGTGCTGTTCAGGAACGGCAGAAACGGCATGACACGTTTGAATCTGAAAAAGGTAAGATAACAGAATTCTCAAATCTTACTGAATTTGAAATCGAAGAGCTGGATGATCTCAGCCAGAATCTTCATCTTTGGAAAAATCTGAACGAAAAACGAGCACGTATTGAAGAGGAATTGGATAAAGAGAAGGAGAACCTGGCAGGACGAGGTATCTTTGCCAGACGACTTGAACTTGTTCAGGCGAACTTCCAGATACTTTCGGAAGAAACTCTCCTGGAATATGATCGGCTGGTAGCCGAGCACGATCAAGCTGAAGCGGAACTAAGGCAAGCTGATGAACGGGTTGCCAAAACCCAACTACCAAAACGAAAAATACGACTGACTCCTTTTGCCATAAGCATCGCATTGATTGCGCTGATCGCAGCAATAGGCTCGGCATTGGAGTGGAAACTCGCACAAAATGAACTGGCTGCATTGATGGTTACCAGTGTAGCTGTAATTCTTGTTGTGGTGCTTGGTGTGCTAGAACATGTAACTTTCCAGCATTCAGCTCGTCAATCCAAACGTGAGCTTTCAGAATCTGAGAAAAAGTTAACCAGGATAGAAAAAAATCTCGACTCACTGGCGATTTCAATAAATTTAAAAAATCACGATGAATTACGAAGTTTGCTGTCGGACTCACGCGATCTCTCCGGTGTCGGCAGCAAGTATTTTGAGGTTAAAGCAGTCCATGATGATGCGCTTCACGAGCTTGAGTCCGTTGGTGAAAAGATACGTCCCTACCTTGAGGAAGCTGGTGTTATCGGTGAAGGTGAAATGCCAACCAGGGGCGAAGTGGACGGTTTTGCAGTGCATGTTGCCAATTATCGCAAGGCATTGGAAAAATATCGGTATGTAGAGAATCTTTATACGAGTTCATTGGAAGAAGAACGTCGGGCTGCAGACAGAGTGGCTGGCTTCTGGAACGAGTTACAATCGATCTTCACAGAAGCAAAAATCACAGAGCGGGAAGAAGTTGAACAAGCAGCTAAAGAGTTTAATGTACTGAGTAGCCGTGCTCAACATTACCGAGATATCAGTGAGCAAATCACAACGCTACAGTCTGACGCTGGCGAAGAGGGAATGCTGAACGCTCTGAAATCCCGCCTTGAGGATACATACCGATACCTTGCCCAATTGGATGATGTAGCTGCAGAACCGGGGACAGTCATTCAGCTTCATGAGCTCGAGGAGCAGCTTCAGGACAGACTGCATGAACTGACCCGTGATCTTTCCGATGAACGGGCGCACTTGACTATGCTACAACAGAAAATTTACCCGGCAATTCATCGTGCTGAACATCAACTAGCTTCAACTCGGAAATTGATGGAAGAAATTGAAATTAAAATCCATGCTCTAACTATTGCCGCAGATACCTTAAAAAATATAGAGAGCGACGTATTCGATAAGCTCTCGACCATGCTGAACGAAAAACTGCAACCGATTCTCGCTGAACTTGTGCCAAGATGGAGTGAAGCAACATTTGACAAAGACCTGAACCTGACAGCAAAGGATCGTCAAACAGGAAAAAGCATTTCAGCAGCGAAAGTGCAAAGATTATTGTCTGCAGGTGCCAGAGATTCGATCTTCCTGGGAGCGAGGTTGGCATTGAGCGACTATCTCGCTGGCGGCTATGTGGATGCACCGTACATCTTCGACGAACCTTTCGCTCACCTGGATGACAACCGATTCCGTACCGGAATGGATATGCTGATACGTCAGGTGAAAAATGGAAAGCAGGTGATCGTGTTGACCTGCCACAGTGGAAGGCACAGAGAGTGGCTGGATCATCTGAACGTTGAGTTAAGGGATTCGGTACAAATGATGGAAATTGAGAGGGAGCTGGCATGAGTATTCGTATACTTCAGGCTTCTGGTCTCAAGCTGGGTGCACCAGTGCTGCCATCAGGACACGGCTTTAGTGAGGATATCGTACGTCAACGCGAAGCTCTCCAGAATAGCCTGCTGAGCAGAATCGTAACAATTGCACAGGATCAAAATGTTGATTTATTGATCCTTAATGGTGATTTATTCGATTTTTCATCATTTTGCCTTCCAACAATACGTTCAGTTATCTCCACCCTTAACACTATTCAGGAGACGGCAGTTGTTATTGTTCCTGGTGTGTCGGACAACTTGAGCGAACTAAGCCCTTACAAGGATATTGTGTCAACTGCCCTCGGATTAAATTGGGGAGAACATCGTCATATCTTAAGCGATGTACGGTATTCTAACCTCAGTATCGAAACACTCCCCGACCTTATGATTTCATTCTATTCTGATGCTGAGAGTACTATTTTTGAATCACAACCTGCCCCCGTTGAAGGAAAGATAAACATTCTGGTTTGCCCAAGTGCAGGGAATGGCAAGGTAGATTTAAATCAATATAACAAAGCGGGTTTCCAGTGGGTTATCGTTTCCGGGAGTGGATACGAAGAGGTCTTCTCAAATGAGACTGGTGACGTTCTTGCAGTAGATTCCGGTGAAGTCTTCCAGAACAGTTTTGAGCATCCTGGGAGTGGGAAAGTGGCGGTGTATGAAGTAGATGAAAATGGGATCAAGAAAGACACCCTCGATTATCACACAATCGATCCGACAAAATTGTTAACCATTCAGGTCGATCTTCCCCTCGAATATGATGATCAGACTATAGATGATATCATTAAAACGCAGATTGAAAAGCTGGACGTCACATTTGAAGATATCTTATGGATAAAATTCACAGGGAAACATATTGAAGGTCCTTTCGCTCGCTTTGAAATAAATCAATCATTGAACTGTAATGCGTTTTTTATCGATACGAGTTCTGTTGAATTCCCTGGATTGGAAAAGATTGCTGTAATGGGGGATGTCATTCCTGAGATTGCCGAACGTTTTCAACTCGCTCTGGAACTTAAGCTGGAAAAAGCCGGCTTAGCCGAATCTGAAAAAGTTGCCTTGCGAACCCTGGCATATCAGTATGGGATATCAGCTCTACGGGGAAAAACCCCTTATCCCTTTGGGGAAAGTAGTAAAAAGAGCACCGATTAAGAAGAAGAAATCATTTGGATTCGTTAACACGGTTTTGCACGCTGAACAATACCTTCTAATTTGATTATTAAACTTCAAGTGCAGGAATAAATTACAATTATGATGAGCAATGAGCCAACATCTCTTCCCGATTCAGGAAGCACACCAACATCCAAACTCAAACAAATAAGACAGTGGTTCCTGACCGGTCTGGTCTTCCTTGGTCCTTTGGTTTTGACGATCTGGATTGTCATAAAACTGTTTCTGCTCACAGACAGTATACTTGGTAAACCAATCCGCCTTTTTCTCGCAGAAGTATTGGACCTTCAGTATTTCAAAGAGGGGACGATTTATGGAATTGGCTTTTTTGTTTTAATGGGAATCATTTTGTTAGCGGGATGGTTTGCACGTCAATACCTCGGAGTTCGGGTTGCGGGTGTCATCAAATCAACGGTGCAGAGAATTCCGTTGGTGAACAAAGTTTACCTCGCGATCTTTCAGATATCCGAAGCGTTACTCGGTGGTCAAAAGGAAGTATTCAAGCAGGCTGTTTTGATAGAATATCCACGTAAAGGAACTTACTGCATTGGATTTATGACACAGGATACTCGCGGTCCCATTCAAGATGCCATAAAAGAAGATGTAATCAGTATATTTTTACCCACTACTCCAAATCCAACTTCTGGATTCCTTTTGTTTTATCCCAAGACAGATGTGGTACTGTTGCACGTGTCAGTTGCTGAAGCGCTCAAACTTATCATTTCTGCAGGTGCTGTTGTACCTGAATCACAACGTGGGAGACCTGTTACTGCCAGCCAGGCTGGAATTATTTTTGATCCGCCCGGTTCACCTCCCAATGACAAGGAGGGGAAGGCGTGAGGAGAAGTAGGTTTAGACTACTACTCAACCTGCTTTTACTTATCTTCTCAACCGCAACAGCGGCAAATGATTCACTTTATACCCGTTTCAGCCAGGAACTGGATACACGTATTTTACAGACCAGAGGCAATTACTCAGTATCAGATTCCACCCTTCACCTCCAATCAAGTGCCTACAGTAAGATAACCCTGCGTCAGCTTCCTGGATTTGAACCACAATGGAAACGAGACCTCGGGCTGTCGCTCACTTCCACCAGATTTCTATCCCGGAATTTTGATCTTCTTTTTGAACTTGAAGGCAGTAATTTTCAGGATCAGGAAGCTCCGGAAAGAGTGCAGAAAGGCGGTGTCTCGCTGCATCCTTATGATCTCCGTCCACTCACTGATGGTTCACGTCTGGTGACCGGTCAGAACAGTAAAATTACACGGGGTGTCTTGCGTGGAGGAGTATCATACAACCGATCAACGACCCTGCGAAGTACAATGCTGGTGGGAGGAGCGTACGATGAGGAGCTGAAAGGTTCAGGTTCCGGTCCATCCATGCGAGGTGATTTTAAACTCCGTCCAATTGATGACCAGAATATCCAATTCGGCGGGAACGGTTATATCAATTTGTATGACGACCGACGATATCATGATCTCACATTAGATAATTCAATCGTTCGTGATTTTGGTGATGCAACTGACCTTTTTGAAGCAAGCTGGCGCAATCGAAGAAGCGATATTTACCTGGGGCTGGAGGGAAATATCGTCAGTCGTGTACATGATGAACTCAGCTTGAGGAATCGTCTCAGCACTCCTTTGAGTGAGGACATGAATGGGGTTTACGACCTTGATTTTCGTCGGTCTAATGTCTCCTATCGTGGTGTTGGTCCTGGTGAAAGCAGGGAGAATGATCTGGTACATCGTCTCGCCTGGATTTATGCACCATCAATCTGGCAGACCATGCTGCAATACAATTTTGCCGTTGAGGATCGGGACTATGGCGGCACCTTGACGCTGGGAAGAAGGCAGGAGCTGGAGTTGATTACATCCCGAAATAGCGACAAAGACAGCCTGACAGTAAAACTGGGCACAGAAAAACGACGTTATGACTCCCCCGACAGCCTTGAAACCAATGACAGAGATCGCCTGGTTCATCATGCTGAGCTGGTTGGTGGGAGATGGCTGACCCCCTGGGTCTACACAGCAGTTGAAATTTCAGTAATACTTGACCATCTTGTATACATTAAGCAGGAACGTTCAGCGGACAATCACTGGAATCGCGTTATCGCATTACGACCTATTGTACAATGGTTTCCTGCTGACGGATGGAACAACACAGCTTCTTTTGAAGTTTTAGCTAACTACAGCGTATATGATTTTGAGAGCATGGATGCACGCTCCGGGATTCGTAGTCGGGTGTTTAGAAGATGGTCTGCTGCCGACACTCTGACCCTCCCCCTGGGAGGACGTGTTCAATTGTCTCTATCCGGACGATATGATCTTGAGGAACGGGGAAGGATTATCTGGGATGATTTTGTCCAGGACCTTTCCGACAAAGCCCGGGTGGGATTCGCTGCCACTCACCTTGAATATATATTTCTCTCAAGACTTCTCTTGAAAATTGGTTACCGTTATCAGAAACGAGTGGAAGAAAGCTTTGAACAAAGCGATATTGTTTTGCAGCAAAATCAGACAGATCGAACTTATATCAAACGAGGTCCCTCGCTTCGAGTACAAACCTTGTTCAACAGATCATGGCGATTGCTGGTAGATGGAGATTTTCAAACGATTGATGACAACCAACGTGAATCTACTGAAACCCTTAATACGGTTTACGTCACCCTTGTTTACCAGTGGTAGATCAAACTTGCTCCGCGCTCTATCCCAGCTAAGCTATGCACTAATTCTCGTTCTCTTTATTCCCTGCATCTCTTCCGCACAATCCACTCCCGCGGTTATTGATACCATCATCATAGAAGGCAATCGCACGACAAAATCGTTTGTCATTCTCAGCGAAATGAAGTTAAGCTCGGGAATGGTTGCAACACCTGAGTTGATCGATCAGGACAAGCAACGCTTGGAATCATTAGGATTATTCAGCCGTGTAGAACTCTATCCTGGAACTATCGGTAATGAACAGGCATTAATTGTCGAAGTCACTGAGCTCTGGTATATCTGGCCTGGTATCTACCTCGAAATTGATGAAGAAGAAATTGAAAATCTGCAACGAACCGCGTATGGTGGTCATATCAATCACGATAATTTCCGTGGAAGACGTGAACACCTTTCCCTGATCGGGTTTACCGGCTACCGACGTGGTGGGCAGGCTCGTTGGAAAATCCCCTATCTGTTTTCCACAAGAGAGTGGGGTATGAATGTTGAGATGAAGTGGATGGAGGAGGATGAACCTGGGATTCTGGCAGAACGTGAGGATATAACCTCGCTGTCACGTTCACTTAGAGCCAGCCTGGGAAGAAGACTAAATCTGGAATCCAGCTACTCGATCAGCAGTTCCATCGAAGAGCGTCAGTTTTACGAACGAAATGTTGAGAATGGCAGTGAATATGTTGAGCCGGATACAGACAACGATATTCTTTTCGAGCTGACCGGTGGTTACCACTATGATACACGCTATTATAACCCCTGGCCTACACAGGGGGTCAACCTCGATATCTCCTTTAGCGTTTCAAATAGTCTGAACAGTGGAGATGTTTTATATGTCCGTCCCCTGCTTTCGCTCTCGGCGTACAAATTGGTCGCTCCACGGATTTATCTGGCTGGCAGAATTTACAGTCTGGCGACTTTTGGCAGCTCTCCGGTTTTTCGTCGCTACATCATCAACAGACTGAAATCTGTGCGAACCTCAGCAGAACGGAGTCTGGAAGGGGATCGTGCTCTGTTGCTGCAGTCAGAAGTACGATATGACATCATCGATCGAACCTATCTAACCCTCTGGGCACCGTGGAAACTGCAACGTTACACCCGTAACCTCAAATTTGGTGTTTCCGTTGCAACCTTTGTTGACTATGGTGTCGTAGATGGTGTACACGGTATATATGATCCAGCGAATAAGCCAGACCGTTATTATGCGGGGTGGGAAGCGGCGTACGGCGCGGCATTGGTCTTTCATGTGCCCTATCGGGATATCATAAGATTCGAAGTATCTCGAAGCGCACGTTTTCCCGACAGTGGTTACCTTTTCAAGCTTCGGATTGGACCTGCTTTTTAGTTCATACTGGAGCGCCACACTCCAGTGTGGCAATTTCTTTGGCTTTTGACAAGTCCAAATTCAACCATCAAACCATGCAAGTTGTTCCCCAAGCGGTGTTTTAGGGTCTTCTAAACTCCAAGAAATCCATAGTTTTATAGGTTTTTGCGTTGCCACGAACGGTTTAACCCTCACTGCTAATTTACAGAAAACTGTTCAAAACATCTGTGCTCATATCAGCTTGGTGAAGTATGCTTTTCAGGGTTCCTTTTTTCAAGTCTTTATTGTGATATGGAACGGTAACTGTAAGTTCTGGTCGTTCTGGATGAACCAGAGAGATGTGACTGCCTTGCTGATAGTCAACCTCAAACCCAGCTTTTCTAAGGGCACGAAGTAATTGTCTTGGTGTGATAACGGGAAGTTTTGGACTCATCTCCTACACCGCCACTGCCAACTTATCGCGTAGTGGCATAGATTCTTGTATATCTTCAGGTATGGGTAATCCCCGTTTTATTAGTGATGCAATATGGCAACGGATTGCATCTTTTGCCATCTCTTTTGCTTCATCAAGGGTATCCCCTTCGGTGACCAGTCCCGGCAACGCAGGAATCGTGACAATATATCCGCCTTCCTCTGCCAGTTCAAAGATCGCCGTATATTCCTTTTCTACCATAGTATTCTCCGTAGGCGATAGTAATCATCCTATTAATATAGCAAATGATTGATTGTTTGAACAGATGTTACCAGAAACAAGATCAGAATCGATAAGGTTATTCCCATCCACAATTTCCGCAATATCCGTGGGTGTTGCGGGAAAACCACAATAATTTGATCCCCTTGCGTAGAAAGATTTGCGTAGCCCTGCGATGTAGCGAAGCGAAACCCGGGGAACAGAGGTGCCCTTAACTCAGGGTGGCCCGGGGATGAGAGCAATTCTACTCCACAAAGTGACGAATGTATAGACTTTCAAAACCCCAATATCATTTGTATTCATACTCATCCCCGGGTTTCATTCTTTAAGGAGTGTCTCTCTCCAGTCTGGCTTGATCCACCCCGCGTCATGCCAGCATGCTTTTAGCTGGTATCCAGGAGTAAAATGAATATCCCCGTGTTCCGCAATATCCGAAGATGTTGCGGGAAAATCATTCATCCATTTTATAATAGAAGTGTGCAATTGAATTTGTCCCTTATACCCGATGCAAAACATCGGGGCATCTTGGTGAATCACCCCAAGCCAAATCCCAAAAACATCATTTATTTCCCGCAATTCATTGAATTTGTCACAATAGTAGTGGTATATATTAATGTAGAAACCAACTCGTGTGAAGTGTTCGTTCTGGTACGGGTAACTATTAGGGGGAAATCTTCTTTGTCTTCTATGAAAGGGGCTGACACGCCCCTTTCGATCCCCAAAATGATCCAATCGGGTATTTTTGCTAAGATATTTAACGGGAATAAGCGCGATACCTGTAGCAAGCTACAGGTCATCCGTCGCGAATATTTAATTCGTTGAATGATATAGGATTTATATAAACAAGCCATTGACTTTATTGTGGATCAAGAGTAAACTATTTACAAGATTGCAAAGGATTATTGGAATCAGTTATTATTTGCGGGGGTATTTTATGAATCGGATCAAAAGAATATTCACAGTGATCTGCATCCTATTATCATTTGGCAGTAGTATGGCGCAGGATAGTCTGAACATTAGCATGCTGGGTAGTTTATACAACAATTGGGATCTATCTGCTGATCTTTTTATCGTCGATACTTTGGTGTTTATCGCAACAACTGGTAGTGGTTTAAGGATTTTAGACATCCGTAATCCTGGTTCTCTTAATGAGCTTGGTTTTTGTTATACGCCGAGCAATGCCTACGATGTCGCAGTTGCTGGTGAATATGCATATATCGCAGATGGAAGCGAAGGGCTTTGTGTTGTTAACGTGAGTGATCTGGAAAATCCAGTAGTCGTTGGTTCATTCGATGAACCCGAGTGGGTTGAAGGTGTGGCAGTTCATGGAGGGTATGCTTACCTGACAGATTTTTATCAAGGAATGTGGATAGTTGATATCAGTGATCCGCAGAATCCTTTTCAGGTTAGCTATATAATTTCCCCCGATCATTCGCAGGATATCGCAGTTGTTGAAGATTACGCCTATGTCGCCATCTGGGATGAGGGATTATGGATAGTTGATATCAGTGATCCGGAAAACCCTGAAGAAGTTGCAACCCTCAGAACCCGTGATTCAGCTCGGGATGTTACTGTGTTTGACGGTTTTGCTTACATAGCTGATAACGAAGCGGGTCTCTTTATCGCTGATGTAACTGATCCCGAAAATCCCATCGAAGTTGGCTCCTATGATACTCATGGTCGTACCAGAGGTGTAGCTGTCACAGAGAACTACTCATTTATCGCAGACAGTCGGGGAATGCGAGTGATTGATATCACCCAGTTGGAAAACCCTCTGGAGGTCGGATTTTACGATTCAATGTCTCGTACCACCAGCCTTGTCATCTCAGATTGGATCGCTTTTATTTCTGATGAGGTTGGTGGCCTTCGAGTTGTTAATGTACACGATCCTGAACAACCCATTGAAATAGGCAGTTATGACACACCAGCATGGGCACGAGAGGTAGTGGTACAGGGAGAATATGCTTTTATCGCGCATGATGAAGGTGGGCTTCGAGTAGTTGATATAAGGAATGGAGAGAATCTGTTCGAAGCAGCATTCCTCACTTTTCGTCGACCAGCAATGAATATTGATTTGCAGGGGGATTACGTATATGTGGGTACTTCTGATTGGGAGCGGGAAGAAGGCGGTCTTAGAATTGTCGATATCAGCAACCCAGTTGCACCTGATGAAACTGCTTTTTTCGATCTAGAAGAGGTGGTCAGTGATCTTGCAGTTTCAGAAGGGATCGCATTTGTCGCTACAAATGAAACTGATCTTCATATCTTGGATGTATCTGATCCCGAAAATCCATCAGAAATCAGCCAACTTTACCTGCAGGGAAATGCTAGCAGTGTTGCAGTTGAAGGAAATTTTGCTTACGTCGTAGCTGCTGGTCTCAGGGTGGTTGATGTAGGCGACATTCAAAATCCTGTCGAAGTAGGGTTTTACAATCCGGTTGGCAACAATATTAGACATGTTGCTGTTTCGGGAGATATAGCTTACATTGCTGAGAGAGGTCTCAAAGTATTAGATGTCAGTAATCCAGAAAACCTCGTCGAAATTGGGGCGTTCAACGCACCAGGATCAATCCGGAATATTACTGTTGTAGACAGTTATGTGTTTGTCGCTTATTCCTGGAAACTTAGCACATCCGGTGGATGTCTACGTGTGATTGATGTCAGTGACCCAACACACCCAGAACAAACGGGATTTTACAAAACTCCAGGTATTGCAAACAATGTTTGTGCCGTAAACCAGTTCGCTTATGTGGCGGATTCCTACCATTTTGAAGTTTATGACTGTTCCTATGCAATTGATTGGCCGGATACTGCCAGTGTATCTGGAATCGTAATTGATGAAGAAACCAGTGAGGTTATCTCCGGAGCTGTAGTGTCTTTCGATGAACATCAAACTTCCACAAATGAAAATGGTGAATACAACTTCACCCTCCTTTCTCCTGATAATTATTCTGTAGATGCTTATGCTCTGGACTACGAACCATTTCATGCTGGAAGAGTACAGCTTGAATCTGGGGAGAACACTTATAATTTTTCTATGCGAAAGAATGAAAGTTTAAATATCGAAATCCTCTCGATGATCGAGTCTCACTACTACAACGAAGCTGTGGCAATCGAAGGCGATTTTGCATATGTGGCGGATCAGGATTCAGGATTACGCGTTATTGATGTTTCTGATCCGCAATTCCCAAGAGAAATTGGTTTTTTTCCCGCAAATGACGCATTTCGCGGTGTCGTTGTGTCAAATGGTTACGCTTATCTTGCTGACCACGGAGCAGGATTTCGTATTGCTGATGTCAGTGATCCAGAAATTCCTGTTGCAGCAGGATCTCTTGCCACGCCAAACCGAGCAAATAAAGTCGTCGTAGAGGGAGATTATGCATACATAGCAAATACCTATGACGGTTTGCGTATTGTCAATGTGAGTGATGCGGCAAATCCTGTGGAAATAGGTGTCTGCAATACACCTGACTGTGCGCTTGATGTAGTAGTCGGGGAAGGTTTCGCGTATATCGCGGATTATAATGAAGGTTTACGGGTGATCGATATTCATGATCCAGCAATTCCGGTTGAAATCGGCTATTTTACAACAGATGATGAATGCGCAATTTGCGTTACTGTTGATGGGAATTATGCCTATGTTGGATATGGTATGGATGGGCTTCGCGTCCTTGATATTAGAAATCCGGCTAACCCTGTAGAAATTAGCCATTATCAAACACCGGGTCGTGTCTACTGCATCAAAGTTGTTGAAAACTTTGCTTTTATTGCTGATTTTTACGATGGATTAAGAGTGCTCGATATCAGCGATCCCACCAATATTGCAGAAACAGGTTTTTATAATACGCCAGGAACAGCCCAATGGGTCGAAATTGAAGGTAACCTTGCGTATGTCGCTGATCGAAATCACCTCGAAATTTTCGACTGTTCAAACGCTATGATTGAGAACATTGCACCAAACATTGATGAAATAAGTTTACCACATGATTTTTTTGTCAGCAATGCTTACCCAAATCCTTTTAACAGTACAGTAACTGTTACTGTTGGATTGTCCGAAAACGGAATGATTACGTTACGTCTTTTTAATATCCTTGGACAGGTAAAGTTTGAATCAACACAGAGATTCAACGCTGGATATCATCGTTTGAGTCTTGACGATGAACAGACTTTTGACGTTGTGAGTGGGATCTATTTCCTGCAGGTGCAGGTTGGTGGAGTGAACGAAGTGCAGAAGGTGATTTTGTTGAGGTAGGGTAAAAGCTGGCTCGGGGCTTTGGGCTTCTGGCTTTTAGAAGACTTTAACACCCTTCTCAACATCAACTACATCAGTGCTGGCGCACTGAGTCTTGTCTGGTTCCCCGCCTACGCGGGGATGACGAGGCGGACAAGGCTTTGGGCTATTGGCTTCGGTTCCGCACGCAACTTCTTCAGATGTCGCAGAACGAAGAGTAACTGGGAGGCACGATGTAAACGGAAAAAATTGCTTCCTGGATCCCGGCCCAACTCATCACCGGGATGACGCGGGGTGTGATGCCACACTGGAATAGATCGGCTTAGAATTTCAAGGGAATTATTAGACTTGGGATAAATCCCAAGCCAGAATAAATGCCAAACTGGAGTGTGGCGCTCCAGGGCGGGGTGGTGTAGTCTTCTGCTCCCCGGGTTCCGCTGCGCTACACCACAGGGCTACACCAATCTCCCCGAGGCATAAAGTATGTAAACTTGAAATTATAGTCCATTTACTTGCTGTTACATTGATATTGTTCTAAATTGTACTCTAATGTGTCAGCGAAATACCTGGGGGTTGATTAAGGCTGTCAGTAATACTCCCTGCCCCGTTTTCGTTCATTTGGATACCTTACGGAATTGGAGTCCATCATGATCTATCCTACTCGAAAAATCCTGTTTACCATCTTCTGCCTCACTTCCCTTCTTATAAGTTCAACACTGCTTTTCGCACAGGAAGGCATAGAGCTGTTGTCAACCATTGAGAATGAATCGTGGGAACGTGTCTGGGATGTTACCTACGAGGACAATTTGCTGTATGTATGTGCCGCATCGGAAGGTATGTTTATTTATAATGTTGAGGATCTGGAAAACCCCGAATTATTGGGTGAGTTCACCACCGGAGCGACAATGAGGCAGGTGACAATCAAATCTGAATATGCCTATATCGCTGCCGCCAGTCAGGGGATGTATGTTGTGGATATCAGCACACCCACCAATCCCGTGTTGCGTTCTCAACTTGAAATCGACGAATTCACCTGGACAATTGATGTTCATGGCAACATGGCGTATGCCACCGAGTTCGGTGATATCTATGCGATTGATATTTCCGACCCGGACGACCCGGAAATTCTATCTGTCATTGATGCACGTTGCTGTCAGAGGAAGGCACTGATCAGGGATGGAATCTCTTACTCGCCATCCGAAAATTGGGGTTTCCAAACCATTGATGTTTCCGACATTTTCAATCCTGTTCAACTGGACATGGAACGTGAGTACAGTGGGACAGCGTATGATGTAGCGTTGCAGGGGGACTATGCTTATGTCGCATATGCACGACAAGGCATTCTCGTGTACGACATTTCCGATCCGTCAGATATCTTTGTCGCCGGACGAACCTGGGAATATAACAACATTTTCGGGATAGATGTTCAGGATGGGTATGCTTACTTTACCAATAGTTCAAATGGTATATCTGTGCTGGATATCAGCAATCCTGTTGATCCTGCACCAGTCGGATCACATGATGTTGAGGGTGTAATATACGGACTCGCCATAAATCCACCCTATGCATTCATACCTGCAGGAAACACTGTATCAATCTTTGATTGTTCGGAAGCGATCGGTTATGATGACCAGGAAGAGGTAAACATCCCTCTTGCAACAAATCGTTACGAACTGGTTTCCATGCCTCGTCTCCCCTTAGACCTCTTCGCAATCAACTTGTTCGAAGATATCCCCCATCTTGCTATCGTACAAAACGAGCAGGGGCAGGTTCATATACCTGACCTGATCGACGCCGATTGGATGGTGAATCCTACCGAAGCCTACATGATTTATACAAGCGAAGAGAGCGAATGGGTCTATACAGGTACAACCATCCGTGCCGACCATGAGTTCAACCTCCAACCTGATACCTGGAATTGGATTGGCTATCCCTTCACTGACGAAATGCTGGTAGAACAAGCGATGGAACCGATTTATGATGAGCTGGAAATTATTCTCAATGATGACGGTGAGATTTTCATTCCTGATCCGGATTTTAACATCAACACCATGGGGAATATGACACCCGGCGAAGGTTATCGTGTCTTTGTAAATGAGGAAGTCGACCTGGAGTATCCAGAGGAACTCGAACGTGCCGGAGCTTTTACAACGGAAAAATGGAATATCCCTGAAATTGAAGATACTCCTCATGCGACAGGTTTGCCCTGGGTTGTCCTGGTGACGCTGGACGAAAGTATGAAACAGCAGGCAGCGGTTATCGAACTCTATGACGGCAACGTTTTGGTCGGCAGAGCTGCTGTGCTCGAAGACAAACCGGTCACGCCGGTAACAGCATGGCAGGCGATCCCGGAGCATGATATTCCAGGCTTTTTCCCCGGAAATCCGATCAGTGTGAAAGTGTTGGATGAAAGCGGTGAAGTCGTTGGTGAATCAGGGAGTGCAAACGTCAGCTCATCAGCTTTTGGTAAAGGTCCTTATGCTGAAATCACGGTATCTGCAATCGAGAATGAATCTGAACTCCCACTCGAACTTTCCATGGGCAAAGCCTATCCGAACCCGTTTAATCCGTCGATCACTGTTCCATTTACCCTGCCGGAAAAAATGGAAGTCAGTTTGAGTTTATACAATATCGTTGGGCAGCTGGTAGCGGAATTGAACCAGGGAGTGCTGGATCGAGGTCACCATGAATTGGTCTTCGAAGCTGTGAACCAGACTTCCGGTGTCTATTTCCTCGTCTTGAAAGCTGGCGAACATCACGCCATGCAGAAGGTGATTTTGTTGAAGTAGATCTGGCTATGAGACAAGTTTATGTGTTTTCATGAAGAAATTGCTTATATGTTAGTTAAGCATTTCTGAATGTAATTTTAACACAAAATGTAAAGATAAGGCAGAAGGTATAATGAAAAGAATGATGGTTACTTTGACAATTATAGTGTGCCTAAGTTCGATAGGTTCCGCTTATTCTCAGGATAGTCTTAATGTCAACATGGTTAAGCAATATTACAGCAACTGGGATTATGCCAGTGATATTGCCGTATCAGGAGAATTTGCATTTGTAACGACATTGAGAACTGGTTTGAGTGTTCTGGACATTCGCGATCGACACAATCCCGTTGAGGTTGCAAGATGCAGAACAGTTGGTAGGGCTGGAAACATCACTATCCAAGGTGAACTCGCCTATATTGGCGATTCCCGAGATGGTTGGTTATCAGTTATTGATATAAGTTCACCACAAAATCCACTAGAAATTGGACAATTCCAGTTTGACGAACCTATCACAGATGTTGTCATTGAGGGAGACTTTGCTTTTCTCGCCTGTCGCCAAAGTGGTTTGATAGTTGTGGATGTAAGTAATCCAACTGATCCCACAATTGTTGATATATACGATACTCCTGGAAATGTCTCTAAAATAGCAATAGCGGGAAATTGTGCGTTTGTGACAGATTCAGATAGCGTACGAATAATCAGTATTTCTGATGTGATGAATATGGAAGAGTTAGCTGCATTTCCTGCGATACCTTCAGATGTTCATGTCGACAATGGTATCGCCTATGTTTCAGATTGGTCAGGAGGAATGCATATTATTGATGTAAGCGAACCTGCAAACCCTGTGGAAATGAGTTACTTTATTACTCCACCAAACGCTACGAGCGTTAGTGTTTCAGGAAACCTGGTCTATCTTACGCTTGACAATACCGATGTCGATCTCGTGATCATTGATGTTACTGACCCATATAATGCTCTTCAACTTGAAGGTCTTGTAACGACAAATAGAACTGAAAATGTTGCTATTGTTGATAATTTTTCCTTTCTAGCTGAAGGGTATGCAGGAATTCAAGTATTTGATGTCACCGAACCTACAGATCCTTTGCCGGTTGGAGCATATGACCCGTGGGGAAGACTTACAAGAATTGAAAAGAGAGATAGCTTGTTGTTCATTGGAGGGGTAAAAGATACAGACAATACTGGTGTTTTACGTATCTTGAACATTGGAGATCCAGATCATCCCGTTGAGTTGGGGGAATGCAACCTACCGGGCAGTCCCAAGGAAATTGTGATATCTAATAGTTACCTATATATAGCTAATGACCATAGCGGACTGTCAGTTATAAACATAGAAGATCTATTAAATCCACAACTAATGGCTTCACTAGGTACAGCACATCGTGCATATGATGTTTCAATTTTTGAGGGCTGTGCCTACGTTGCAGATTTTGTCGGAGGTTTACGTATTATTGATATTTTAGATCCCTCAAACCCTTCTGAAGTCACATCCATTGAAACAATCCAAAGCACAAATGCTGTTGAAGTCTTGGACAATATGGCTTACCTAACAGACGAGGATATAGGACTGATTGTTTTTGATATAAACGATCCCGAGCATCCGTTGGAAATGGACCGCTATACAAGTCCCCAAAGTGCGACTGATGTAGCAATTTCAAATGGATTTGCGTATGTCGCAAGCGGTAATCACCTATATATAGTGGACATTAGTGATCCGGAAAATCTTTCTGAAATCTCTATATTTGATAATTCTGGTGAGATAGATGGCGTAACAATTTCAAATGGATTTGCGTATTTGACGGAAAAAGATGAAGGATATCTTTATATTCTTGATGTACAGGACCCAGCAAATCCAGTTGAGGCTGGCTATTATAACACACCTGGGGAAGCTTGGGATTTAGTAGTTTCGGATCAAATTGTATTTGTAGCTGACAATAATTACCTGGATGTATTAGACTGTACAGAGGCAATTGAATGGACTGGAGTTTACGATCAATGGTCATCGCTTCCCTTGGAGGCTATTGTTCAACAAGCATATCCTAATCCATCAAATTCAACAATTACGATACCGTTTGACACTTTCAATCCAACACAATTGGAAATCGCAATTTTTAATGTTCTGGGATTACAGGTATTCTCGGCTATTCAAGGATATGGTACCGGACATCATCGATTTGTACTCGATTGCAATCAACCTGGACTAAATTTAGTAAGTGGTACATACTTTCTGAAATTCAAAATGAAGGAAAGTACCTTTACCAGGAAGATTACCTTGCTGAAATAGAACAATAGCACGGAATCTTGTATTCCGAGAAAAAGGTTCCCTGAGTCGACGCAAGCGATCAAATTGAAATTGTATTGGTGAATTAATGTTTCGCTACTAGAGAGACGATTCCGACAAGTGGACAACCTGAACCACTTCAATCGGCCATCAGAGGTGAAGACAATCCAAATTGATGTGAGAATCTTAAGCTGTTGAGATGTATGATTAGGTTCAATCGGAATCGCTCTGAATCTTTTCCCTGGGATGCAAGTTCCCTGGCTACGCTTACTAGAACGAACAGCTACATGATAGTAATAGTTTATGAGGAGATCAGTTTTGAAACTATTCACTGCGTTGTTAATGTCAATAATTCTTTTCTGCACAACAGCCTCTGTTTTTGGTCAAGACAGCTTGAACATAAACATTATCTCCAGGCTGGATACTCCTGGATGGGCAAGAAGTATCGCAGTATCAAATGGACATGCCTTCGTTGCAGACAGTGCGAATGGAGTTCGAATTATTAATGTTGAAGATAGGACTAACCCATGGCACGTAGGAGTATTTGACCCACTTTCTGAAGCATTTGAAGTGAATGTCTCCGAGGACATTCTCTATGTAACAACTCGTTCCGGTGTTCACATACTGAGTTTGGATAATCCCGCAACCCCGGAAGAGATCAGTGTATACGAAAACGGACAATTTGGAACTATTCAAGTTCAAGATGGGATTGCCTACCTGTCATATGGTCGGAACCTTAGAATTGTTGATGTGACGGATCCTGAAAATCCAACATTCATTTCTGATTGTGGGGTTGTAGCTTCTCCCCTTGGAATCGACATTTCAGAGGAATATGCCTATTTGGCGTGCAACAATGATGGTGGACTTAGGATTATTGATATCTCCGACCTCTTTAACCCCGTTGCGATGGGGTTCTATGATACCATTGGATGGGCGAATGATGTTGCGGTTGATGGTGATATCGCTTGTGTTGCTGATGGACCACGCGGTTTGCATTTGATCGACATAAGCAATCCTGATTCTCCCCAATTAATCAGTAGCGTTGATTTGCCTGGCTATTCACGACGCGTTCAGATTATTCAAAATCACGCAATTGTAGCAGCGAGTGGCGGCGGGTTGCGAATCGTAGATTTCAGTGACCCTGAAGACCCCATGATAACAGGGTTCTACAGAACACCTGGCGGTGCAGAAAGTATATATGCAAAATCAATACGCTTATGTAGCTGATAATATTTATTTCGATATTTTCGATTGTTCCGATGCACTGCTTGATCCTGGACCTGCAAATGTTTTCGGTGTTGTCACAGATAGCATTAATGCGCACCCAATACCAAATGCGACTGTTAGATTTAATCTAAACGAAACAGTTACTGATGAGAATGGAGAATATTCCCTGGTTGATTTGGAGTTTGGTGAATATAATATCAGGGTATCAGCAAATGGTTATCAAGATTTCATCCAGAACGGAGTATATATTTGGCCGGGCGATAATTTTTTAGACTTTGATCTACGTTATTCAGATAGTCTCAACATTAATATGTTGTGCCTATTGGATACTCCAGACAATTCACATGCTGTTGCTTTCAGTGATAGTTATGCCTTTATCGCATCAGAAGAAGCTGGATTGGTTGTTGTCGATGTAAGTGACCCTGAAAATGCTACTGTCATAAGTACATTCGATACTCCAGATTGGGCAAATGGAATTGATGTGGTAGATGGATATGCCTATGTCGCAGATGCAGAATCAGGTTTAAGAATAATAGATGTAACTGACCCTGAAAATCCTGCTGAGATTGGAGTTTATAACACACCCGGTTATTGCCACGATGTAATCGTTATAGACAATATTGCTTATGTAGCTGATCGATTTGGTGGGCTCAGAGTTCTTGATGTAAGTGATCCTGCGCATCCGGTTCAAATTGGTGTTTACAACACAAATGACATGGCACATAGTATTGATTATTCTGATGGTTACGTGTATATCGGAAGCATTTATAGCAGAATTCATATTATCAATGTTTCAGATCCCGCAAATCCCCAACAAGTAAGTTCAATTAATATGAACCGAACTGATGATATCACTGTCAGCCAAGGTTTCCTGTATGTAGCTGCCAGAAGTGATGGTTTAGTAATATTTGATGTCACGGATCCTGCAAATCCGAGAGAGATGGGAAATTATGATGCGAGCGGTTCAGTCTCTGGTGTCGAGTATGTTGATGGATACGCATTCTTGACTGCTTCCTGGGCTGGTGGATTCCATGTTGTTAACGTATTCAATCCTGAAAATCCCTATCAGACAGGATATTATGATACCCCGGCACAAGCATTTGATGTGGTCGTTGAGGATAACCTTGCTTATGTAGCTGATTATCATAGTTTCCAAATTTATGATTGCACAGAAGCTACACCAGAAATATTACCAGCTTCGGTTTCAGGCAGAGTTAGTGATAGCGGAACTGATCAAGGGATTGTGCATGCTGAAGTAAGATTTGGAAATCGATCTGCATACACTGACCTTGATGGTAATTATCAACTCCACGATTTGGGGTCAGTGAACTATGATGTGAGAATTACTGCAACTGGATATCGTGGTTTTACACAGGAAAATTTCCAGGTATTGGAGGGTGAAAACGAGTTTAATGCAGTACTGATCTTGGATGACAGTCTAAATGTGAATCGAATTTCAATTTTAGAATCTCCACAAGTAGCACGAAATGTATTTGGAACAAGTGAACATCTTTTTATTGCAGATAGTATTGATGGACTCAGGATTTTCGATATATCGGATCCTGTGAATCCAAATCAAATTGGAGTTACAGAAACTATCACAGGCGCCTGGGATGTTGAATTCATCAATATTACAACATTTGCATTATCCAGTTCCGATGGAATTCATATAATTGATCCACAAATTAGGATGTCACCTGTTGAAGTTGGATTTATTGAAACTGCTGGAGACGCCTACGGTATCGAATCAATGGATCATTTCCTTTTAGTCGCCTCGGGTACAGATGGTTTGCTGATTATTGATGTGGCAGACAGGAATAACCCTGTGGTGGTGGGGTCGATAGAGACTACTGGTTTTGCCTGGGATGTTTCGGTTCAAGGAAATACCGCTCTGATTGCGGACGGTGCTGATGGAGGTGTCCGTCTGATTAATATTGAAAACCCTGCAGATCCTGTTGAAATAGGGTTTATTGTTACTGAGGGATCGGCTCTTGGAATTGTAGTAGATGATGATCTTGCTTATGTCGCCGATGGAATAGCTGGATTGAAGATTATCGATATGAGTAACGTAGAAATGCCAGCAATTATTGCGTCCTATGCTGTACCAGGCATATCAACCAATGTGTTTCTTGAAAATGGAGTTCTCTACCTTGCATCACAGTTTGCCGGTTTACGAATTATTGATATAGAGGATCCTGAAAATCTGCATGAGAGCGGATACTACACGACTGAAGGGAATGCATTGGCAGTAGCGGCTCGAGAAGAATTCGCCTATGTCGCTGCGGGTGAATTTCTCGAAATTTACGATTGTTCCAGCGCGCTTGGCTGGAATCCTGTGCAAAACCGAACTGATCTTGTCCCACCTTCTACAATCGCTCTGGAGCCAGCCTATCCGAACCCGTTTAATCCGTCGATCACTGTGCCATTTACCCTGCCGGAAAAGATGGATGTACGTTTGAGACTGTACAATATCATCGGGCAGCAGGTGGCTGAATTAAATCAGGGAGTGCTGGATCGAGGTCACCATGAATTGGTCTTCGAAGCTGTGAACCAGACTTCCGGTGTTTATTTCATCGTGTTGGAAGCGGGTGAACATCAAGCCATGCAGAAGGTGATACTGCTAAAATAGATCAATATGCCGGATTAAAATAACTCTGTTGGGAATCAAATACTGCCGATTAATTCAGCGTAAAAATTAAGGCGTCGACCAATTTCGACGCCTTAAGGGTACTGGAGGGAGAGAATATGCGCTGGTATTCCCTTCGTTGAAGGGAAACTCGTAAGATTATATTTTTGTTGAAACCGCTGCTCTGCGTAGGATCAGAAAAACACTTTCCATCACCACTATTCCGATAAGACTAATGAGTAACAGTGCCATTTTCTAATCTACCTGTTAATTGTCATTATTCCTGCATTCAATTTCATTTAAGTTATTAGCAACCACTATGCCAAAGTATGTCCAGCTATTCACAGCTTTGCATAGAACGCTGTTTCTCTGCCTGAACAGGTTACGAACAAAAGGTTTGGCTATTTATTTCGGTAACAATAATGAAAAGCAGAATCTTGAATTTCTTATGATTTTCAAAGTTACCTCGGATCGCTCCTGCATTTGACTACTCAGCCACAAATAAAATTGTAGCGGTTTGCTACTGTTTTTATCATTGGAGGAATATCCAATTTCTTGTTCCACCTCTCTGGAGATTCTATTTTAAAGGCAAACTTGGAGGAGGAAAATGCAACATATCGAAATACCGGAATCATGGGATAAAACAGTCGCAGTTTTCGGCGGAAGTGACTGGGATGTGGAGAGTGACAACTGGACTTTGGGAATTGAGATCGGACGTTTGCTGGGACGGCTCGGTTTAAAGGTCGTGAACGGTGGCTATTCCGGCTGTATGGAAGCTGTCAGCATCGGGGCGAAGGATACCGGCAGCACGACAATAGGTGTCCTGCATACATCGCCAGAAGAAAAACAAGCAAACGATTATATAGATGAATATATCCTGGCATCGGATTACCTCGACCGTATGCGAATTCTGATGAGTGTTCCTATCGCGGTTGTCCTTCCAGGAAAAAGCGGGACGTTAGCGGAGGCTGCCGCATCCTATGCATTATTAAAACGCAACCCGGAACGTAAACTGATGATCTTCGCGCCCTATTGGGAGGATAAACTTCGTCCGATGTTCGAACAGTTTGAAGGAAACGAAATCCTGCCCGAAGGTTTGCACTGGTTTAACGATCCTGTTGAATTGTAGCTGGATAACTTATGTCTCTCAACAAGATCAGAATAAAGGTAACCCTGCTGTGTGCAATCCTGCTTGGTACTCTTATTTCAATTGGATGCAAAGAGGCAGAACCCAAATTCACCCTGCTGGTCAGCGGTAACGCGCATGGTCTGGTTGACCCATGTGATTGCGAGCTTGGTCATTTGGGAGGGCTGGCTAAACGTGCGACACTCTTCCAAAAACTTGACAAGGGAAATTCTGCAATTCGTATCGAAACCGGTGGGATCGTGGATGAACTCACTGATTCAACGCGGCTTCCCTCAATCAATGAAGCACTCGATTTACTAGAATATGATTTCATGCTGCCATCCCAGCAGGACAGCCTGCTTTTTCATTCATCCCTGCCTTCTTCACCACTTCCTTGGACTTGGATAAAAAATCCGAATCCTCAAATGACAAAAGTTAACAACACCACAGTTTCGATTTACGGATTCCGGGATGATTGGATCACTGAAGAATCCATATCCAGGCTGCAAAATAGTCCACCAACATCTGATATAATAATTTGGCTTACCTATCTTGAAAAAATTGATCCAGGGGAACTTCTTGTTCAGTTGAAAAACATCACGCCTGACCTTATCCTTGAAGGAAACATTGAGTACACCAATCCTGCACCTGACACAATTCAAGGAATACCAGTCCTGCGTTGCGGTGCGGAGGGGATGGATGTTCTTGAGGTTGATGTTTTCAGAGTTGGTGAAGGCTTCCAGTTTAAACCAACCTGGCACCAGGTGGATGATAAGGTAGAAGAAGCAGCAGATGTAAAACAGGTGCTTATGACGCAGAAGAAATAAAATTTTGCACGGAAGTCGTATTTATTTTGTCTAACATATTATAACATCAATTTCTTACTGGATCCCGGCCCAACACATCACCGGGATGACGCGAAGAAACGATACTATCGAGAACCTTACAACTTGAAGAGCAAGGATCATCTTGAAACCAGTAAATATTATCATAGCCATTGCAATCGGAATAATCCTCGGGATCGCTGGATTTGCGTTTATTTACCTGAATGGCGAAAGTGCCCACCCCGATCGCGAAGGAGATGTCCTGATCACGATCCCCCAGGGTGCTTCAGCGTATTCAGTGGGCTATACCATGCGTGACAGTACCCTCATAAACGATGTCCGGCGTTTTATCTGGCACTTGAAATTCCGTGGTATGACCAGTGATCTGCAGGCTGGAACATTCAGACTTCCACGTTCCGCATCCATGAAGGAAATGGCGAATATCCTGGCGTACGGTGAGGAAGCGCGAGTCCTGGTGACCATCCCTGAAGGGTGGAGCTCCATGTTGATCGCTGGAGAACTTCAGAGGCAGGGAGTATGTGACAGTGTTGAGTTTATGGCTGCGGTACTTGATACAAACACGATTGCGAAAGCAGGGTTTGGCAAGCACGGGGCAGAGGGGTTTCTTTTCCCGGAAAGTTATTCTCTGCCATATACTCATCCCGCGGAAAAAGTTGTCGCCCAGATGCTGGAAACATTTACAGCTAAAACTGGCACTGAATGGCTAAGCGAGGCAAAAATAGATAGACTGGGGCTGCATGGTATCGTTACTCTCGCGAGTATCATTCAGGGTGAGATGCAGTTGAATGAGGAGGGTGGTGATATTTCTGCGGTGTACCGAAATCGTCTGAAACAAAACATGAAGCTGCAGGCAGACCCGACCATTCAATACATTGTAAAAGGTGCTCCGAGACGTTTATTGTTATCAGACCTGAAAATTGATTCGCCTTACAATACTTACAAGTATAAGGGTTTGCCACCGGGACCGATCAACAACCCTGGACTGGTTGCACTGAAAGCAGCGATCAATCCTGCCGAGAAAAACTGGATATTTATGGTGGCACGTGGCGATGGTGGGCATACCTTCACCACCAACTGGCAGGATCATCTCAAAGCAAAAGAGCGGCTCGATGCCATTAGACGGCAGGTCGCTCGTAATGAACAAAATCAAGGCTGAAAATTGTCATCATATCATATAGACCCATTGAAGGGATTGAACGGTCAGCAACTGCAAGCAGTTGAAGCGACTGAAGGAGCGGTTCTGGTGCTTGCTGGTGCGGGAAGTGGTAAAACGCGTGTCCTTGCACACCGCATCGCCCATATTATTCAAAAGGGAGATGCGAAACCCTGGCAAATCCTGGCAGTAACCTTTACCAATAAAGCTGCGAATGAATTACGTGAACGTGTTGCTGCTATCGCGCCAGACGGAAATCAAGTTGCTGCCGGCACCTTTCACTCGATGATGCTGAGACTGCTTCGACGTGAGCATAAAGCTGCCGGTTTCCCACAGGATTTTACAGTTTTTGATAGCGATGACTCAAAGCGGCTGGTAAAAATCATCCTGAACGAGATGAATGAAGATCGCTTCCGTCCCAATTATGTCCACTCCGCGATCAGTCGCTTGAAGAATGATTTTATACCGCCAGATCAATGTGCTGAAGAAGCTCAGACTCCTCGTGACACAATGATCGCAAATGTGTATAAGGAGTACCAGGAAAAAATCGCTCGTTTTGCTGCGATGGATTTTGATGATTTACTCAGCCGTCCCATCGAAGTATTCCGTAATCATCCTATGGTGCTGAATTTCTGGTCAAATCGATGGCGTTATATCCTCGTGGATGAATTTCAGGATACCAACCGTGTGCAATTTGAACTGGTACAAACTATCGCAGGTCCTCGAGGAAACCTGTTTGTGGTTGGTGATGATGATCAATCCATCTACAGTTGGCGTGGGGCACGTGTCGAAAACATCTTCCAGTTCAAGGAAAAATTTGATGGCGCACAGATTTTCCGGCTTGAACGGAATTATCGCAGCACCCAACCGATACTTGATCTCGCACATTCAGTTGTTTCCAACAGCATACAACGTGAAGCTAAAAAGCTCTGGACTGAACGTACCGATGGCAAAAAACCAACTGCGATTGGTCTGACCACGGATATCGACGAAGTGCGAGAAGTTGTAGACCGTATCGCACGTGAAGTAATGAGTGGCAAACGCTCTTATAAGGATTTTGCGATTCTCTATCGTACAAATGACCAGTCCCAGCTCTTTGAAGATGCGCTTCGGGCGAGACGTTTCCCCTACCAGGTAATTGGTGCACTGAAATTTCTCGACAGAAAAGAAATACGAGATATCCTGGGATACTGGAAACTGATTCTGAATCCACGTGACGATGTCGCATTGAGACGTATTGTAAAAGAACCGCCCCGTGGAATCGGCGATACCACGATTGACAAGCTGGTAAAATGGGCGCGTGAAAATGACTCTTCGCTAACCGAGGCGTTGTCAAAGGCGCATCAGGTTCCAGGGTTGAACAGTAGAGCGGTGAATACGTGCAGGAAGTTTGGTGCTGAACTGGAAAAATGGCGTGAAGGATTGAAGGAAAAGGATCTCGGCGTCTGGGCGCAACAGATGATCGAAGAAACAGGCTATCTGGAACGTCTCGAAAAAGAGGGGAGCTTTGAAGCAGAGGGGAGAATTGGTAACCTCGAACGTCTGGTGTCAAGTATTACTGCACACGCGGAAGAGAATGATACCGGATTACGTGGATATCTGGAAGAAGTGACGCTTGCGACAGATGTAGATCGAATGGATGATAGCGCGGACAGTGTTTTTCTGATGACCCTGCACGCTTCCAAAGGGCTTGAATTCCCAATTGTTTTTGTGACCGGTCTTGAAGCTGGTTTATTCCCGCTGGAAAATCAGGAACAACAGGTGGAGAACATGGATGAGGAACGTCGATTGTTCTACGTTGGTGTAACTCGAGCCGAGGATGAGCTATTCCTGACCTATGCCAAGCAGCGTAGACGTTGGGGGCAGACTCGTTACACCACAGTGAGTAATTTCTTGCGTGAAATCCCAAAGGAAAGCGTAAATTGGGAAGGACTGCACCCCTACAGTGAAAACCAGGTTCGTACCATGTCCCTCGATATGTTTCAGTCTGGCGGCGGCTGGGATTCGTCCACACGAAATACGAGCGCAAGTAACAGCGCATCAATACGTGCTACTGGCAGGGCGAGGGTTAATCCGGATGATATTCCAGCGATTCATGTTGGAGATCTGGTTGAGCATGAACGTTATGGACAGGGTATTGTAGCGACACTGACACGTTTCCGTGAGACACACAAGGTGACAGTGCAATTTGATCACGGCTTCCAGACCTTTGTACAGGATAAGGCGAGATTACAGCCTGTGAAGAAATTCAAGTGATATAGGATAATATCGAACCACTCAGTGGTTCACTTCTGGCGGAATTCAATAATGAGAGCATTTTTAGTCTGTATTGCCATTCTAATCAGTTTGTTTTATATCTCTGCTCCATTCGCCCAGGCACCCTCTGCACTTCAAGCTGAAGAAGACTTTGTCTACGCCAAAAAACTGTTCGATGACAGCCATTACGACCTCTCTGCGGCAGCATTTGCGTTATATTTTTCAACCTATCCTGATGACGCCCACACAATCGACGCCCTCTACTACACCGCTGAATCATACTTCAAAATGAAAGACTATGAAGCGGCTCGAATTCACTACCAACGTCTTCTCCTCGAGTATCCAAATTCTTCACGAGCCCTGCCAGCACTGAAATCCATTGCCTCTTGTTATGAAAAACTGGACAACAGGGAGATGTATGTACGTACCCTCATGCGTATCCCTCTTTTCTTCCCAACGTCCCCCGAAATTCCTCAAATTCTGCTTCAAGTGGCGGATTTTTATATTGCAGAAGGCGAGTGGAACGAGGCTGAAATTCCCTTGCAACAGATAATCAACCAGTACAAAGATTCACCGCAGTATCTTCCTGCCAAACTGGGTTGGGCGAAGTTGCTCTTTAATCGTCATCAGTTCGAGCAAGCCCTCGCTGAAGCAAAAAAAATTGCACAAAAAGAAGACTCACCGGAAATTTCAGCAGAAGCATACTACCTGGAATCGCAGTGCCTGCAGTCGCAGGGACGAACTATTGAAGCGATTGCACCAATGGAAATTATCATTGAAAACTACAAACAGGTATCTATACGACCAAAAGCACTTTCCGCCTTGGGGAAATTTTATCTTGAAACTCACCAGTTGGAGCGTGCCTTTGAGGTACTTTCTGAAGCCACCGCCACAGAATCCAACCCGGAAATTGCGGATATCGCACGAATTCACCTGGTAGACGTTCTGTTTCTGCTCGGTGAATACACTGCCTTATTCGAAGAACTGAATCAGGTAACAGAACAATCCAGTCCTGAAGTTCTATTTCGTAAGGGATTGATTCTCGAAAAAATGCAAAGGATAGAGGAAGCTGGTGCTGTTTATCTGCAATGTTCGGAAGTAGATGATTCGGAGTTCTCCGCTTCCGCAATTTGGCAAGCGGCGGAAATTCTCAAAACTTTAGAGCTGGCAAAACGCTCCAGTGACCAATTCCTGAAGGCTGAGTCTCTATTCGAGAACGAGCAGGAAAAAGCGGAGGTGCGTTATCAAGCTGCACTTGTTCGATTCCAGGAGGATGATTCGAGTTGTGTAGCACTTCTGACCGATTTTTCTGAGACTTATCTGATTTCACCCCGCATTGATGACATGTATTACCTGCGAGCAGAGGCGGAGGTCAGACTTGGAAGGTTACCCAGTGCGTTGCTTGATTTTGAAAGGGTTGTTGAGGATTATCCATTCAGCCCGTATGCTGTGAAAGCCAGTTTACGGCTTACTCTTCTCAAAAATCATCAGCTTCAAGCGAGCGACCCCACAAACATCATCGCCGACCTGTTAACTGAATATGCACTTGGCAATACCGGACCCGAACTGGCACTTGAGCTTGGCAAGGTCTACTTCCACGATTATCACGATTATGATCGAGCCGTTCAGCTTTTCCAGAAGGTGTACGATGATCCCGTCGCCAATGCCGACGACCGCCTGAAAGCACAATACCTGCTGGTTGATGCCTGGTGGGAACGATTTGAACGTGAGCAACTCTGGCAGCAACTTGGTATGCCGACGGATATTGTAAAGGTGGCAAATGAAACAGTTGAAAATCTGACGGCACTTCGTAACCAAATCAACACAAAGGATGCGATAGATAAAATTGACTTACGTGTCATACAGGCGGTTGAGACCAAGCTGGAAGGCGAACCGAAAGTACGTTACGCCCGTACCGCCTGGCATGATTTTCTCCTCAAACACGAAACACACCCGGATAACGCCTACGCTATGAACCGTCTCGCCTGTGCGTATTCACAGAAACTTCCTGAAGATGAAAAAGTAGGACCGGATCAGGCGATTCGATACTGGGAAGAGGTGATAGCAACCTACCCGGGCAGTAACGAATCCGAAAACGCACAACTCGCGTTGGCAGATTATTACCTCACTAAGGGTGAGCTCAAAAAAGCACAAAATCATTACGAAAGCCTTGCGCAGGAGGGCACAGGTGAAGAAAGGGTGCAGGCGATCAGACGGTTGCTGGATATGCCGGATTTGCCGTCAAATAGAAAAATTACACTGATACGAACCTTACTTCGAGATGCGTGGTATCATCCAGACACAGCATCGCTTCATTTTACCCTGGCGGAGTTGTTGATTGAGGAGAAACAATATCAAGCGGCTTTAATTGAGTTGAGTGAACATCGAAGAGGGTCATCTCCGGGTAATCCCGGTCTGACAATCCTTCAACCAAGAGATGCAGAACAACTGATCGCCTATGCCAGAGCGTATGGTGGGAACGATAACCCCAAAATGGCAATGACCTTCTATCGTGCTTACCTGGAGCAGTTCCCAGAAGGATATGACGCCGTCGAATGCCATCGCAGGTTGGCAGCATACCTGAAAAAACAGGAAAATGACGACGCAGCGATGCACCATCTCGAAGCCCTCGAAGCCTTGGATGTTGATGACTCCATTCGTCTGGAAGCTCAGGCGGAAAGATGCCGTTTGTATTTCAGGCAGGAAGAATATCCCCAGGCACGTCAACTGGCAAAACAGCTCGCAATAGATTTCACCAACTCTGACAGTGCTTTTTATTACAGTCAGCTTGCGACAGTCTGTCTCTATCGCTTGAGCATGCCCGACGATGCACGTCAGGAAGCACAACAACTACGCAAGGATTACAAAGACCGTGATGATATCGATAATGCCACAGCCCGTTTCTACCTCGAACGGGGACGGTATCATTCACGTTACAAAGAATACGAATCTGCACAGAAAGCATTTGAGACAGTCATCGAATCCTTCGAGGATAGTCCCTGGGTTATCGAGGCGAAGTATGAACTGGCACGTGACTATCTGATCCGTAACATGTACGAAGAGGGGTTAGCGATCCTGACCACCCTTCCCGATCAATATCCGAATCATCCGATACTCGGTTTGGTATATGTCATTCTGGCTGGGTATTACATCGAAAGCGGGAATTTTTCTGATGGGGTCTCAACATACGAACGTGTGCTTCGGGATGAACAATATGAAAACCTCTGGCGAACAGTTTATCCATTGCAGATCAAAGCATACCGTCAAGCAAGTTTTTACGCTGGCGCACTTAAAACCACTAAAGAATACCTGGAGAAATTCCCGGACGCACCAGATGCGTTCCACCGTAAAATGGATATGGGGCAATTTTATCTTGCGCTCGAGGAATATGACCTTGCCCGTTCACAATATGAAGCACTGAAGCCCTACGCTGACATTGAAAATGAAGCTGCCTGCCAGTTTTATATCGCTGAAACACTGGAAAAACAGGGACGGTTAAAAGAAGCAATCATCGAGTACATGAAGGTTGATTATATCGGTAAACCTACCAAACTGAACTGGGTAATCACCGCCTGGTATAACGCCGGTCGTTGCTATGAAAAACTCGATAAAGCTGAAAAAGCAGAAGAGATGTATCGCCGTATCGTTGTTCAAGAGGGTTTGGGTAGTGTCTTCGGACGGAAAGCTCAGGAGCAGATTGATAGATTGAAAGCGATGCAGGCGGGGAATTCCAATTAGGAATTAATTTGATACGTGGGAAGTTAGGAGTTAGTGTGTCGTCCAGAAATAGGTTGACAGTATTCCGCAACATCCGTAGATGTTGCGGTTGGGTAGCAACTGGATATTCTGAATAGATTATAAGACGGTAAAATGAAAAGAATTTTCTGGCATAGTCGCTGGTTCATGCTGGTAAACCTGGTGCTTCTGCTCATGAACTCCACCATTTTTTCACAAATCCATATTTCTGGCGAGATCAGCGGCGTTCTCGAAGATACACTCTATATCATAGATGACGACATCACTTTGCGTGGATTTGATACTTTGACAATATCAGGCGGTGCAGAGTTGGAGTTCATGCCGGACACTTACTTTGCGATTTATGGACGTTTGATCACGGATGGTGCGGAAGGTGATACGATTCGGTTTAGGTCTCATCTGGCAGATTCTACCTGGCGAGGCATTAACTTCAGGACAGGTGGTAGAGGTGATTTTAACTACTGTCTGATCAGGGATGCCCATATTGGAATACAGGGATGGATGGGTGGAGAAATCCGAAACTGTGTGTTTATTTATAATGATGGCGCCATGGGAAGCGCTGCCGACAGGATTTATGATAGTATAGTTCGACACAATAGGCAGGGAATTAATGCAAATGGAACTGAAGAATTTCCTGATTCTGTTATAAATTGTGATGCTTCCTACAATAGAGACTATGGCATTAATGCTAGCGGGGCAATAATTAAGAACTGTATCATATCTTATAATGGATCCGATCCAGAAGTGGATGGCGTTGGGATATCAGCGTCTAGCCATACGGTAGTTGATTCCTGTATGATCTTCCAAAACAGGTGTTCTCGAGGTGGTGTTTATCTTTCAAATGGATCTACAATTAAAAATTCAATGATATTTGCTAACCAGGGTGAAATTGGTGGAGGAATTACCACTCATCTTAGCGGTTGTTTAGTTGATAAATGTACGATTATTGGAAACAACGTTATTTCACACCTTTCTATTGGATCCGGTGTGTGGATGGAAGGGTACAATGATGTTTTAACAAACAGTATTGTAGCATATAACACCGGATATCTTACTAATGGAGTAGATCATCATTATGTTAGAGAAGAAAATATTGTGACCTATAATCTGATTTATGGTAATGACAACAGGCAATACCGCCAGATGGATACCACCGAATATTATTTATACCGCAACCTCAATGAGACCCCATGCGACTCATTGTTCAATATATACCTCGACCCCAGACTGTTAGACATCGAAAATAATATATTTGAACTAACTGCAGATTCACCCTGTATTGATGCAGGTGATCCTGACCACCTTTATGATCCGGATAATACCATTACTGATATAGGCTATCATTATTATCCCCACGAAAGTATTGTTAAAAAATCGAATCTTGAGAATCAAATCGTGAGCATTTTTGATGTCTATCCAAATCCATTCAATCAGAATCTGAAGGTGAACATTTTAACGGATGATCTTCTACCGGATGCTGAGCTGAAAATTTATGATCTGCTCGGAAGACAATTGATATCAGCTAAAATTAACAATCCCAGGCAAAGTTATAACTTCGAAGGTTTTTGCTCTGGCACTTATTTTATTAGAGTAACACAGGGGAACTACCAGGAGAGTAGAACTGTCTATCATATCAAATAATAGCTCTTCTCTACTTTATTTGGGTGGCTACCTAATTAATAGTGATACCATAGTCATTGAGAACGAAGTGAAACAATCTATCTTGTTGCTAATTTCAGATTGCTTCGTCGCTTCGCTTCCTCGCAATGACTAGCAACCATAAATTCTGATAACAAACAATATATTTCATAATTGAAGAACTCGTATGGGACTCTTAGAAGTAGTTGGAAGAAAATGGCTGGAGCGTCATGTTTATGAGGCACTTGCTGAAGACCTGGGTGAAGCTGGCGATATAACTGCGCTTGCAAGTGTACCCACTGGTCAGAGTGGTTCTGCAAAAGTCATCACCAAACAGGAGGGGGTATTGGCAGGTGCAGACTGGGCAGTTGTCTGTGGTGAACTTACCAAACCGGCGGTGGAGTGGCATTTTCTAAAGGCTGATGGCGAACGTGTTCATAAAGGGGAGACCGTCGCTGAGGTAACTGGTTTGATGCATGGCATCCTCATCTCGGAACGAACCGCTCTGAATGGATTACAACACTACTCGGGTATCGCCACCATGGCAGCGAGGGCAATGGAATTGGTCAAGGGTACCAATGCGAAGGTGCTGGATACACGTAAGACCTTTCCGGGGCAACGTCTCGCAGAAAAATATGCAGTGCGTATGGGTGGGGCATTTAATCATCGTGCAGGTTTATATGATGAATTCCTGATCAAGGAAAATCATATTGCATCTGCTGGTGGGATTATGCAGGCACTGCAAGCAGCTAAAAAATGGCGGAACGAAAATGCGGCTGGAAGTCACATTCCCATTGAGATCGAAGTGACAAATCTTGCAGAACTCGAACTCGCACTAGACGAACAACCCGACTATATCCTGCTCGATAATTTTTCCAACGACGCACTGAAAAAAGCGGTTTCGATGAGACGAGGAGCCTGTCTTCTGGAGGCGAGTGGAGGAATTACGCTGCAGAACCTCCGTGAAGTCGCCGAAACCGGAGTAGATCGAATTTCGCTCGGTGCTTTGACTCATTCAGTAATTCCACTGGATCTTTCGCTTCTGGTTGTAGAAGCATGAGCCGTCCAGTATTGACAATCGGAATCACCGGCTTTATCGGAGGGTATCTCTGGAAAAACCATTGGATTGATTAATATTATCAGAGGGATTGGTGCTGGATTTATCCAGGGTGTACACCTTCCTAGCTGTCCGAGAATGAAAATTTTAGATTATTCTGAAAAATTGCGGATATGTTATGTTTTCTAACATGTAATAATATCAACACCTTCCTGGATTCCGGCTCAACTCATCACCGGAATGACGAGGGCGATAGAACCAATATTTGAATTATTAAACTTTGGACAAGTCCAAAGCCAATAATCAAGGTGTGCGAGATAGCCTGCTACGTCATCAGCCTTGCGCAAAGTATTTTGAAAACCCCTTTGCCTGGTATTGAAGCGTGAATTTGTAATGTCTACCTTCGATATCACAAATTGAGCCGATCACAAGGAATTTGAAATATGGTTACAAAAATTCAACGTGTTGTAGAAGAACTGATTGAACTTGGTGAGGTGATGCCAAGCCACACCTGGTATGAAGAAATCGTCAGCAAATTACGGGATGAAATTCCCACCTACTCTTGGGTTGGTTTTTACTGGGTAACTGGTGATCATCTTATCCTGGGCGCCTGGGATGGTCCCGAAGCCACCGAGCATGTGCGTATCAACATTGGCGAGGGAATATGCGGTCAGGCGGCGAGCACTGGTGAGACGGTAATTGTAGATGATGTAAATGAACATTCAAACTACCTTGCCTGTTTCCCATCCACAAAAAGTGAGATTGTTGTCCCTATTTTCAAAGGTGGTGAAGTAATTGGCGAGCTCGACATCGATGGTGATAAGGAAGGTGCATTCACCAGCGAGGATCAAAGGCAACTCGAACGTCTCGCTCAAGCGATCGCAGATCAGATGAAGTCCGAGGGTTGATCCTTGCCAGAACTGCCGGAAGTTGAAACAATTGTAAGAGCACTTCGTCCAGTGCTGACGGGTAAAACGATTTTGCAGGCAGAATTTCTCCACCCGAGAACCACACCCCACACCCCGCCAGCTCGACTGAAAGAAGCATTGAAGAACAACCGGATTGTTGCAGTTAGCAGGCGCGGCAAGTACATCCTGGTTCACTTGGAGAACAAACCGGATATGGTTGTCCATTTACGGATGTCCGGTAAATTACTACTAAATAAAGAGTCGCTCTCTGATCCTCACTTGAGGGCTTTTTTTCGTCTTTCAGAAAACATCGTACTCAATTTTGTCGATACTCGCACTTTTGGGTTTCTCTATCTTCTGGAAGAACCGATCCCCGAAGGGTTTCGCTCTTTGGGTGTTGAACCCTTATCTTCATCCTTTAGCGCGAAACGATTAGCAGAATTGTTTCGTAATCGTAAATCACCGGTAAAAGCATTGCTCCTGCGTCAGGACTTGATTGCAGGTATTGGAAATATTTACGCTTCGGAAGCGTGCTGGATCGCGAAAGTTCACCCCGCGACATTTGGTGGTGAACTTGAAGAGAAGCAGCTCAAAGCACTTCACCGAGCGGTGAGGAAGGTGTTACGACAGGCTGTTGATCTAATGGGTACGACCCTGAATGATTTCAGACGTCCCGATGGCACACCCGGCGAATATGGCAATGCATTGCTGGTGTATGGAAGAAAAGGTGAACCGTGCCCACGGTGCGGTCAAACGATAGAACGGATTGTTCAAAATGGCAGAAGCAGTTTTCTTTGCCCCAACTGCCAACACGAGACGCGCGGCGGTTGAGGGTACAATCGATCTCCCTGATAGCAGTGAGGTAACATGGGCGATGTCACGTCGTGAATTTGGTCCCATGTCATTCAAAGGTCGTCCCGACTGGGATATCACCCATAACCGTATGTCCTTTCTCCGTTTATTTAATCTGAAGATTGATAAAGTTGTGGCACCTCAACTGGTTCACGGCAATAATGTTGAAGTAGTTACGGAGAAAGATGTTCGAAAGGGTGCACGTGAGATGCACACCGGCATCCCTGACACTGATGGTTTGGTGACACAAGATGCAAATGTGATCTTGTTTACCACACATGCTGACTGTCCGTCAGTCTGGTTGGTTGCTCCTGAGTCGGGATGGATTGGGCTTGCACACTCCGGTTGGCAGGGTTTGTTGAATGGTGTGGTGGATAATTTGATATTGGCAATTCCTGAGTCGGATCGAAACAATTTGAAATTAGGTATTGGTCCCGGAATTTCGGCACAAAACTATGAAATCGGTGAAGAGGTCGCTGAAAAATTCCGCAGCCATGAGACCCTGCGTTCTGCGCTCGTCGAAAACGACGATAAAATTTATCTCGACCTGCAAAAAGGAATTCGTCTTATTGGTGAAAGCCATGGCACAATTGTAGACTCATCTCCCTGGCTTTGCACCCATGAAAATGAATTTCTAAGTTCTTATAGACGTGATGGCGAAAATTTTGCTCCCATGGGAGCGTTTATAACCAGAATCAAGGTCTGACTATGTTCAGCAAACTCTGGACAATGGCGTTGGAAGGGATTGATGCCAGCCTGGTAGAGGTGGAAACCCAACTCGAAGGCGGATTTGAGGGGATTACCATCGTTGGGCTTGCCGGCGCATCGGTACGTGAATCAAAAGACCGTGTGAGTGCTGCGATCAGAAATTCCGGCTTCATCTATCCACGTAAGAAGATCACCATCAACCTTGCGCCCGCAGACAAACGCAAAGAGGGTAGCGCATTTGATCTACCGATTGCGTTGGGGCAACTGGCGGCTACTGGTCAAATACGAAATGATGACCTTGATCGATTTGTCTGCCTCGGTGAACTGGCGCTGGATGGACGACTTCGGCATGTACGTGGAGTCTTACCTTCTGCACTAGCGGTTCGCAAACTCGGTAATAAAGCGATTATTGTTCCAGAATCCAATGCCGACGAGGCAGCGGTTGCGGAAGGGGTGGATGTTTATCCTATGGCGAACCTGCGGGATGTCGTTGATTTCCTCAACGGCGATGATCAGGTTGATCCCTATACAATAAATCTGCGAGAACTTTTCGCCGAACGTCAGCAATATGATGTCGATTTTTCAGAGGTAAAAGGGCAGGATCGCGCAAAACGTGCGCTTGAAATCGCTGCCGCCGGGGGACATAATGTGCTGTTAATCGGTCCTCCCGGTTCAGGGAAAACGATGTTATCGCGTCGGTTACCGACGATTCTACCCCCTCCCACATTAGATGAAGCTCTTGAGACAACTCAGATTCATTCGGTCGCCGGAACACTTAGAGAAGAAACCGCACTCATGGCAGTGCGTCCCTTCCGCAGCCCGCATCATACCATTTCCGATGCAGGGCTAATTGGAGGAGGCACGATACCGATTCCGGGTGAGGTAAGCCTTTCACACCGCGGTGTCCTCTTTCTGGATGAACTACCTGAATTTGGAAAAACAACCCTCGATTCATTACGTCAGCCATTGGAAGATGGGGAAGTAGTAATCGCACGTGTGGCTATGACAACACGTTTCCCCGCTCGTTTCCTCCTGATTGCCGCCATGAACCCCTGTCCCTGCGGATTTCTGGGCGATTCAAACCGAGAGTGTGTCTGTTCAATCAACCAGGTAAGAGCCTATCGTGCGCGGATTTCTGGTCCGTTGCTGGACAGGATTGATTTGCATGTCTCTGTGCCAGCAGTAAAAGCTGAGGAATTGAGCCTGAAGAGTGAAGGTGAACCTTCTTCGAGTATGAGGGATCGTGTCATGAACGCTCGCAATATCCAGCTCGCTCGATTCCAGGATGCTGGAATCTTTTCAAATGGCGAAATGGTATCCAGGCATGTACGCAATTATGCAAAGGTATCTGATGGAGCTGAAAAAATGCTTCAAGAGGCGATTAAACGGCTCGGTTTATCAGCGAGAGCACATTTCCGTTCCATGAAAGTTGCCCGTACCATTGCGGATATGGCAGGGCATGAGGAAGTACAGGAGGATGATATCCTGGAAGCTGTTGGATTCCGTGAACTTGATCGTGAGGTTTAGCAGTGCAAGAATATACGGGTAATCTTTTTACACAACTTACAAACCGGATAAAGAGAGGTGATTCTGCCAGTTCTATCAAATGGCGTTCGAATAATCTCTCCTGGTCACAAGTTGAACAGGCTGCAAGGAAGGTAGCTGGTGGACTGGTCAAACTTGGGGTCAAGCCGGGAGACAGGGTTGCTTTAATGCTTCCCAATGTACCTCCCTATCTCTTCATTAAGTTTGGGGTTCACCTGATGGGAGGGATTTTAGTGCCGATTCACATCCTGACCAGAGGCCCTGAATTGGGGTATCAGCTTGAAGATTGCGAAGCGAAAGTTTTGTTCACCTGGAGTGGGTATGAGGAAGTTGCCCTGGAAGGAATCGAGCAAACAGAATCACTTCAGCATCAAATTCAAATTGGGTGCAGTAATTCGGACACCTGTATCGATTTTAATGAGTGGTTGAGCGAGTGTGAGCCTTTTGACGGCGAGCCTGTTGGTGGTGATGACGATATTGCTTTGATCCGTTATACCGCAGGTGTTACGGGACGACCTAAGGGTGCCATGATCACTCACAAGAACCTGATTTTCGGGAGTCGAGAAACCCAACGTATCCTGCGTCTGAGTGCGAAAGATCGTCTCTTGACCACCATACCGTTTTACCATCCTTTCGGCGACAGTCTGCAGATTCACCTTGCCCTTGAGTCGCGATCGGATATCATCATGCTATCTCGTTTTGACCCGGAGGAGACCTACGACCTGATCAATCATGGAGAGGTTGATGTTATCATCGGTCTTCCTGTCCACTTCAGTACACTCTGTGAAGCTGCGGAGGATGCGGAACCTGAAGAGAAGCATTTACGTTTTGCAGTCAGTGGTGGTGGACCGCTCGATATGGAAGTGATCCAGGGCTTTGAATCCATATTTGACAGCAAAGTTGCCAGTGTGTACGGTACCTGTGAAACCAGTCCGACCATTGCAGTAAATGCGCCTCACCGTGAGGAAAGCCCGCGTGAATCCTGGGGTCGTCCAATTTCTGGCATGGATATCCAGATCGTCAATGTTCAGAATGAAGCGGTTCCAATCGGTGAAGTTGGAGAAATTATTGTAAAGGGAGCGGGTGTTTTTGCTGGATACTGGAACCGTCCCGGTGCAACCGCGATGACCATCGACGCTGATGGCTGGTTCCACACTGAAGACCTCGGACGTGTAGATCTGAATGGTTATCTGTATGGCATGGGCAGGATGCATGATCGTATCAATAAGGGCGGATTTTCAGTATATCCTCGTGAAATCGAAGGAATAATCGACGCCCACCCTACTGTACGCATTAGTGCTGTGATAGGCATTCCTGACGCTGTTTACGGTGAGGAAATCATTGCTTATGTCGTTCCACGCTCAGGGCAGCATGTAGATACCGATGAAATTATACGCTATTGCATGGCTCATCTGGCGCGTTACAAAGCACCCAAGCATATCAATATTGTGGAAGAATTGCCACGTTCCCCCAATGGTGTAATTTTGCGACGAGCCTTACGTGAATCAGCAACAGGAAATCTACACTCACAGCCACAATCCATCGAAGGGGATGTGTAGTCGCAGGAGCGCCACACTCCAGTGTAGCATTTTATATTCTGGCTTGGGATTTATCCCAAGTCTAATAAATCCATCGACGTATTTTTCAATGCTTTTATCTAAGGACTTCACCTCAGCGTGGTGAGATTTGCGTAGCCCCGACGTGCTGCGAAGCGAAACCCGGGGAGCAGAAGCGTCCTTCTCTCAGGGTGGCAAGGGGATGAGAGCAATTCTACTGATAAATAGCAATGAATTGAAAAACGTTTAAGAACTGAATTGTTTTTTGTATTTCATACTCATCCTCGGGTATTATTCATCCACTCTAAAATTGAAACTTGCACAAGAATTTGTCACTTAAACCCGATGCAAAGCATCGGGCCATCTTTGGAGCGGCACACTCCAGTGTAGCATTTTTTATTCTGGCTTGGGATTTATCCCAAGTCTAATAAATCCATCGACGTATTTTTCAATGCTTTTATCTAAGGACTTCACCACAGCGTGGTGAGATTTGCGTAGCCCCGAGGTGCAGCGAAGCGTAACCCGGGGAGCAAAGGCGTCCTTCTCTCAGGGTGGCCCGGGGATGAGAGCAATTCTACTGATAAATAGCAATGAATTGAAAAACGTTTAAGAACTGAATTGTTTTTTGTATTTCATACTCATCCCCGGGTATTATTCATCCACTCTAAAATTGAAACTTGCACTAGAATTTGTCACTTAAACCCGATGCAAAGCATCGGGCCATCTTGGTGGAACGACGTACTCCAGAGTATCCCCAAGCCACCCACAAAATAATATCATCTTTTTCCAGCAATTCATTGAATTTGTCACAATTATAATGGTATATTTTATTGCAGGCACCAACATCGTGTGATGTATTCGGTTTGCCGTACTTGTATATTTGACTGCTGGGGGAACCTTTCTGTGCTTCTGTGAAAGGGTGGCTGACACGCCCCCCTTTCGATCTCCCTCATCATCGAGAAGGTATATTTGTGAAAAACTCTCTCATAATCAATATGAGACCTGTAGTAAGAGCTACAGGCCACCCATCGTTTTCAATCACTCTCAACGCTCTCAGCAACACACTTAATTTAGGGGCTGCAATAGAATGAAATTCATCCTCGCTTTTTTCGTGCTTTTTCCTTCATTCATATTTGCACAGGACAGTCTGAACATGAGCCTGCTGAAGCACTTCCAGACCTACGAACCGTTTGCCTGTGATGTTACCTCGATTGATAACTACGTTTATGTCGCAAATCATATCGATGGCATTGTTATCGTGGATATCTCTAATCCTCAAGAACCTGATGATTTTACAAAAGTTCCTGTTCCTACAAATTGCTTTAACCTGTTTATTCTTGATCCGTACCTGTATGTAAGTGGTTTCCATAGTGATAATCCTGAAAATCAATCCGGTCTCTATATATTTAATATTGAAAACAGGGAAGAACCGGAATTTATTACTCGCTACGAGCAGCAGTCTTCTTATATGGTGAATGTAGGTGAAACTCTTTTTACAGCAAACCCCTGGTACATTACCATCCTCAACCTGGAAAATAGAACTCAGCCAGATACCCTGGCGCGAATTGGACGCGAGAATAGTTTATATTATGAGAACTCAATACACGTAGCGAACTCACACCTCTTCATCATCAACAGAGAACACATTCTAAAATGTTTTAATGTTGTAGATCCAGCGAATCCCCAACTGGTGGATACGTTACATCTTGAAACAGGTGCGAACGACTTGACTTCCATGGGTTCTACACTCTTGGTGGGTAATAGTGAAAATGGAATCACCACAATTGATATTTCGAATCCAGCCGAACTAACCAGAATCAATAACTTCGAAGTGTACAGTCCTGTTAGACATGTAGGTACGGTAAGCGATCACTTTGCGCTGTCAGTCCACAGGGAGGAACGTGATGATTGGCCGGACAGCCTTTATGTATTTGATATACTGGACAATGGTGATATTGATGTTCTTGGCAGCCACTATCTTCAGAATTTTACAGGTGTATTGTTATACGAACAAGCGGGAAACCTGCTGTTTCTGGCAGATGATTATTTGCGAATTGTTGATGTAAGCGATTTAGCCAACATGGTGGAATTGGGTACAACTCAACAACCTATACAATTCTTGTCCACAGTTGTTATCGGTGATCGTTACTATGGAATGCTTGATGGATATATCTGGATTATTGATATATCAAACCGTGATGAAATCGAAATCCTGGGAAAAAAACCTGTAAATCACCGGGCGTTCAGTGATCGTGCCAGAAATGCCCTGGCCACAGATGGCACCAATCTCTGGATTGGTTGTGCTGGTTGTTGGTTGTATAAAGCTGAAGTATTGCAGGATGCACCCTGGGTGACACTCGTTGATTCAGTAAACCTTTATACAGACGAAGACACCTTCGCCCCTGTTATTCATGTGGAGAGTGAATCCAATACCCTTTACTACAGCGAACATACTGAAAATCTTTGTGCGATTGATTTGTCTACATTTGAAATCAGTCAAATCTACAATACCCATGGGATAATATCCGATATTGAACATCAGGATGATCTTCTTTTTGTCACAATTCTTCAAGATTCCATTTATATATTCGATAAAAGTGATGCTATGCTTCCTGTTCTTTCATCTACCATTTACCATGATGGTGTTGGTTTGCCAGGAAGCGTGGTTACTGTCGAAAACAGTCTATATTACAATTATTTATATGGAATTCGAAAATATGATATATCGAATCCATTTGATCCCATTATGATTGGGAATTACACCCCCCCCTACATCAGGACGAGTATTATTCTGGATAAAGTTGGTGAGTACGTAGTTTATAACAATATATCAGGAGTAGACTACTTATTCGTGCTCGATTTAACAAGTGATGATCCTGCTGAATGGCAACCTGTCGCCTGGCACCGAGCCAGTATAGCCGGTATATGGACTTTTACTGTCAGCGATAATCTCCTTCTAGCAGAAAATTATATCTACCAAGTTTCAGATGAGCTTAATCCAGTAAAGGAGATAGATGAGGAAGTTGGGTTACCAGGTAATATCACCCTCTCAACCTCACCCAATCCGTTCAATGAAACTATTCAGATTACCTTTACTTTGCCCCATAGAACAAATGTAGATATTGCGTTATATGATCTTTTAGGCAGGGAAATAGCTTCTATTGTACAGGACAGAGTCTTTGATGTTGGGAAATACAATTATTCCTGGTCTCCATCCATATCGTCCGGGATATATTTTGTTCGACTGGAAGGTAACGGAGTATCAATTAATCAGAAGATAATATATCTGAAGTGACACAGGAATAGCTCGGCTTAGATATTCAAGGGAATTATTAGACTTGGGATAAATCCCAAGCCAAAATACATGCCGCCCATGCGGAGAATGCTTGTCCATAATTCCAAAATCTACAATATCAATTGCTTCCTGGATCCCGGCCCAACTCATCACCGGGATGACGCGGGGTGTGATGACACACTATGGAGTGTGGCGCTCCAGTGTAAATGTTCTAATTGAATAGCAGCCAGCGCACTCCCCAGATTTCATCACGGTGTGTATATGGGAAACCGGGAATGGGTTCGTAGTAGGCACTCAGGAGATTGTTTGTACCCCAGTAAACTTCGAAGTTGGAGATTGTAACACTCGCAAGTCCATTGAGGAAGATTTTTGATTCCTGAAAAATTGCACTTTCCGTAATATCCAGGGAACGGTAAGTATAGCTATCCCAGTAATTTGCAGTAAATGACGCCTTTACAAGCAAATGTCCGTCGAAAAAGTGATCGTTATATCGTGCACTGCCCCAGCCCCAGTTTGAAGGAATCGCAGTATCATCTCGTTTCAGATTACTCCATGTATAGGCACCAGCCAGCGAGAAGGGTCCCCATAGGTCTAGCCAGCCATCAGCGGTTACTTCCAACCCTTGAATATCCTTGTCCTGATATGCTGTCCAGGTATTGTCCTCAAGTTGCCGATAACGGATTGGCGATAAATACTGCCGTTGACCAAGCATAATTCGGATAGACCGATCCTGCTTTTGACGATATATACTTCCGGCACCGAGAAAAATCCCGCCGACAGGAAGAAGGTCGGGATTTCCCTCGTATACGCTTGATGAATCTGGAACGTATAAGGGTTCAAGAGTACGTGGGGGTGAATGCAAAGCCCAGTAACCGTAGCTTTCATCCAGTCCCGGCAACCTCCACCCCATGTTCGCGCTGCCAAGAAGTGCGAATCCGAGACTGTCACCATACTCGATATTCATGGTAAAAGCGGGACGTCCGATCAGAGGAGTCTCCCGTGAATCACGCTGATCATTTGAGCGGCTTATTTCCGCCCGAAGCATCGTGGTGTAAGATAATTTTTCATACCGAGCATTGTTTCCGACGCTCATACCCAGTTGATCACGTTCTCCTTTTGGTTCAACTTTTTTCGGTAGTTCGCCAAAACGTGCGCCAGATTTCGCGAGATCAAGCTGGAGATAGCTGCGGTTTTGTTTCCAACTTTTTTCTCCTCGCATTCTGCCACCAAGCTGGAAGCCATCCTCACCTCGATAATAATAGCCTCGGTTATTACGAGTATACCAGGCTGCAATCTCATAGTAGGTGGAATCGTTCTGTAGCCCACTCCTCCAGATGAGGTCGAGGTCATTACGGTGAATGCTATTTGCATTGTTGGTGTAGGGACGACCATAATCGAGTCGAGTCTGCATCCAGTAGGCTCCAAATCGCCCAAAATTGCCCATGTTCTGTTCACCGCCCAGACGCAACAGACTCGTGTTGGCATACGAATTCAAACGATAGCCTTCGTACTCCCCGATGTTTACACCGAGGTGGTAACGAAATGCGGGAGTTAACGATTGCGCGATGCGCCAGTCTGCATGACCCAGACCGTAAAAACCTTGACGGTGTACGATACGTGCTTCAGGTATAACAGGATATTGCTGTGGAGTATGTAAGGTATAAGCAGGACCAGAGGTCATCCAACCTGCGGGATGATTTCCTTGAAACAAATCAACAGTTTCAAGCTCCTCCGGTGCGAAGGCACTAAGGTCTGCGCTTCCGGTAATCGGATCAAGATAGGGTCGCCCGCGATAGACAAAGGCGACATCCCGTGCACTCATTCCCGGTGGGATCATGTACGCGGGTTGGGCATATAGTGCCGGACTGTATGGATAGGCACCCGGCAATATTGATATGATATCACCAACATCTTTGTAGCCCTGACGTGTCCATGATTTACGATCGAGGCGTATTCCAGCAGTTACGACAGGTGGCAGGGGAAGTGTATCCAGCACAAGAATAACTTCAGGAAGGTGACCTCTATGTTCACTTACGAGGGAACTGTCTGCGACCAGAGTGGAGTCCGAGATAACTGGGTTCAGTGAATCGGGGAGTGTATCCAGAGAATCGCTGCGTACGCTGTCCGGTTGCACCGGGTTCACTATAAGCGAATCGGGATTTTCCTGCCCGAACCCGCATGTTGCGACGAACAGGATTGCCAGTATCAGCAGGCTGAGATCGCGAAAACTGAAAACGATCTTGCACGAACCGTTTGAAGAGAACTTTTCTGTTCTTTGTTTCAGATTTATCTGTTCAACCATTATAAGCACAATTCAAATTTACCCTGTTTGAATCATGCAAGGTAATGAATTTCAGTAACAAAATCAGTAGGACTAGATTGCTAAATTGCGATCTTCCATGAAGTGCTATCTTACGAGTACGATTTTCATAGATCTGCTTTCACCCTTGAAGCTCAAGGTTACGATATAGATTCCACTGACTAGATTGTTCGCTTGTTTCGTAGATTGAACCAGATATCGATTAACTCCCGCAGGGTAATGCTTTGATTCTTTGAACACAACTTGACCCTGAATATTATAGACAATCAAACTCACATCACCTTCACCAGGCAATGTGAAGGGAATTGTCACTGCTGGATTGAAAGGTTGTGGATATGGATTTGAGACTGTGAATTTCTCGGGCAAGTTGCTGTTGTTTGTATTCACGAGAGTAATGTGACCATAGGGATTACCGAAGTACTTTACCTGCTTACTCGTAGTTAAACTGTTACCTTCGTCATCCAGCCCACGAATGGTTACTGCTTCTCCTGTTTGTGCCCCAGTAAATTTGTCGGCGCTATTTTTTCCCCAGACAACAAGCGGTACCAACGATTGTCCTTCCATCGGGATTGCACTACCAATCAGTTCGCCGTTCGTATTGCGCGCTTCCAGCAATGCGATACCATCCATCGATGATTCTCCAGCCACTTCAACAAGGACAATCCATGGAATTCCCGTTGGTGAAACACCTGGCGATACTGCTGTGGGAAGAGGTTCGGCTATTGTCGTTCTTGCTAATTGTTCAGGTTGTGGATAGTTGAAGGTGATATCAGCATTGGCGAATACCATCAACCCGCGTCCTGGATGCATATCACCCAGCGTATTGATAAACCCTGGTATCCATGCCCCACCCTCAACGTCAGTTGCGATGATTATCGCACCTTCCACTTCAGCTAGAGCAGTGGAGGCATCGATGTTTTGCTGGTAAAGATGTCCCAGCCAGTTCCAGCGATTAGCAGCTAATGAATAGGTGAAATCCGTTGGTAGCTCTTCTCCTTGTACTACCCAGGCGGAAGGTTCTTCGCAGAACAATTGATATGCCTCAGACAGGTCAACAGTACCAATGGTGTTGATACCCAATTCCGGAAGTAGAATTCCACCGTCATCATTTTGGGCGATATTAAGATTTTGAATTGATCCAAATACATCCTCCGCATTCAGGAATGCTGGTCTCACTGGGGAGGTAACCAGTTCATAAAATCTACTTCGCAATGGAAGTTCGAGTTGCTCATTACCATGTTGACCATCCACTTCTATTGTTCTTACCGAAGCGACACGGATTTTTTCTGAGATTATTGCAAATTCTCCTGCTAAAGCAGTCTTTCTGATATTATCCCCACGTGCACGATGACCAATCATGATAGGTTCATCAGCATTTGTAACATCAAATACTTCTATTATAGTCTGATCTTGAGTAACCCATAGAGCACCGTTTTGATAGTCCAGATCAGCCACAAATGCAATGCTGGTTGGCTCAATTGTTGAACGTATCACTGGATCAGCCGGATTTGTTATGTCAATTACCCAAACGCCTTGTTGCAAGTTGCTGATATAGACTCTATCTGCTGACATGGTTATTGGACCATAAGGTCCTTCCAGTTCGAGAGATCCCACTAGCTGTGGATTCGTACGATCATGAGTGTCATAAAGTAGAAGCCCATCTTCATCATCCAGGAAAGCAACCATCTCTCCGAACGTAGCAATTCGTCTGATGAAGGAAGGTGCCTGAATTTCTGCAATAATTTGATAACGCGGACCTGGAACAAGGTCATACACTTCTACCTGTTCTTCTGTGGATACAAACAATAACCCGTTGCCAATCGCATGTGAATGAAAAGCTTGGATTCCCCAGGAATACAATTGTTCGAGGTTATCCGGATGTGTAACATCAATTACACGCATCCGTCCGGAGTTTGACGAATACGATCCTGCGAACAGATAATTATTGTAGTGATCAAATCCTGAAATTCTGTGATTCGTGTACCCGATTGAGTCTTGTTCCACAAGGTCCTGTGGAATTGAAATATCTATTGTTCGAATCGCATGGGTTTGATAGTCGTGCAAAAAAGCATAATTACCGATAATATCAATTTCCTTGACCAATCCAACTGTCAAATAACTTCCTGCAACTTGTGGATTATCCGGTGCTGTATAGTCGATCACATATAATCCAAAAGGACCTGAACCGTCCCAGAAGGCGAAATAAGCGTAACCATCCTTTGCCACAACACCTTCCCAGTAGGGACGGTAATATTCCTGATTTTCGAGCATTCCAATCAGGTTTACTGTTGGAGGCTCTGAGATGTTGACAACTGATATCTGGTGAGGTCCATCAGAAATGATCCCCATAGGATAGTCGATGGCCATCCCAAGTGCATGATGAGGATCATAACCTCCAATTCCAACTAAACTGATATTGGCAGGATCAGACACATCAAATATCTGAACATCATCATCAGTTACATAAAGTAAATCATTGTGAAGTAATACTTCACAGGCATGACCAAGCGTTGCATTAATACTCGCAATTTCCACAGGTGCATTAATTTCGGATATATCGTATACAAACAGATCACCATCCGTTGCTACATACAGATAAGGATAATCTGTTAGTAGTTCTGTCTGGCGACTCTCAGCTATCCTTCTATTGACAACAAGTTGAGGTACAGCGGGGACACTCACGTCATAAATTACTAAACCATCTTCGTAGGTAATCGCATAGTTTTCCCAGAGATTTATATCCTTGATCCACGATACACTCTCAGGACCACGAAAGACATTTACAGGGTCATAGGGATTGCTGATATCGAATATCTCCAGACGGGACGAAACCACATAAAGCCATGGGAAATCAACTACAGGCGAACAGAAACCAGCTGCATTCTCTGTAAAAGCCACACTGATCCCGGAAGGATTTTCAGGATCACTTACATCGTAAAGATAAACATTTTCACCATGACCACCCTGGTATACGATTGTATCATTTTTCGTGATGTCATAAGTTCTATAGATACTGAAGAGTAAAGCATCAACTGTTGGTATATCCGGTTGTGCGTTACCAGGCAAAGGGAATAAAAGAGTGATATAGATAGACACGACCAAAATATTAAGAAGTATTTTCATGTCCGAATCCTCTAAGTAGCAAGAGTTGGTCAAGGTGCGACTTACATCAGATTACATTATTAGCAATCAGTTTGCAAATGAATTCATGTCACTTTCTAAAAATCTCGCAAGAAGTCTCTCAGGGAAAGGACGCCAGGTGAGGAAAATACTGGATTTCCCCTTGAGAAAATCAAAAAAATAACGATACCTTTAGCGTTTGGAATTTGTGGACTAAAATCGCATATTCAAGTGCGATTTTCTTTTTGTGGTTATTGAGGAATTAGAGATAATGAATCAGGAATTAATAGATAAGCAGGTTATCGTTGCGAACTCACGTCTCGCTGACGTTGAAATAAAAATGTCCGATCCCGAAGTCGTTACAGACCGTCAGGCGATGACCGATTTGGGACGAGAGCATCGTCGCCTTCGGACGATCATTCAAGCTGCTGAAAAAGTTACCGAACTGGACGAACACCTTCAGCAATCGCGTGAATTATTGAATGAAGAGGATCAGGAAATACGTGATCTGGCACAGGTTGAAATTGATGAGCTGACCCCACAACTGGAACGTGCTCACAACGATCTTCAACTCGCACTTATTCCGCAGGCAACAGAAGACACCCGAGACGCGATTATCGAAATTCGTGCAGGAACTGGCGGTCAGGAAGCAGCGATCTTCGCTGGCGATTTATTCAAAATGTATCAGCGATTTGCGGAAACAAAAGGCTGGCGTCTCGAAGAGCTAAGTTCACATCCCAGTGAAATGGGTGGGTTCAAGGAGGTTGTCTTTGCGGTAAGAGGTGATGAAGCGTATGGTATTCTGAAATACGAGGGTGGAGTCCATCGTGTTCAACGAGTCCCTGAAACCGAATCACAGGGACGGATTCATACTTCTGCAGCAAGTGTTGCAGTTTTACCGGAAGCTGAAGAAGTTGATGTGGAAATTGATCCTAATGATCTCCGTATCGATGTTTATCGCAGTAGCGGACCAGGGGGTCAGTCTGTGAATACTACTGATTCTGCGGTTCGTATTACTCATGTTCCCACCGGTCTTGTGGTTACCTGCCAGGATGAAAAGAGCCAGCATAAGAATAAAGCAAAAGCGTTAAGGGTGTTACGTGCGCGTCTCTATGAACAGGCACTGGAGGAGGAACGTGCGAAAAGATCAGCCAGCCGTAAAAGCCTGGTGGGCAGCGGTGACCGTAGTGCAAAAATAAGAACATATAATTTCCCGCAGGGACGCGTGACTGATCACCGTATCAATCTCACCCTTTACCGTTTAAATGAAATCCTTAATGGCAGTGTGGATGAAGTTCTTGAAGCATTACAACTTGCTGAGGCTGAAGAAAGACTGAAGGATATCGAGTAAAGTTTATCTCTTTGATCTCTGGTGGAAGTCGAAGTGAGTTATCCGTAACACTTGTAAAAGCGATAAATCGTAACCCCATATATCTAGAAAAAATGAATCCTGTTCCCTTGCAATCCTCGCCCAAAAAATTAATCGATTTCCTTCAACTCAGTGCGGAGTATCTGCAGCAAAAAGGGATAGAATCCGCACGTCTGGAAGCTGAACTCCTGCTCGCTGATTTGCTCGGTTGTAAAAGAATAGACCTCTATCTTGATTTTAATCGTCCCCTGACAAAACTAGAAAGAGAGAATCTCAGAGATCGGATAGCAAGACGAGGCAGACAAATTCCACTGCAATATATAACCGGAAAAACAGACTTTTTTGGAAGAAATTTTCTCTGCCGTGAGGGGGTTTTCATCCCTCGACCAGAGACCGAACGTCTCATAGAGATTGCGAAAGAAGCAGGCAAGAATAAACGATTCAAGCGAGTGCTTGAGGTCGGTAGCGGTACTGGGGTTATCGGGCTGACATTGCTGCATGAAAATATCGCAGAGATGGTTATTGCTATTGATATTTCAGAGAAGGCTTTCAAATTATCCGCCGAAAATGCGGAACACACTGGACTGATTCCAGTTTATAATGATGAAGCTAAAGTGGTGTTTGAATCTGCTGATGACTCAATCAGTAAATTTCAATATGAATTGCAGCATACTGGTCTGGATCATTTCGTAAGAACGTATAACTCTGAAAAATTTGACCTGATCATCTCGAATCCACCTTATATTGCAACTTCAGAGGCGCACTCATTACCAGAAACAGTGCGAAAGTTTGAACCGGACGAAGCTTTATTCAGCGGGGCAGATGGACTTGATTTTTACCGGAGCCTAAGGAGCGTGTTGCAGAATTTGCTTTACACACCTGGAGTATTCCTGGGGGAAATCGGCGAAAAACAAGGCGATTCTGTTCAGTCGATTTTCAGATCTCTTGGAAATACAACTATTCATCAAGATTACAATGATCGTGATCGTATTTTAATGCTTGATTTACTCTAAAATTGATCGTTCAAAATGAAAAATATAACAATCGTATTGTATATATCATTCCTTTTCATATTCTTGTGCTGCTGGGCAGGTTGCTCGGAAAACGAGCAGTCGAAAGAAGAAGTGGGAGTTATAGAAACATCATTGGGTGAAATTGTTCTGCGATTTTACCCCGAATCTGCACCAATGCATGTTGAACGTGTGAAGGCTATAATTGCTTCGGGCGAATATAATAATGTGCAGTTCCATCGTGTGATTCCCGGTTTTGTGGTACAGGCGGGCGACCCTACAACAGCCGATTCAAAAACTCAGAGACGTGAATATGGAAAAAATGGTACGGGTGTTACGCTCCCTGCTGAATTCAATGAATTAAAACATCTACCTGGAAGAGTTGGAATGGCAAGGGGAGATCATGATATCAATTCCGCAGACAGCCAGTGGTATATCTGTCTTGATACCCTCGCACATCTGGATGGACGATATACGATCTTTGCTGAAGTGATAGAGGGAATGGATGTAGTCCATAAGATCGCGTCCGTAGAAACCGATGCACATGATATTCCTTTGGAACCGGTGCGAATAAATTCTGTAAAGTTAAGTAGTTACAAAGATGCAGTGGGCGAATGAAAAAAGTTTTCTCACATCCAACCTCTAACTATTTGCTTACCTATAATCAAAAAACTGTTTATGGTGTCGTCTTCTATTGCCTGTTCATTCTGCTTCAATTTGCTCCAAATCCTGCATTTTCAACACTTATTCAAGTTGTGGATAATCGCGCAATCGTGGAGTATGGCGATCATAATCGTGGAGATCATTTTCAGGATACACTCACCTTCTTCCAAGATTCTGAAAGTGAAAGGATTCTGATTCGCCCCATCGATGCTGAGGTTACTTGTGATTGCATAACGGTTGATGTTCGTCCTGATTCCAGTAAAACCTATCCGAATGGTTACCTTCTGCTGAATTTTGACGTATTGCAAGAGGAACCGGATGGTCTTTGCGAGAAAATCGTCTATGTGTTTCATGATGGCGAGGAAAGTGATCTTTTCAGATTAACCGTGACAGTCAATGTGCTTCCTGGTGGAGAAAAACCATCTCAATCTTCCAGTAATAAGCTCACTTCTCCCCCTAAAAAAGACACAAATTTTAGCGAACAATATTCTTCTATCTCTCGAATCTATTCACCTTCTGATGCCTTGAAGATTCTATTCTTCTACTCTCCCGGATGCCAGAGTTGTCAACGAGTTAAAGATATTGTACTGCCAGAACTGACAAACAAATATGCAGAGAAAATTGATATTATCCAGATCAGCATTGATGAAACAGATGGATATGCCCTACTTCTTGCCATGCGTGAACAATATGGCGTAAGCAATCGTCACAGTCCTTTCACTATGTTTATTGGGGAAGAAGCAATCCAGGGCAGGAAGGATCTGTTTGAACGTGCAGATCGGGCTGTTCAAGTATCACTGACAAACCGAATACAAACTATCATTCCCCAAATGAAAGAAAGCTCTGAGATTAAGACACGACGAGCATTTCAGTCATTTTCATTCTGGGCTGTGCTGGGTGCGGGTTTGATTGACGGGCTAAACCCCTGCGCATTCGCGACCATTGTATTCTTCATCAGTTTGCTGGGGTATGCCGGCTCTACCAAACGTCAAATGATGATTGTCGGCATCGGTTTTACGATTTCTGTATTTGCGGTCTATCTATTGTTGGGGCTTGGTGCTTTCCGGGCATTGCAAGCACTGTCAATTTATGGTTTCATCTCTAAAAGTATCTACTTTCTCACTTTCCTCCTCCTCGTTATACTATTTGTTCTCGCACTGCGTGATACAATTCGTTACTACCAGACAGGCGGTCGCACCGATGATCAGATATTACAGTTAGGGAAAAAAACCAAGCGTCGTATTCACAGTGTGATGCGAAAGGGGATAAAAACTCAGAACCTGCTTCTCGGAGCAATCTCAATCGGTGCGCTTGTTTCACTATTTGAGGCTGCATGCACCGGGCAGGTTTATCTCCCAACCATTGTACTGATGCTCAACGATCCTATCCTGAGCGGGAATGCGTTACTTTACCTGGTGCTCTATAACGTGATGTTCATCACGCCCTTGATTGTGGTTTTCCTACTAGCATACTTTGGAGTTGCCTCGGAAAGATTTGCAGAGTGGAGTCGAGAACATTTTGGGGTTACACGCATTGCCTTAACCGGATTGTTTCTCTTACTCGGTATACTGATGGCGTACGAATGGCTCCAAATTTGATTGTGCGATTGTCTGTACCCATGAGAAATCCTTAATCCATCAACATATTTCTGATTTAGAACAATTGTTCACGGGAGGAAATCAGGAAGTGATAAAGCCACGAGGAAATCTGTATTTTGGCACAAATCTATTGATCGCATTTCTCTCTATTTTCCTCAGTATTTCGACTTGTTATTCTCACCATTATGGAAATATCCGTGTAAGCGGTGATTCAGACTATCCACCCTATGAATTCCTCAATAAAGATGGTGAACCGGATGGTTTTACTGTTGATTTGCTGAAAGCCATCGCCTCCAATCTGAACACCAGTGTTGAAATTAATCTGGATACATGGCAAAGGGTTATTGATAGACTTCGAGCTGGTGAAATTGATATGATTTCCGGCTTATATTATTCTCTTGAACGTGATTCTCTTTTCGATTTTTCAACCCCTCATCTTTCAGTCAACCATGCTATTTTTGTTCGAGAAGATTCTCCCATCAACACTTTAGATGATATTCTTGACCAGACAATTATCGTGCAGGAGGGGGATATCATGCACGAATTTCTGTCTAATACCTCGCTTTTTCACGGTGAAATTGTTCTCGCGGAGAACCAGATAGAAGCATTTCATCTTTTGCTGGATGGTGTTGGTGATGCTGCACTACTCGCGAAATTACAGGCGATCTATTTCGGACATCAGCATAAACACCTGGGTTACCGTTTCATAGATGTTCACTCCCTCGAACGCGACTACTGCTTTGCTGTTCAGGAGGGGAACGACAGTCTGATTACAATCCTGAATGAGGGTTTGACCTACCTGAAAGCTACCGGGGAATATCAACAGATTTACAATAAATGGTTTGGTGTTTACGAACAAGGACAAACCCGACAGACACTGGTGCGGATTTTAAGCTTCATCCTTGTACCCATCATCATTCTCATTCTTGGCATTTTAATATGGAATTGGTCACTCAAAAAAACTGTTCGGGCACGGACTGCTGACCTCAAATATCAACTGGAAGAAAGAGTTCGGACAGAAAAATCATTACGTCAATCAGAAAATAAGTGGCGCACTTTAGTAAAATACGCACCAGACATCATAATGATATTGCAATTGGACGGCACAATCGACTTCATTAACAAAACTGAAGGAAAATATTTTAAAGAAGAGTCGGTTGGAAATAATATATTTGATCTGATTGACACCGACTATCGTGAAGAAGTGTTTGCTTTGATGGAACGAGTAAAAAAAACAGGGGAAGCGCAAACCCTTGAGCTGCCAATTCGTGATCTGGAAGGTGTTACTCACTGGTGGTTGAATAGATTGGGACCAGTAAAAGAAAATGGCGGGGCAACAAAACTGCTATGTATCAGCACTGACAACACAAAATCTCACCTGATAGCGAATGCACTTAAACAAGAACATGATCGCGCCCAAAATTACCTGGATATCGCTGGAGTTATTATCGTGGCACTCGACACAGATGGGTGCATATCCCTGATAAATCGCAAGGGCTGTGAAATCCTGGGGTACCGCGAAGAGGAATTACTAGGTAAGAACTGGTTCGAAAAGATCATTCCCGAAAGCAAACGTGCTGATTTAAAGGCATATTTTTCTGAGTTAGTGGAAGCTACAGATCCACCAGTAAATGACGGCGAAAATCCAGTACTCACAAAAGATGGCGAAGAGAAAATCATTCATTGGTACAACAGTCTGATACGTAACGAAAATGGTAAAATTATCGGTTCACTCAGTTCTGGAGAGGATGTTACTCGTCAGATTCAAATGCAGTTTGCGTTGGAAACCAGCGAAAAACGATACCGCCACCTGTTCGAAAAGAGTGTAGCCGGAATTTATGGTACTTCCCCTGATGGGACAATTAATGAGTGCAATGACGCATTCGCCCGGATGCTTGGCTTTGATTCACCACAAGAAGTCCTGAGCTTAAATGCATACGATTTGTTTTACACGGAACGCGATCGAGAGAGTTTTCTGGAAGTACTCCTCACTGAAGGTACTGTTAGAAATTACGAGAGTAGACTGAAAAGCAAAGAGGGAAAACCAGTTGATATTCTCGAAAATGCAGTCGTCATCACAAATAATACTGGCAGTCCGGTTGAGATTCAAGGTACCTGCATAAATATTTCAATGCGTAAAAGTACTGAAAGAGAGCTTCAACAATCGGAAAAAAGATACCGTATGGTAGTCGAGAGTGCCAGTGAGATTATTTATATGGTTGATCGGAAGGGTAATTTTACCTTTGCCAATCAAGCTGGGCTTCGATTCACTGGTTATTCAATAGAGGAACTGAATAATTTCAAATACGAAGAGCTCATCCTGGATGAACACAGAGCCATGGTCAGACGGCACTACACCCGTCAACTCCTCCACAAAACACCATCAACATATCTGGAATTTCCATTTGAGAGAAAAGATGGACAGATAAAGTGGATTGGGCAAAATACCTCCCTCCGGCTTGAAAATGATAAAGTCGCAGGTTTTGATGTTATTGCCAGAGATATCACGCAACGAAAGAATGCTGAAGAGGCGATGAGAATCAGTGAACAACGTTTTCGTGATATATTTGAACAATCAAACGATCTGATTTATGTAATTCAGGAGGGTAAGTTTAAGCTGGTTAATCCTGTGATGGCACGTACAATGGGATTTTCTGCCGAGAAGATGACCGATCCATCATTTTCAATGATTGAATTAATTGCAGATGAGAGCAAAGAGTTTATCCGAGATCGCCTGGACAATTTTGATGATTCCAATTCTGCGAGCTATGAACTCAAAACGATTTCAAATACTGGTGAAAGACGAGAGTTTGAAGTTAACCTCAGCCCAATCCGTTGGGAAGGAAAACCTGCCAAACTAGGCATCGCACGTGATGTGACCGAGAAGAAGATGATGGAAGCCAAACTCATGCAGTCCCAGAAAATGGAAGCTATTGGCAGGCTGGCAGGTGGGGTTGCGCATGATTTCAATAACCTTCTGACTGCAATTACGGGCAATGTTGAACTGGTACGAATGCAGGTGGATGAAGAAAAGACATATTACCCAAACCTCCTCGATATCCGAAAAACTGCCGACCGTGCAGCCAATTTAACCAAACAACTCCTCGCTTTCAGCCGACGGCAGGTTCTCGCACCCAAAATAATCAACCTGAATCAGGTTTTATCCGATATGGAATTTATGCTCACCAAGATCATCGGTGAACAAATCGAATTGAGTACCTACTACGATGACGATCTCCCTGCTGTAAAAGCCGATCCTTCCCAGCTTGAACAGGTTATTCTGAATCTCGTCGTAAACGCCCGTGATGCCATGCCTCGAGGTGGCAAATTAACCCTGGAAACGACAAATGTTCTTCAGGGGAAAATGTCGTCCAAATTGAAAGAAAGGTTGTTGTCTGGTGATTATGTGATGCTGGCAGTGTCTGACACTGGTGTAGGTATGTCCGAAAAACTGAAAAATCAGATATTTGAACCATTTTTTACCACCAAGGAACAGGGAAAAGGGACTGGATTTGGTCTGGCGACTGTTTACGGTATCATCAAACAAAGCGGTGGTGAGATTACTGTATTCAGCGAGGAGGGTAAGGGGACAACCATGAAAGTTTACCTGCCTCGTTCCCTTGAGGTGAGTGAATACACGCGTCCATCTCTTTCAGCGGACAGCAGTGAAAATCCGACAGGTTCCGAGACGATTCTTGTAGTTGAAGATGACGAGGATGTCCGTGAACTAGTGATTCAGGCGTTAGAGTTTTTCGGGTATCATGTGCTTCACGCTACCTCAGGAAAACGTGCACTGAAACTTTGTCTGGAAATGGAATCGCCAGTCGACCTGATCGTAACCGATATCATTATGCCCGAGATGAACGGTGATGAATTTGTGCTCGAATTGCGTAAATTCTGGCAGAATGTACCTGTGTTGTTTATGTCTGGATACACCGAGACCGCCCTGGTTAACAAAGGCGAACTACCTCCCAATACCCCCTACCTCCAGAAACCATTTCGACCACATATCCTGGCGCAAAAAATCCGTCAACTACTCGATCAGTAAATAACAGGTACTCGGTGATAAGGTCACATTGGGATTTCCTGAATTCTCATTTTAGTGTATTTCGGTTCATACTATTACATTTGTATTGATTCTATTGCGGTTCTCTCAAGTATTGTTAGATCGCGTCATGCCAGCGTGGGGTTAGCTGGCATCCAGGAAGGTAATAGTATTATTGATTTCAGGACTGATTGGAAGGCGGTAATCAGAACAACACGAACATATAGCCGTTTAGTATGAGACAATAATTCCAAAAATCAGTATAAGTAAAAACAGGGAAGCGTTTCAGCTTCCCTATTTCGTAAATCGTACAATTCACAACTTGAATTCCAGAGTTTTATTCACCCTTGAATTCCGCTTTCCGTTTCTCCAGGAAGGCAGTCGTACCCTCTTTGAAATCAGAAGTAGTACACACCATACCAAAGAGATCTGCTTCTACTTTCTGTCCTTCGGTAAGCGTCATGCCTGCGCCACGTCTCGCAGCTTCGATGGCAAAGCGAACAGCGATGGGTGCCTTATTGGTAATACTGGCAACCTTTTTCTGCACAGCTTCCATGAAACCATCCATGTCAGCCTGCTTCCGTCCCTTATCGTCGAGCTCAGGCTCGCCGGCATCATTGGTTTTCCAGGCATCAAAGACAGCGTTCACCAGACCAATATCGAGGGCACGTTTTGAGTTGATCATTTCGCCGTTTGCCAGCAACTCAACAGCGTTTCCATAGCCTACGATCCGCATCAGACGTTGTGTTCCACCGTATCCCGGGATCAAGCCAAGATTTACTTCCGGTTGCCCGAAACGGGCACTTGAATGTGCGTAACGAATATGGCACGCCATCGCCAGTTCACAACCACCACCCAGAGCAAAACCATTCACCGCAGCTATGACAGGCTTATCAAGACCCGCGATATGGTTCATTACATGCTGACCATAAGTTGCAAAGGCTTTCGCTTCCATGGGATTCAATTTTGCCAGTTCACCGATATCAGCACCAGCGACAAAAGATTTCCCACCCGCACCTGTCAGGATAATCGCACGGACTTCAGAATCGTTATTCGCCTCGCGTACGGCTTTGTCGAGTTCCTGAACCGTTGCAACATTAAGAGCGTTCAATACTTTGGGACGATTGATCGTAATCGTTGCAACAAAACCGTCCTTCGTGTAAATCAGATTTTCGTAGTTCATCTACCCCTCCTGAATTTCATTTTTTCTGTTGAGTTTAAGTCAATACGTGAAAATAAGCGCATTATACATTAAACGCAAAAACTCACAGAAGAGCACAAAACAAGAAGTTCCGCAACATCTACGGATGTTGCGGAACGCTCTCTGTATTCACATTTATCTTAAACTACTGCTGTGTTCGGTCTTTTGGTTTTATGTTTTACCAAAGCCTGAAGCCAAACGCCCAAAGCCCGAAGCCCGCCTTATTTCAGCAGCATAATCTTCTGTGTCTTCACCTCAGCGTTATGTTCAACACGGAGGAAGTACATACCACTGACCAGTTCCATGCCAGACTGTGCAGCATCGAAATGGAAACGGTGATATCCAGCACCATAGTTGCCACTGGTCTGGAAAACCTGCTGACCGAGGATGTTGTACACTGCGAAGCTCACTTCGCCACGGATAGGCATCGCAAACGGAACTGTAATCGTCGGGTTGAACGGATTCGGATAACCCTGATCAACTGCAAACACCGTCGGAAGACCTGTTGATTCGAGACTCAGTGCAGTATACGCACCCTTGCCAAACACAGGATCATTCTCACCAGCAATGGTCACAGGCAGCTTGCTGCCATCGGATGAACGAACAACAACAGTCATCTTGTTGCCAGCAGTGAAGCCATCAACATTGTGCTCCTCTGAACCTTCCCACGCAGTCAATGGGGTGTAGTCTGAATCTTCAAGAACAACACCTTTACCGATCAATGTTGAACCGTCATACAGTTCGATGGTCGCAGGATCAAGCGCACGGACATTATCGTTCAGGGAAACAACAACCGCATAAGGAAGACCGGTAGCTGAAGGCGCACCTTCGACGGTCGGAACCTCTACAAACGGTGTCTGATCAGCAGCGCGTGCCACATTGCCCTGGTTGTACTGGAAGGTAACATCTTCACTCACATAGACCAGGTAACCTTTGCCAGGCTGCATGTCACCAAGAATGTTGATAATATTGGGAATCCAATATTGACCCTCATCCGTGTTCACAATGTCAACCACATCAGCAATCGGTGAAAGTGCGGTTGTAATCGAGACTGGATCCTGCAATGGGTAAGCCATCCAGTTCCACTGTTGTGTGAACAGGTTGAACTCCATCATAGGATCAACAGGGGTACCATCGATCACAAGTTCACTATTCGCTTCACAGAAGAGACGGTATGCCTGAGTAACATCTATATCACCAATGGTGTTGATGAACGGTGGAATGTAAACACCACCATCATTCTGATAAGCAATCACCAGACCAGCAACATCACCAAACACCACGCCAGCATTCATATCAGCAGGTGTAAGGTTGGTTGAAATCAACTCGAAGTAGTTACCTTGTAACGGAATATCAAGCATCATGTTACCATCGGCTGAGATATTCATCTCCGCATAAGGAC